>NZ_CP036348.1:4318822-4627310 GCF_007753095.1 Rosistilla carotiformis
CGACAGATCATCCGCCACGGCCAACGGATTGTTTTCGATCATCGCTCGCCCACCAACCATGGCGGCGAGATGGAAGACATAGTCGAAATCGTCGTCTCGATGCTCCCGAAACCATGTCCGGCAATCTTGTTTGTAGAAGTGGAAACTTTCGTAGTCGTTTGGCGCATACAAGGGCCAGCCTCCCTCGGGGTCAATGCCTCCCGTATCGGCGGCGATGGGATCGACACAATGGACTTCGTTCCCTAGGTCGAGATGCCGCTTGACGAATCGACGACCGACAAACCCGGCGCCACCAGTGATAAGTATCTTCTTCATCTTCGCGTTCTCGCTGAAACCAGTTCTTCAAAAATGTTCGAATATCGATCGCCGCATTGCTCAATATCCCATTCGTCGAGGGCAATTTGCCGATTCGCCGAACCAACTCGGCCCTCCGCCGCCAAATTCATCGCATGTTCCATTGCCGAGGCCGCTGTTTCGGGATGATCGGGATCGAAAACTACATTCCCCCTTTCCCTGAGCAGATGCCCAACATCCCAGCTATCGGGCCCGACGACTACCTTACCGAACGTCATTCCAAGGGTGACGTTCCCTGAGTTGAGCACGTGAAAACGCGGAATGAACAATACGTCGGCTGCGTTCAGATAGAGCTGTGTGTCATCCTCTTCCACAAAACCATAGTTGAATCGGTACGCTGGATGGATTCGGTAGTACAGACGCTTTAAGTCGCGGATCCAATCTCTGAGCCTAATCCACGAAACGTCTGCCAACTTCTCGCGCCAGCGGGAAACGAGCAACACCTTGTGGGGGCTGCGCATGCGGTGAAACGTATCCAGCACAAGTTCTCTTTCCGCGTCATTGCGAATCGCACCAAAAGCCAACATCACGTTGGCGTCTTTCGGAATGCGGAGCCGCTTGCGGGCCTCCGCCCGAGAAACGTCATTCGGCAGCGATGCATAATTTTGATGCGGTACGATGTAATGTCGCGGCGCTCCATGATGAAAGTCGACGTTCGAATAACGACTCTTAAACTCTTCGATACTCGGCGGCGCAAAATGAACAACGGCGTCGGCGTAGCGATAAACGAGTTCATACATTGATTCCCACAGAGATTGGCTGCTCGCGCTATGTGGTAACAAAACGTGTCTTGTGACCACGATTTTGGCCGTGTGTGCCCAAAAAAGAAGTCGCTTTTCCGTTTCTGCCAGCAGATCATCCGTCAATGCGCCGCGATAAGCGTCTTGAATCTCGAACGTCATATATTCGGGGAAATGAAGGTGCACCAGATCAAAATCGCCCTCTTGATTCCAGAAAGATTCATGATCATGTATTACCTCGTGACGGCGACCAATCGATTGATTCAGATCGATAAGAAACCGATTCGTCGGCAGCGGAATATTTGCAACAAGAATGCGCATCGTTTGATTATTTACCGAACTATTTCACAACACTTCTATAGTGGAATTTATCGCCGCATCCAACCGTCTTGCGAAGAGAGTTGGACGCCCTAACACAGACCGTGAATGCAACGAGTGGCGGAATTGAAACATAATTTCAGACACCGTGCGGCATCGATCCACGCGATCACGGAAATTCATATACCCGGCGCGGAATACACACCGCGGTTTATTTATTGCGTTCCAATGAACCGATTTTTTACCGAGAGCACGCGGTCGACGGTTCGGCTTGCCCCAAAGGCCTCGCGCAGCGTTTGATCGAAGAACCCATAACGCTTTCGCAGCTGACTTGGTTCATGCAGCAACCAGATGCCGATGGCCTTGACTGCCTTCCATCGCTCACCACGGCGGGCGCGAAACTTTGCGTACCCGCGGCGGTAGGCCTGCATGATGTCCGAACGGACCGCTCCCTTTCGGAAGCACTGCCCAAGGTCTCGCCACCACAATTCCATGTACTTGTGATGTTCTTCCACCTGGGTCATGCGATTGTTGGCATGGACTCGCCGGACGACAACGGGCGTTGCCAGGTTGCCAGCCGCCAACCGCCCAAAAGCGCTCATCCGCTTCCACATATGCGTGTCCTGTTGCAACCGAAGCTCGGTATGAAACAGACCCACCCGATCGAAGAACTCGCGGCGGACCGTGATGGTATCGGTGCTGAAGTCACCTTTGATTGTCGGATGCGCGTACAATAAGACCAGCGGTAATTCCTCGGGCGTTGGCACGCCCCCGGTCAGTGTCAACACTTCGGGACGGCCTTGATCAAGCCACATCTGCCGCAGCGACTCGTTCTCGTAGTGATTTCCTAGCGCGTTGTAGACGCCATCGATCGTTGGGTCTTGGGACAAGATCCGTTTGTCCGCGTCGAAGCGGTTGTCCAGATACCAATCGTCTGCATCGAGAAATGCGATGAACGGAAACTGGGCGTGTCGGATACCCAGGTTGCGACTGGCTCCTGCGCCGCGGTTCTCCCCCCCGGGATGTTGCAACATCCTGACTTTTTCAAACTCACTCTCCAACTGGCGGCAGACATGGATCGCCCCGTCGGGCGATCCATCTTCGATCAGGATGACTTCGCCCACTTCGTCGATCCGAATTGCAGACTCGACCGCGCGTCGCACCATCCCGGCCGCATTGTAGACCGGAGTAATCACAGAAATTTGAAACACTTCGACTTGCCTTACCTATCCGCCCAAGTATCGAACACTGTGCCGCTCATTCAACACACGAACCCGTTTCGCTTTCGCGACCATCTGCTCTACGACGACATTGGGACGCACAAAAGAATCGTAGTACCTGATAACGCCATCGCGAAGCCGTGCTCGCTCACCGGCGGTTGAACGCAAGGCCCTCAGAATTGCGTCTGCAAAGCTGGGTTTATCAGAAAAAGTAATGCAATTAATGCCATTTTGAAGCCGTGGGCGCATCCAATTGTCGTAGCCAAGGATCGGTATACAACCGCAGGCCATACCCTCAAATATGTTGTGGCAATGCGGATGATTCACACCGGGTGGACAAAGGACAAATTCAGCGTCCCGAAGCGCTGAAAAATATTCGCCAAGCGAAAGACCATCTGTCGCCTGATCCAACAAAACAATATGATTGAGGTGATCTTTTAGTCCAGTCTTAAAGTCAGACGTCGTGGCGACGATTCTCGGCGAGAACATTTCCGCCGTCCAATTTATAATTTGGGTCCGTGATGGAGTGTTAAATGTCGCGATGAGACTTGGGTTGTTGTAACTTGCCCCACTCAAATTCCCAGCGCAAAAGATCCCGATGGTCCGTCGTGCTGACGCATCGAAATCTTTTGGTTCTAGGTTTCTAATTCGAGCTGCTGGATGGGCGCCAAAAGGCAAGAACACCCCCCCTTCGTCCGGAACGGTTGAGTAATAATCGAAACCCACTTCAAATACTTTGTCGCACGTAACACTAACCGCTTGCTTCACGTCCTCGCAAAACACAAGTTCACACGAACGGAGCCTCGATGGTGAAACGACTCGTACAAATGGCAAATCAACGATGTACCGATCATACTGCCCAAAGCCCAGCAACGTACTCGAAGACCGTGGAATACACACGACGAAACCTGCATTTCCGAGCGTCCAGGCCAGTGCAAAATACGACCGATTGGAACGAGTTGACGGAAGGACCAATGCAACTCGATCGCTCGCATCCGGAAGACGTCTGTCACTACGTTTTAGTACACTCGCGTACTCGCAGAGCCTCTGCATAGAATGCAGAGGATGTCTCGACATGAACTTAAGTCGATTCAACATCTACCAACGCCACTCATATTTATAAATTCGACTCGTCTAATCTAGAACGCGCGCGCCGCACCATCGCGGCTGCATTGTAGACCGGAGTGATCACAGATACCGTGAATCTTGGGGGCGCTTCATGACGCCGCAAGAACGCTTTGAAACAGATTGTCGTACTCCTCCAGAACCCGTTCGGGACGAACGAGATTCTTGACAGAAGTCCTCGCCAGTTTTTGCATGCTAGCACGCAACTCTGATGAATTCGCCAATTCCATCGCACGTTGAATCAAAGACTCCATGTCCAGAAACGGGACGATAAAGCCGTTGACGCCGGATTCAACCAGTTCGCGGTTGCCCCCAACGTCCCAGGTGACAACCGGCACACCCAACGCAAGTGCCTCGACAAGTGCACTACTGAAGTTTTCTATAAGCGTCGGGGAAACAGCCAAATCACACGCCGCAACGTCCGCCAGATTGTGCATGTAGGATTGGGGGCCGGGGGAATGTACGACAACGTGTTTTGGCAATTGGTCTAATTCGAATCGAAGCGTTGGCGAAATCGCTCCCGAGACAAAAAACGCGATGTCACCGATCGTGGAAAGGCGCCGAATGATTTCGCAGGTGTACCGTTCGCCCTTGATCGCCACGCCGCCCGACGGAATGTAGACCAGCGTCGTGTGCGGTGACATACCAAGTCGCGATTTCAGTGAACACGCCCCCATTTGATCCAAAAATTCCGTGTCGACAAAATTTCGAATCACTCGAATATCACAGTTCGGTTTCAACGTTTGGGATGTCACGTCGGCAATATACTGAGAAACAGCCACAACGGCATCCGCCTTTTGAAACGCTCGCAGCTCCAATCGATGCGCAAGTTGCAGGTCGATCCACGAGTACTGCGTGGCGATTGGATTGCCTTCAAATCGACGAAAATTGTGGTGTGCGACCCAAATCAACTTGCTGCCGATAGGAAGCTTTAGCGCGAGTGCGGGAACAAAATTATCGGGGCACAGGACAAAATCGGGACGGAATGATCGAAGTGCACGGTTCAAACGCCGCACCGCAGGAATGATCCGAAAGATACGTTGACAATTTGTTGCCGATTCCGCTCTGGCGTATCGTCTGACCCACGCGGTTGCCGCCGCCTGTAGCATCCAAGCCAACGGGGCCGCGGTCTTTGCACGGGTCACGTTGGGTTCAACCGCCGCGTCATTATCGTCGAACGCAAAGA
This sequence comes from Rosistilla carotiformis, assembly GCF_007753095.1. Classification (NCBI taxonomy): domain Bacteria; kingdom Pseudomonadati; phylum Planctomycetota; class Planctomycetia; order Pirellulales; family Pirellulaceae; genus Rosistilla; species Rosistilla carotiformis. The sequence continues at coordinate 4,323,766 of NZ_CP036348.1, forward strand.
TGCCAACGTCGTGTCGTTTCCGCAGGCATCTGGCCAAGTTGAAATGTGCTGCCGCGATGCCTCCTCCCTTCGGCGGGTAGGTGCGTGTGATAACGGCAATGCGGTAACGTGGCGACATCAGCAACGGCTCTTTACAAACTTAGCAGCGTGCGGAAGAGCTTAACTGCCCCGAATAGATGTCATCGAGTTGTCTGGCAACCACTGGCCAACTGAATGAATCAACAACATGTTGCCTCGCCATTGGCATCACTTCGAGTTCAGTCGCTGCATCGATCGTCTTGACAAGATCCTGCGGGTCCTCAGGATCGTAAAGAAACCCATGCTCCGGCAAGCGAATCGCATCGGAACTCCACGGAAGTCGGGGCGCGACGCAAACCTTGCCCATCGACATCGCTTCCAATAGAACCGTCGGAAGCCCCTCGCGGTGGCTTGTCATCACAAACGTTTTGCATGCCGACATCGCATCAAGGGTTTGTGCATGAGACAACGGACCGAGTGCAATAAGATTGGGTGGCACATCGATCTTCAATTCAGCCCGAATGCCTTCTGCAGTGAGATTCGTACCGATCATCACGAACTTCTGGTCTGGACGAGCTCGGGCCGCTTCCACAAACGCTGCCGGATTTTTGACTTTCGCAATACTGTTGACGAATAGAACAAAATTATCGAGACCTATCGCTTCTCGAAATCGATTCCCATCTGCCTGATCACACGCATCGACATCGACACCGTTAGGCACAAACTGCGTTTCAATTCCGTGGTTTTCTTCCAGCCAGTCGACCAACCATGTACCAACGGACAAACACAGGTCAGCCTTACTCGCTTGAGTCAGAAGACAATCGTTAATTTTTTGTTGCCACGGTGCTAGGTTGTTATCCCAATCCTCGGGGAAATACAGCAGATGATAGGTGTGCAACCAAGGTTTGCCGGCTTTTTGTGCGCGCTGAGCAATCGCAATAAAATCCGGATCGACGTGAGAGTGAAATAGACTGTGCCGGTCGATTAACGGATCGCCCAAATCCGCATGGTACTGGGATCTTTCATCACGCGTTTTTAAGAAGTCGTGCGAAGGAGTACTTGGGTACAACGCGACCGCATGCTGTGAGTATTTTTCAATGCATTCCAAATGACGGCGCACACCACCGATGTTTGCCGCACGCCAAGCGAACCCAAGGGCGACCGATTGTTGGCCCTGCATACCTTTTGCGCGAGCATTATCCGCGTGGGCGACTCGCCACTGGCGATATTTCGACTTCAGTCCCATTAAAAAACCTGATGCTCATCAATCAGTTGCAAAACACGCTCCGTAAGTCCCTCGGGGCTAAAGTGCTGTACAATTCGACGCCGATTTCTTTCTCCACGCTGCAACCGTTCGCTAGACGAACTCGCCAAACGATGCATAATGCGAAACAAACCTTCCCCGTCACGAGGACTCGCTAATACATCGACGGCCTCCGTGTCCCCAACCGCCTGACGCATGCCAGAGATATTGGTGCCGCATACCGCCAGACCGTGCGCCATCGCTTCGAGCGCTGCGTTTGGACAGCCCTCTGTTTCGGAACTGTGCACGGCAAAATCCGTCGCACTCCACAAACTAGCAGGCTTGGCAACCGGGCCAAGGAAATGTACCGATCCACATAAACCAAGATCGAACGCAAGTACTTTCAACAGATCGGTCGATTCTGCCAATCGACCTGCAAGAGCTAGATGACAACCTTTGCCGATGTCCGTCTTGCGGAGTTGGGCAAACGCCTTTAACAGCGTCGTGTGATCCTTGAATTGCGTCAGGTTTGCGAGCATCGTGATCAATAACTGATCTGAATGAATGCCTAGTGTTTCCCGCCAATGTGAGGAATCGAATCGTTGAGGCAACACGATTCCGTTGTTGAGCACATGGATCCTATTTTCAGTGATCCCAAATTTGCTGACTAAAAAGTCACGCCCTTCATATGAGTTCGATACGACGCTTGGGACCGAGTGAATTATTTTATGTTCGAGCTTGCTGCCGTAAATGTCTCGCCCTTCGTCGCGCTGGTTCCACCACGTGAAACGCGCCCTGCTCTGCCGCCACACCATCCCGATGATTTTGCAGTTAAAGCCGATATACGGCAGAATGTAATCAGGGCGCAATTCATTGCGCAGGTACCGCTGCAGCAGACGTAGGGTGATGAGCTGCGAAATCCTTCCGCGGTTCCAGTTGAGCGGAAAGATGCGAGGTTCGACCCCCAGCTCTCTGATTTCGCTGGCAACCCGGCCTTCACCTCCCCACGCCAAAAATTCAACATGGCACCCCACCCGTCGTTTGAGTTGATCCGCCAGGATGATCGCCTGACGTTCCGCCCCGCCAAGCTTCGCGTATTGTCCAAGTACAAATAGAAATCGACCGGACTCAACTCCACGTAATGTGGACCTATCATTCACTAGCCCGATTCCTGCCTAAGCTCTTTTGCCACATGTGAACACTCATTGAGCCACACTAACCACATTCATTTCCCGTATACTCCCCTTTTCTCTCATGAGGGAATGCGACATCGGGATGGGGTAGCTTTAGAAAATCACACAACTCCTTCCAGCCGTCGCCATTTTCCCAGCATACGCACAGTAGATCGTGTTCACGCCCTCGAAAGTACTCTTGCACTCCGCGGTTGTGATCGTTGTAAAACGCTATTTGTTCGCGTAAGAATGCGGCGTCTGGTTCACCATCACACGACCCCAGTTTTCGATTGTGATGCCAGTCGCTAAGCGCCTGAGTCCCCGCATCCTTTCTGACGGTAAGGATAAACTTACTGCCGGGGAAGGCACTGTCCAAATCACGATACAACAAATACCAGGGCGAGTCCTGGAAACTGACATACTGGCGGGCAACACTTAAGATTTCTTTTGTTGCGTCTGTACTTAACAACGGACGTTCCATATCGTAGTCAAACTTTCCGTTAACTGATTTTTCCTTGCGTCCCGCCCGCACTAATTGTTTTAGATCGCTGCGATATCCAACAGAAGGCAATAATCCAAGTATGCGGTAACAAGCGTGAAGGGTCGATGTCCCCGTCTTGCTCATGCCGATGCCAAATACTTTCAGGTTACGATCATGGGTGTCAATGTTCATGGAATTGCTTTACTTCACCAATAGTCAACGATTCTGCCTCGTAATACACAATCTGTCTCAAGTTGAACTCGGCACAGTTTCAGATGAAATGCGAGAATTTTTCGAATGAACTCTAACCTGTCCGAGCCACTCATCCAAAACAAGAAGTTGCCAAACTCGGACAACATGCCCTTGATCAATGACTGAATGGATTGCATCAACACTAAACCAGTTGGCGATATGAGAATCTGTAGCGACTAACCGGTTGCGGATCTCTTGCGAGGATTTGGGGTTTTTCCGCAGCCAAGATTCCAGTGGCAGCAAAAAACCTTGCTTGGGACGATCAGCAAACGCTTTTCCCAACTTTCGCGCAGCCAGGGTTCGTAAAGGCTTCTTGCCAGCATACTTGTTATCCTTGCCGAATTCATAAAGACCCTCGGAGGGAATGGTAGACACGAAGCTGAAAAATTCACGATCCAACATCGGTGGTCTAACTTCAATTCCGCAACGCATGCTCGCGATATCGACTTTGAAGAGAATGTCCTCGGGCAGGAAGGTTTCTAAATCAACCCTTTGTGCTACGTTCAAGTGCGCCAAGCAGTTCCCCGCAGCAAATGCATCACGAAATTGTTGGCAAGATTGATCGGCCAGAAACCGAAGTTCCGGTTTCCACAACAATTCACGCGATTGATCATTGTACCTACCAACAAAACTCATCCAATGCGCCATATTGTTTTCACGTAAGGCACCGTCGCACGGACTTGGCCGTCTTAATACCGAACGCGCCAATCGTTTCCAAAATTTTTCAGGCGTTCGTTCGTTGTGATGGCTCCGATTGAGCCATCTTCCGTATGTTCGATAGCCTGCGAGTAATTCGTCACCTCCATCACCTGACAGAACCATTGGCACCTCGGATCTTGCTAACTTACAGGCGTGCCATGTAGGAATTGCGGATTGATCACCGAAAGGTTCGCCATAGTGGCGAACGATTTCAGGCAGCATCTCTAACGCATTCAGCCGTACGATTTCCTCGTGATGGTCGGTCCCGTAGGCCTGCGCAACGATCCGGGCGTATTTCAGTTCGTCGACACTTTCATCTTCGAACCCAATCGAAAATGTCTTCACGGGTGAATCGAGCAGTTCGGACATATACCCAACGACCAGCGAAGAGTCGATTCCACCGGAAAGCAGGGCGCCAAATGGCACATCCGAGACTAAATGACGACGAACCGAATCGCGTAGCGCGTCGTCGAGCTGGTCGACGATTTGCTCCGGCGACCGCTTTTTTTTCTGCTTAAAGTCGGGCTCCCAATAGCGTTCGATCTTTTGATGGGGTTCCCCGATTCGCACCGTCATCCGGTGACCGGCGGGCAGCTTAAAGACGCCGCGAAAAGCCGTACGAGGCGCCGGAATGTATTGGTATCTCAAATACAGATCGATCGAGAAGAGATCGATTTCGCCTGCCCAATCGTCCATTCCCCAAAAAGCCTGGAACTCCGAAGCAAAAGCAAACGAGTTGTTTGCAACGCGGTACAGCAGGGGCTTGATCCCAAACGGATCGCGCGCCAAAAACATCTCATTCTTGTCGAAGTCCGCGATCGCAAACGCAAACATTCCCTCGAAGCGTTCGACGCACCGCTTTCCCCATTGTCGATACGCAGCGAGGACCACTTCGGTATCGGATTGCGATTTAAAATCGTGGCCAAAGCGTTGCAATTGAACACGCAAATCGCGGTAATTGTAGATCTCACCGTTGAACGTTAGATGCACGCGGTCGTCGACCGACGTCATGGGCTGAGCGCCACCTTCGAAGTCGATAATCGACAACCGCGCATGTCCCAACGCAACGCGCCGCCGCACCAGTGTTCCCCGCCCATCAGGCCCCCGATGTTCGATCCGGCGAACCATCGAATCGATTGTCGGCGCCAGATCAACCTTCGTCGAGTAGTCGATTATTCCTGCGATTCCACACATAGCTTAGTGTTCCGCCGGCGCCCGGCTTTCAGAACGCCATTGAGCTTGAAGTACGCTTAGAGTGGATCGCAACGGGTCAGATCCAATTTAGGTAAACGTTGTTGATATCGCGATTGACCAATTTACGCTTGATGGTTTCCAGTCTAGGAATCGTTTCGGGAATCCATTCTTCATGCGTCTCGACAAGTGTGAGGTCGATCTTGCCAAAGCCCCCCTTCTCGATCAAATCATCCAACACATCGCACTCGGCGCCTTCGATGTCCAGCTTAAGGATGCGAATCCGGTCGAACTGTTGTAAGAAATCCGAAAGCGAGACAACCTCAACGTCGGCGTAGGTTGCCAGATTCACATCCGATTTCCCGCTGTGCAGCGTCGATCCAACTGAAAATTTCACGGGATCGATGGCATGTTCTTCCCGATAATACAGCCTCATCGTTCCGCTTCGATTCGAAACCGCTTGATTGTGAAGATGAACATTTTCACAGCCCGCAAATTTTTGACGAAGCACCTCGAACGCCGCAGGGTCAGGCTCAAAGGAATGCACCTGTGCGCCGCGTTGGGCCATCAATTCGGTGACGATTCCAACGTTAGCGCCACAATCGATGGCGACATCACCAGGACAAATTTCGTCGAAAATGCAAAGATCGTCCTGCGATATCTTTTGGCCATCGGCTTCTCGGCGCGTTAGCGTTTCGCGTGTCGCTAAAGATAGATTTGAATGCACGTGCCGCCAATGGCCCAGCGACACACAACCGGCCCCTGATGCAGGACTCCCCGTGCTGACGGTTACGCTCACGGCATGATCCATCTGGCAATAAACGCGCTCGAGACCGGGATGCGTCACGATAATACTTGCTTGATAACGCCCCGCATTCAATGGCAAGTTGTCGATTTCGACCGCGACTTCGGTGCGGCCATCTCCAGGAGAAAACTTAAATCCATGGCAACCGCGATCAACGATATCCAGGACCGGCAACATTTCATGGTTCCACAACAAAACCTGGATTACGGCATCTTTGATATGGGGCTCGGCTCGCATTTCGATCTCAAATCGAAGGCGACAACCATGTTCTGCATTGATCGCTCCGGTTGAATAACATGATTCGGTTCCCGAGGCCGCGCGCACGCTCGTAACCGTTACTTCCCCCGAACCGGTAACCTTCAAACCACCTTCGTCAAACAAGTTAAAATAGGTATGGAGTCCTTTGGAAACATCGCTACCGTGATATCCGATCCTTCCTCCTTCGAGCACCATAATGTCAGTTGCAACCCGCATTACTTGTGGCATCGAGTGCGAAACGAATACCACAGCACAATTGTTCAATAGATCAGCAATCTTATTCAGACACTTGAAACGAAACCCCAGATCGCCAACGGCAAGAACTTCATCGATCAGAAGAACGTCGGGTTCCATTTGGCTGGAGACCGCAAAACCAAGTTTGACTTTCATGCCCGAACTGTAGTTCTGCATCGGCATGTCGAGAAAGTCTTCTAGTTCCGAGAAGTCGATGATTGCATCGAGCTTGGCATCGGTCTCCCGCTTCGAAAATCCAAGCAAAGCGGCCTGATTGTAGATATTCTCGCGGCCCGTCAGAATCGGCTTGAAGCCCGCCCCCAATTCGATCAACGCGCCTACACGACCTCGCATCGTGATCCGCCCCTCGTCGGGACGATTCAGGCTGTTCAACATTTTCAACAGCGTGCTCTTCCCAGCGCCATTGTGTCCGATCAACCCCAAACACTCCCCCCGCTTCACCTCAAAGGAGACATCGCGCACCGCCCAGAACTCATCGTTCCGTAACTCTCGGGTCGAACCATCACGACCGGGACCTTGGTGCCACGGATTTAAAGCCGTCGCCATGTCCTGGACGCCGTACCAGAGCGAACGGCGCAGCGACCGACAGAACTTTTTGGAAACGTGCTCGGCGCGGATTAATACTTCACTGTCTTTGGACATAACGAATTGCAGTTCGCGATTAAGCGTTCATTCGCTCAATGATATGAGGCATGGTGACCTTAAACACAACGGTCGCAGCAACCAACGATAAGAAACTCAGAAGCAGCGTGATCCCGGTCAACAACCCAAAGGACGACTCGCTGCCAATCAACCAATAGCGACTGGAGACCAACGGCGCGGTGATAGGGTTCAACAACAACAGATTGTGCGTACTTCCCGAGGCTGGAAGCGCATAGATCACGGGCGTTGCAAAGAAACCAAATCGCAACCCCAATTGAACAGCTCGGCCAATGTCCATGTACAGCGCGGACAAAGGAACCAAAATCAGGCCCAAAGCACACCCAAATACGACAAGTGTTAGGAAACCAAGCGGGAACAACAACATGCTCCACGAGAACGCAATTCCGTAGGCTGGCAGCGCGGGAATCAAAACCAACGCCGGAATCATCGTATTTAAAAGCGCCTTGCCGATCCCGGATAGGACCAACGCTTCGTGAGGAAAATTGACTTTAGACAGGACGCTTCGCGCTTCCGCCATAATCGCCTGCATGCCGACGACCGACATGTTAAATGCCGTCCATAATACCGTTCCGGTCAAGACAAATATTGGCACCGGCGCGTTGCCGGTATCGATCGATACGAGTTGTTCATTGTTCAAGAAAATCCAAATCGCGGCTGTCGCCAGCGGCGGCAGTAGGATCCAAAAGTACCCCAACAAACTTTGCCGATACATCGCCCGGGTATCGCGCAGGAACATTCGCCAAGCGAGTGCCCGACTTTGTGGTATGTCGCTGATCATCGCTGCGATCGCGTCGGTAAACGCATCGAAACCACCATGTGGCGTGATCACGCGCTCACGAAGCACTGGTCGCGGATCGTTCAATGGGAGATCCTTTGCAAATAGGCGCCATAATCGTTATTAAACTGGTGGGAGATCGCAACAAGTTGTTCGCGATCGATGAAGCCTTGCGAGTATGCGATCTCTTCGGGACAGGCGATCTTGAGCCCTTGGCGTTTTTCGACCGCGGCGACGAAATTGCAGGCGTCCAACAGGCTATCTTTCGTTCCGGTGTCCAACCAGGCAAAGCCGCGGCTGAACTGTTCGACAGCCAGCGTGCCCGACTCGAGGTAAGCTCGGTTGACGTCGGTGATTTCCAATTCGCCTCGCGGTGACGGCTTTAAGTTGGCCGCAATATCGAGAACTTGGTTATCGTAGAAGTAGAGGCCGGGGATGGCGAAGTTGCTCTTTGGTTGGCTAGGCTTTTCTTCCAGAGAGATAGCTTTGCCGTTGGAGTCGAATTCGACCACGCCGTAGCGCTGCGGGTCGGTCACTCGATAGCCAAAGATCGTCGCTCCCGTTTGGTTCGAAGCGGCGCTGGCTAGCGTTTTGCGAAAACCTTGGCCATAAAAAATATTGTCGCCCAAAACAAGCGCTACACGGTCTTTGCCGACAAATTCACGGCCGATGATGAACGCTTGAGCAAGTCCCTCGGGTTTGGGCTGCTGGGCATAGGAGAACGACATCCCCCACTGCGATCCATCACCTAACAAACGTTCAAAAGCCGGAAGGTCGTGCGGTGTGGAGATTACGAGAACTTCGCGAATTCCAGCCAACATTAAGGTCGACAGCGGATAGTAGATCATCGGCTTGTCGTAGATGGGGATCAGTTGTTTGCTGACGCCGAGGGTGATCGGATGCAGTCGCGAGCCACTGCCCCCCGCTAGTATGATCCCTTTCACAATGCGGCCCCCTGGAGGGTCCAATTCCGCAACGAAACTCGAATCGCATCGTCGACATCGGCGATTGGAATTCCCGTCGCACGCAGCTTTCGGTTGTCCATTACGCAATTAGATCGAGGCGTCTTGGCGGCCAGCGACATGAACTCGTCTTCCGAATCGAAGTATTCGAACGTCCTACCCAACTTCAATTCCTGTTCGATCATCCCTACAACTTGCCGCGTTGTCACGCTGCCGGTATTGGTAACGTTGTATATCCCAGTCGGGACGCGTCGCAGCCAACACTCAAGCGAGGCGCGAACAAAATCGCCGAGATGGGAAATCGAATTCGTCGCTTCCAACAAGCGATGGTATCGCATCAACTTGGACAAATAATTGCGAGGAGAATCGCGGTGATCAAATGGGATGCGAAGTCGCCAAACGTAAACGTTTTCGGCTCCCACAAGACACTCCTCTCCCAACGCTTTGCTGCCGGAATAAAAGCTGCAGTTGTTGGTTCGGAACGAAAAATTCGGTCTGTCTTCTTCGCTGAATCCACCGCCATCGAAGCGTGCACCGGTGTAGATGCAGCCGCTTGACACATGCCCCCAAGGCAAATCGCCAGCCATCGCACAGGCTTCGCGAATCGTCCCGGGTAAGACTGCGTTGCCGGCAAGACACTGCGACTTCTGCAATTCGCAAGCGTCGACATTTGGCTTGCCGGTGTAACCGGCTGCATTGATCAGGAAGCTCGCATTGCTTTCGCAAATCAGACCGATCAGCGCGTCACGCTGCGTGTAGTCGCAATCGGACCGCGATACCGATCGGAAATCGACCCCCTGGTGCCTTAGCAGTTCGGCAAACGCTCTGCCAACATACCCCGATCCACCTAGCAACAAAATCAATACTTCAACTCTACTTTAACAGAAACATCGTCTTCGGCGCGCACTTCGTTCCTTTGGGTGACAGGCACTTACGATCGCGATACAGTGTTGTTGGTCGTGTCGATGCATCCGTGCAAACTTTTGTTTCAGTAACCGGTAATCGCCACGCACGTTCGCGTGGGCGATCCCGATTGTTGTTTCTTGGTCGACTTCGCAGCCCATCCGTACGCTGCCGAAGGTCCTTCCGATGATTTAATTGCTTAATCCTTGATTGAGCAATGCCCCCCGTCCATCGAAATCATGGCAATCGAATCATTGCCCAAGCGTTCGCTCGGCGTAGCCTGCACAACCGTGCAAACAAGTCGCGTCTCAACGAAACGCGGATTGGTTAGGTAGGTTGAAAAAGCCGTTTACGGCTGATCCGGGTGCCCAAAACTAGACTCGCAAAAGCTTCAAACTTCGTTGCTAAAACTTCATGGTCACGGGGCAGGATCGTGCCGTTGGCTCGACACTGCGGTGCCTTCTGCGCTGCAGCATCTCAACACCTACACCGCCCCGTCGTCCCGAGGACGAAGGCAGCGGCGTTCCGGCTCCAATGGTATTTTGATATCGCGGAAACCACAAATAAATCGCGCAGTATTCATCGATTCATTAAACCGCCCCCCCATCCTCCTTACGCCCCGAACGAATCGCTCAAGCCCCCTCACCCCACCAAACATGATGCCTGTCCGGCTGCCTCAACATTTCGTTAATCCGAAAAGCGTTCCACTGCAAATGCGTTTGGGCAATTTCGCTGCCGTTGTTATTTTCAGCATCACACGCCCCAAACCACTTCCTTGTCATTACATCCTTTCCTCGCAAACGGCAGGCCTGACCGCCCCCCCAAATGCATCAGCTCCGTGGCGGTATAGCGTATCGTCAATGAAGGCTACCGGTGCGTCATTTCACACAACCAAAATAGGGTCCGGAACCCTCTGGATGGTAGGCACCGCATTTAATGAACCTGGTTCTCTGGCCGAAAGATCCAACGCTTGCATATGTCGGCCTTCAGCCTACTGGGGTGGAGCCTGTCGGAGACCGGAGGCTTACGCCTCCGGCAGTTCCTGTGTCGGCCTCCGGCCTCAGACGGGGTACAGGAAATCTCGGGTTGGGCCGAGTCCTTTAATGAATTCGAATTTCTGTTCGACACTCAGCGTAGGGGCACGACTGATCGGAAACGTCTGATCACGCCCACTCGAGGCGGGCCCCCCTGCCCCCAGATGAATCAGAACAGGATTACCACCCCTCACTTCACGTGCAACCGAAAATGCAAGACCGTTCCCCCCCTGAGTTCGATCATAAAACCAGCGTCGCCCGGATTTAGGCGGCGAAACGCCGTTGCCCCGACACGACTGCTCGCAGCAAACGAACCGGCCTGTGTGTATAACAAGCACGATGCGGCCATCTCGGCCGTGAAAGCGTTTCGTGGCAGCGCCGCTTGGATCGCGCTGGCGCGATGTTTTAGTGGCGAGGGTTGGGAGAACGACTGGGTTATGGCGAGCGAAGCGATGGATGAAGCTGCGATGATTTTTGTGTATGGGACGCTGAAGCGGGGGGAGTGCCGTGAGCGAATGTGGCCCAAGGGACCGCTGAAGGTCGAGGAAGCCTTTGTCAGGGGCTGCCTCTACAACCTTGGGCCCTACCCGGCGATGATCGCGGGGGAGGATTGGATTGCGGGAGAAGTTTGGTCGATCGCAGAGAAGGATCTCGCCGAGACGATCGATGCGTTGGACGAGATCGAGGGCTTTGATCCCGCCAGCGACAATAACCTTTACACACGGGTGCGGATCAACTGGTACGCCGCCCCTGACGATTCGGCGAAACGAGGGACGGCGTCGACCTACCACTACGCGAGAACGGCGCGTTTACGGGCGAGCCAGCGCATGACTGCGACCGACGACGGATGCGTCCGCTGGACCGCCTCGCGATAGCGAATCTGCGCTTCCTCCGTCCCCCCCAAGAGATACGGTTTCGTCGTGGGCGATTCCAAGACCGCGGAGAACGCATCGCGGCGGATCATGCCGCAACGCCAACGGCTCAATCGCTGGCGAGCCCTTCCATTGGAACGTCGTTATACGCCGTACGTTTTGGCCAACCGAGCGATCACTTCGGCGACGGCGGTGCGGAACGATTCCGGCCCGATGACCTCCGCTTCCGCCCCAAGTGACAGCAATTTCGGCATCAATTCGCGGGGGTGAGCGGAAGCGACGGTGAGGACCGCGCTGCCATCGTCTTGAGTTTCCAACTGTTGCTCGGTATGCCAAGGATCTTCGCGAACCCAGGCAGCTCCAAAGGAGGACAAGCGAATTTGAACACTCTCGGTGGCGTCGCCCGAGAAAATCCCAAAACTCTTACTCAGGTGCGTCTGGATGTCGAGATCGGGATCCGGCTTGAACCACTCGTCCAACGCCGTCGCTTTCGTAAAACGGTCCAGTTTCCAGTGCCGCATCCGCTCTTTCGGATCCTCGACCTCCTCCGCCGCCGCGATCACGTAGATGCTGGATTGATAGATCGCCAGACCGTAGGGTTCGATCCGCCGCGTCGTTGCCGCTCGCCCCGGCGACTGGTAATCGATCTCCACGATCCGATGCTCCACGATCGCCCGATTGATCGTACGGAGAATCCCCGCATGCTTTTCGTACGTCTTGGTCGGCACGCCGTAAACGCAAAGGGTCTCACGGAACTTGGAATAGTGGTCGTAGACGCCGTTGGGAACCTCCTCTTCCAGCTTGTTCCAGAACGATTCGACCCCCTGCCAATACTGCGTTCCCGCCAGGGGGTTCAGCAGATCCCGGCCGATCGACAGCGCAATCAACTCGGTCGCCGTGGCACTGATCTTATGGATCCCTCGCTCTACGCGGCCCAGCTTCCAAACCTTGCCGCGCTGATTCGTCTCCACATCCAGATCGTAGCCGGCCGATTGCAACGCCTCGATATCGCGGCGGACCGTCCGTTCGTGCAGCTTGGACAACCCCAGATCGGTGACCAGATCGTCGCGGATCTCGTCGAGCGTCCGCCCATAGCGGGCATCCTCCAACAGTTGCAAGATCTTATGCTGTCGGATCAGTTGTTCGTTTCGCGCCATCCATGAACCCGTGAGGCAGTCGGATCAATCTCAGACGACGCAGCCCACCTGCATCGTTGCAGTTCATCGTAACGCCTGCGACGGCCAAGAAAAGGCGTGGCCCCCGGACTCCATCGAGGGAGTCTTTCCCCCACCGAGCACCAAAAAAGAAGCGGCCAGTCGAAGCCGTCGAACCCTCTGTATATCGCTCAGCCAAGCGACGCGTGATCGTAACATTGCAATCATCGCGAATGAGTTCGGTCGAACCCTCACTACATCGCCCAGTCAAGCGACGCCTCGCCGCGACCGTTCGTTAGTAGGGATGCTTTTGCTGCAGGAAATCGCCCACCGTGCTGATCGGTTCGGGGTCCGGAGCCGGCTTGGTCAGTTTGCTGAAAAAACTCTCCGACTTCTTTTTCTTCTTTGGCTTGTCATCAAAAGGATTCAGGAAATCGGTCGTCTTGTTCCAGGCCGACTTGGTGCTCGTCCCGACGCTGCTCCAAAAGCCTGGATCCTTCGATTTCGCGGCCGGCTTTTTCTGAGAAACGGTGGGGAAGTTGACGGTTGGCATTTTGGGAGCCGACCAATTCAAGGGATTCAATTTGCTGAAGACCGACGGGCTGTTGGCTTCAATCTTGGGTGGCTGAGCCGACAGGGACATCGGCAAACAGGCCACACCGACCAAGGTGGCTAGCGCGAGCTGCAGCGAGAATGAACGAGCGACCATGATGACCTCCGTTTTCTTAATAGTTGGTTTTTGTTGGGTTGTTTTCAGCGGCAGTGATCCGAGCCGGGGTTGTGCCCAAGCGGATCGCCACCCAATCGTCGTTGTTCAGAAAGCCTCGGGTCCGCGAGATGATCTCCATCGATTCGGATCCAAAGCGATGATTCAAATGGCTGGTCAAACGGGCGACTTGGTCTCCGCGAACCAATGCGACACGTTGGTCGGTCTGCTGCAAATGATCCGAGACGCGGGTCATCCAACGGCCGCCCAGATCAATCGCCACCTCGGGCAGCGGTCCGTCGGCATAAAAGATCCAACTGGGTTCCAACGCCCCGGCCACCATGATCTCGCCGCGACCACGTTCGGCCAATTGCTGCGTTAGCAAATTCAGTTCGCTGCGATGTTTGTCCGCCAGTCGCGGACCGAGCGTGAACAGCAGTGCGGTCGCCAACACGCCTCCGACGACGTACGACCGAATCCCCAAGTCCGTATGCTTTTCAACCGATAACGCACCTCCGAGACAGCTGGCGACCGCCAACACAATTCCCGCGATCCCGACGATCGACGCGTCGGGAATGATCTCCGTTGCCGGTCCGGCTAGGCCGATCGCGATCGCGATCCCGACAACAATCCCGCACAGGTAGCCCGCTTTGAGCCAACGCGGCCAATCGAACTGCGAATGTGCCACGCTGTACAGGAACCATCCAATACACAACGCCACTCCGGGATAGCAGGGCGTGATGTAGCTGGGTAATTTCGTCGCCGCGATCGAAAAGAATCCGACATAAACAGCGATCCACGCCATCGCCAAGACGATAGCCGGTCGCAAATCGGAGCGTGTGCGATAGGCTTCGCGGGCGGCGATTCCGATCGGGATCGCAAACATCGACCACGGAAACGTTCCGACCAAAAGGGTCCCCAAGTAGAACAGGATCGGCGGCCCGGAGTGCCCTTCCATCGGGCTCAGGGCGCGACTGAGGTTATGTTCAAAGAAAAATTCCCGCAACCAAACGCCATCGGTCTGCTGCCCGACCGCAACGTACCACGGCCCAGCAACCAACATCACCGCCGCCAAAGCCAGGATGGGGTGCATCCGCCAAGCCGTCGCGATTGCTTCGCCGACTAGACGCACCGCAAATGCGATCCCACGTCCGCAGCGGGCTAGGAATCCCGCGTCGCCAGCGGTCGCAACCGTTTCTGCCGCGCCGGAATGCCGCTGCCAAATGGCATGCAGACCGATCACGCTGCCGGGCAGCAGCAAGCCGATCGGGCCTTTCGCGAGCACGGCCAGGCCGCAGGCGGCGTAAACCGCGGACCATCCCCAGCGTGTTGGCCAGTGGAATTCGACCCGTTCGACGAATCCATCGCTAATGCGGCGATGTGAAAAAAGGACGTAGAGGGCGACGGCGAGGGTGGAGCAAAAAGTTAATGCCGCGTCGGGCGTCGCCGCGCGGGAAGCGAGCACGAACATGAGTGACGTGCCAAGCGAAATGCCAACCCACGGAGTGACCTGGGCTCCCAACAAAACCGTGGCGATCGCCATCGTCAACAACACCGTCCCCAACCCGCAGAGCGCCGACGGGAGTCGGGCCGCAAATTCGTTGACACCAAAGACTTTGTAGCTGACGATCTGCATCCAATACAGCAGCGGCGGCTTGTGCGTGCGCAGTTCGCCGGCAAACGTGGGGACGATCCAGTCGCCATTTTCGAGCATTTCGGCCGCGCAGCGGGCATTGCGTGGTTCATCGCGATCCCACAGGCGAGCGCCTCCGAGATCGGTGCCCAACACGATCGCACACAAACAGCTGACAATGATCCAAGAACGCAAGGGAACGAACTCCAGAAGGGAAACGGCGCGCAGTTGCTCCAACTCGATACTGGATTTCCATGCTGTAAATAAAGAGCAGATTCCCCAAACCGGTTGCTGTCATCACCGCCGCGCGGCGTTAGCATAGGCAATGAACAAGGCGGAAAAAATTTAGACGTTTTCACGATCACTTGTCCCCACCTAGGAATCCCACCCATGCCACGAGTCTGCTTCAATGCGTGCATCGCACTGGCTCTCTATCTATTGGCCACCACCATGCCCGCCAACTCGGTGATCTCCACCTGCCAGCTGGCCCACGCCGCCGATCGTCCCCCCAACTTCATCATCATCTACTGCGACAACCTCGGTTATGGCGATATCGAACCGTTTGGTTCGACGCTCCACCGCACCCCCAGCTTGAACCGGATGGCCCGCGAGGGACGCAAGTTCACCCATTTCTGCGTCACCGCCGGCGTCTGCACTCCGTCGCGCAGCAGCATCATGACCGGATGCTATTCCCAACGGGTCGGGCTGCACCAGAATCCGCGCGATGGTTGGGTGATACGCCCGGTTTCGCGGTACGGGCTGAACCCCGAAGAAGTGACGATCGCCGAAGTCCTGAAACAACAAGGCTACGCGACCGCGATGGTCGGCAAATGGCACCTGGGAGACCAGTCGCCCTTCATGCCCACCCGCCAAGGCTTTGATTGGTTCTTTGGCGTCCCGTATTCCGACGACATGACCGAACGGGTTTGGGATGAAGACGGTTCCCATTGGCCGCCGCTGCCGCTGATGGAAAACGACACCGTGATCGAAGCCCCATGTGATCGCGATGGTTTGACCAAACGCTACACCGAACAGGCCATGAAGTGGATCGCCGATCACAAGGACGAACCGTTCTTCCTCTATTTCCCACAAGCGATGCCGGGCAGCACCAGCACCCCTTTTTCAAGCGAAGCGTTCCGCGGCAAAAGCAAAAACGGACCGTGGGGCGATTCGATCGAAGAGCTCGATTGGTCGATGGGGCAGATGTTGGATCAATTGGAAGAACTGGGAATCGCCGAAGAGACCTTGGTGATCTGGACCAGCGACAACGGCGCTCCGATCAACCGCGACCTGACCGATCTGAGCCGTGGGTCCAACCGTCCATTGCATGGCCGCGGCTACACCACCAGCGAAGGGGCGTTCCGCGTGCCGACCCTCGTCTGGCAACCGGGAAAAGTTCCCGCCGGAACGGTTTGCGAAGAACTGGCCACGACGATGGACCTGTTGCCCACCTTTGCCAAGCTGGCCGGCGGCAGCGCACCGACCGATCGCAAGATCGATGGATACGACATCGCGCCGCTGCTGTATGGCGAGCCGGATGCCAAGACGCCATACAAAGCGTTCTACTATTACCACCAGGACCAATTGCACGCCGTCCGCAGCGGACCATGGAAGCTGTTTGTGCCGGTCACTCGCATCGCACACCACCCTCACTTCAGCAGCAAAACGCCGCCACAACCGTTGCTCTTTAATGTCGTGACCGATATTGGGTGCGAATCGAATGTCGCCGCTGAACATCCCGAGATCGTGGCTCGATTGAGTGCATTGGCCGACGAAGCCCGCGCCGATCTGGGAGACCTGGGCGTCGCCGGTTCCGGCCAACGGAAGCGTGGCGAATTGGCGGCCGGCGTCGATCCGGTGCCTCAGCTGCTGAAATAACGTCAGCGACGGCCGCCATCCGCGGGACCGCTGATTCCAATCCGCCCCGCCCTGGACTCGACATCCAGGGCTTGGCAAATCGCAGACGCCCGTCTCAGACGGCCCTTTCGATGCCACGGGCCCGGCGCGGGACCAAAGCAATCGGACGGTGGCCTGTTGGCGATCAGACCTCCGCGACTTCCCACCCCTTGCGGTACTCATCCTTCAGCAATGCCGGAACCGCGTCGTTGCCCGAAGCGGTCAGCGTGTTGCCGTCCCAATCGAAGCTGCCGCCGGCGCGGTAGGCGACGTTGCCCAGGAGGACCGTTTCGGCCAAGGGGCCTGAGTAGCGGAAGTCGCATGTCGCCGGTGCGCCTCCCTTGCACGCTTGGATCCATTCCTTGTGGAAGCCGGGCGATTTGGGGATCGTCGATTCGGGAGACTGGAAATCTGCAAACTTCTCCTCGGGCAACAATCGCAGCTTGTTGAATCCGGTCAGCAGCATCCCTTTGCTGCCGATAAAGAGCGTGTTCATGTCTTTGCCGTCGAGTCCCAGTTCCTTCAGTTTGGCGGGACCGCCGCTGGCGTGATCCCAATGCAGATCCACGCCTTGTTCGGCGAAGTGCATCTTGGTCGCCATCTGCTTGGGCGTCCGTTGCGGATCGACCTCGGGCCCCGTCGCTTCGACGCGCGAAGGATACTTCAGCCCCAACGCCCAGAACGGGATGTCCAAAATGTGGCATCCCCAGTTGCCCGTTTCTCCGGTGCCAAAGTCCCACCAAAAACGCCAACCGTAGGGGCAATACGTGGAATCGTAGGGGCGGGGCATCGCGGGGCCCAACCATAGATCCCAATCGACCGTCTCGGGCACCTTGGGAAACTGTGTTGGTATCGACGGCATCCCGCGCGATCCGCCTACCCAGCTGTAGACTTCGCTAACGTCGCCGATCGCGCCGGCTTGAATCAATTCGACCGACCGATGCATGTTCGCCATCGCGTGCCGTTGGCAACCGAGTTGGGTGGCGACGCCTTGCTTGGCGGCCAGTTTCGTCATCTGACGAACTTCCCAAACCGAATGGGCCATCGGTTTTTCACAGTACAGATGCTTGCCCCGTTCCAACGCCGCCATCGACGGATGGAAATGGGTGTGATCGGGCGTGCTGACGACCACCGCATCGATCTGCTTTTCCAGTTTGTCGAACATCTTGCGATAGTCGGCGAACTTTTCGGCTTGGCTGTATTTTTCGAACGCCTTCCCACCGCGCACCTGATCCACATCGCAAAGGGCCACCAAATTCTGGCTCTTCACGCCGCCCACGTTCGCAGCTCCCTGCCCCCCGATTCCGATGCACGCGACGTTTAATTGTTCATTCGCAGATGTGGAATCGGCCGCCGAGATCTCGGGGGCAATCAGGTAGCCGCCGAAGGCGATCGAAGATTTCAGCGCGGTACGTCGTGTGGGTCGAAGCGATGGCATGGCAGGTTCCTAAGCAAAGGGGGGCGCAAACGCCCGCCGGATGGACGCTTGGTTACGGCATTGTAACATCGCTGCCGGCCGATTTGCATTTGTCCGCAAAGAAGTGAATTGCGGTGTTTCGAAAGCCTTCTCCGAAGCAGCGTTCGTATCGGCGAATGGCGGACTGCTAGCTCGGCATCGTGATCGGAGCGATGTTGCTGATATAGCTCTGATTGGACTGCAATTTCGAGATCGCCTCTTCCATCGCGTAGTACTGCTTGTACAGACGCGCTTCCTCCGACTCGAGCCGCAGGTTGTACGACGCGATCCGATCGTTGTTCGTTTCGATGCGTCGCTGCAACGCATCGTTCTTGTTCAACAGGACGCTGCTTTCGACGCCGGCAATCTTGTCGATCGCGTCTTGAACCCGCGATGAAAAACCGGTCGAATCGGTGGTGAAGAAGTCTTTGACCGAATCGGGTTCGGTCTCCAGCTTTGCGGTCAGCTTGGCGCTGTCAAACGTCATCTGGCCGGTATCGGACAATCGAATCCCGATCTCGCCCAACGATTTGATGTCGCCGGCGCCGTTGATCCGCCCGGTGAACAAGCTTCCCAGTTGGGATTGAATGCGTAACACTTCGCCGCTGCCGAACAACAGTCCGACCGTTTGCGAAGTTTCGTCAAACGCGGTCAACGCATCCATCCGCGTCACCAAACGGTTGTAGGCCGAAACAAAGTTCGTAACGCTGCTGACGACGGCGCTGTTGTTCTTGGTCACGTTCACTTCAACCGGCGAATCGGTGACCTTCTTGGCGGTCAAGGAGAGCCCGCTGATGGCATCGCTGAAGACGTTGTCGCTGCTGTAGAAAAGCGATGCCGATTCGCTTTCGCCGACTTCGATGATGGCATCCTGCGCCGATGCGGTCTGTCGCAGTCCGATATCAAAACCGGTCGTCGAGACGGCCAAACGCCCATCGCTGCCGCCCCGTTTACTGAGGATCTCCAACCGCCCGCTTCCGGCCGACGCCGAGGCATACTGCCCCAACTCTTGAATCTTCGCCGCGATCGTGGCGACGGTATCCGATGCATTCACATTGACGGTGATCCCTTGCGATCCATCGATCACGCTGCGCACTTCGCCATCGATTACGCGGGTCTCGGCGGTGCCGGCGATTCCCAGGCTGGCCGCCGAGGTTCTGCCATTGCGATCGATGATCTTTAACGTTCCTTCACCGTTGCTGGTATCGATGATTCGAATCCCGTTTCCGTCGGCATTCAAACTCGCTTCGACACCAATGCTGAGTCCATTGATTTGGTCGATCAACGCGCCAACCGTCTGTGGTTCCAATGCGCCAAGACTGACGATCGAGGCATCCCCGTTCGAATCCTGGATCGTGAACGAACCGGTCCCCACGCCCTGCCCTTGGTTTAAAGCGGAGAGAGCGGTGTTGCGCGAGACGTATTGGGCGCGTAGGTTGTTGCCGTTGGCAAACGTTTCGGTGGTGTCGATCTCCAGCCCCAACTTCGACGCCGTGTCATCGAGGCTGGACACCTTTAGGTTGCTGACCGTGCCCCCGGTCAAGTCGCGGATTGCGATTCCGGTTCCTTGATCGTTGTAGTCCGCTTCGACATCCAATCCGCTGTTGTTGATCGCGGAGATCACGTCGGCAACGCTTGTCGCCCCCGAAAGATCGACATCGGCTGTCGAGCCGTCGTGCACGGTGATCGACAACGTCCCGAGCGTTCCCAGCCCGGCGCCCCCGGCGAGCGTGCTGAGGCTAACCGATTGCAGCCCCGATTGCAGCGTGATCCCGGTGGTCGAGTCGGCTTCCCCTTCAAAAACGAGGCCCAGATCCGTGGCGAGCGTGCTCCCTTCGGCATCGGCAATCGTCAACGTCCCGGTCCCTTCACTGAGATCGGTCAACTGGATCGCATCCCCCGAGGCGTTAAGCGTCGCCTTCAGCTTCGGATCGGCGTCGTTGAGGACGCGCAACAGGTCTTCGATCGTCGGATCGGTTTGCGGATCGATCGCCGCTCCCCCATTCACAACGGCAAAGTCGGCGGCGGAAACGGTACCCGTTCCATCGCCCCCCGCGGTGGCCGTGAAAAGGGCCGCCAGTTCTTCATTCCCCGCCAACGCATCGGCGATATTGGCCGAGGTCGTGTTCCCTTCGTCGATATGGAAGACCAGTTGCTTGCCGTACGAACCTTCCAGCAGTTGCACCGTCTCGCTGCCCGCGGCAACACCGTCGTCATTGACAAACAGAACTTCCAAGCCGTCGTAATCGCCCCCTTTGGCGACCGTCTTGATCGTCAATTGTGCGTTCGGATCGGTGGCCGATGTGGTTCCCGAAGCGATCGAAGCCTCGCGGGAGAAGTCGTCAAAATCGATCGACAATTCCGTGCCGTCGCGAAGCGTGATCGCGATATCATCGTCGCTGCCAAAACCGAGTCCGAGTCCGTCGCGAAGCGTCGACAAGGACGTCGCGGCGGAGAGCGAAAAGATATCGCGTCCGGTCGCTGAATCGCTGGCCGTGTTAATGCCTCGCAGGCCGAGATCCGACGCCGTCGATCCGCCTCCGACTTCGCTGACACTCAAATTCGACAGCGTCTTGCCTGTCTTGTCGGTCAGCACGATCTTGTCACCCGATGTCGACGCGCGGACATCGATGTCGGACGATTCATTAATTGTCGCCAGGACATCGTCGATCGTCGCGGCACCGCGAAGGTCGATCGTCGCGGAATTTCCGCTACGGTCGGTAATCCGGATCTGACCCCGCTCCACACCGCGGCCGCCATTGAGATCTTCCAGGGCGACACTATTGTCGATAAATCCGCCGGTTTCGATCGTCAATTGGCCACTGTAGCCCAACGATTCGGTGCTGCTGCCGAGGTTGCGCGAACCGAAGCTGTTGGTCTGCGCCAATTGGACCACGCGGACCTGTTGATTTTGCAGATTGACCGAATCGGCGGTCTGGATCACCGAAAGGGCATCGCTGTTGGACGAAGAAACCGCCGTCGTCTCGTAAAGCGATTCGCTTCCAAAGCTGGCGCTGGCCAGTTCGAGACCGACAGCCAATGCTGTCAATTCGGTGATCGCGACCTGTTCCTGTTGCAGCGCGGCGGTTCGCGCCGACAGCAGATCGCGTGGCCGCGCCGAGATTGCCATCAATTGTTCGACGGTTTCCTGGATCGGAATCCCGGTGATTAAACCGACAGATGATTGAATCGTTCCCATGGAGTAACCGTTTGGGCAGCAGAGATCGAAGGGCTTTCAAAAGGGTGCGAATCGAAGGGGTTACAACCCGCACTACCGTTATTATCGGCCTAAGCAAAACGGCGGCTCGAATGAATCGAACCGCCGTGTCAAGATTTAGTTTGTCTTCGGAAGGGGGATTAGCCCAACAGCGAGAGGACGTTTTGTGGGTTTTGGTTTGCCAGCGACAAGACCGAAGTACCCGATTGAACCAGAATCTGAGCACGTGTCAGACGAGCCGATTCGGCAGCGAAGTCGGCATCACGGATGCTCGATTCCGCTTCCTGCAGGTTCGCCACGGTGTCGTTCAAGCTGACCAAGTTGCTTTCGATCGTCGTTCGTTGGAACGCACCCAATCGACCGCGAAGCCCCGTCACTTGGTCGATCGCTTCGTCGACGATCGCTGCGGCTGCGGTGGGATCGGTTCCCAGAGCGGCTCGGCCACCTTCGCCCAATTCGAACAACTTACCGCTAACGCCACCCAATTGAGCGGTGTTCACGCTGCCGATGCCGATGCGAGCTTGTTGGTTCGCAACGACTTGGCTACCCAGTTGGAACAGGGCTCCACCACCGTTGATGTCGAATTCGATCGAACCGACATAGTCCGCTTCAACCGACATGTTCAGGTCGAGCGTTCCGGTGTTGATCGTCAGCTTGTTGCCGTCGCCACTGGCGTCGACACCGTTGACCTTCGCCTTGATATCGGTACCAACCGCTCGAGCTCCCTCTTCCACTTCGGCACCAAAGGTTCCGTCGGCACCCTCTTCGATGATCTTCAGATCGACGAAGGCTTTCGAACCGTATTCGGTCGAATTCAATTCCAACGTGTTCTCGTTGGCCGAAGCGGTGACGCCGGTCGCTTCGGAGACAAGATTGATCTGCGCGATCAATTGTTCCAGCGTCGTGCCAGCACTGATATTGAAAACTTCCGATCCGGTTTCACCCGCCAATTCGAAGACGACGTCGGCGGCGATACCCCCGTCATCAGCATCTTCGATTTCGGTCGTCGTGATCGCGTCAACGCCTGCGTGCAGGATGCCGTCACCGTCGTTGGTGGTCAGTTCAGCCGAGTAGCCGGTCAGATCGTTTTCGATCGCCGCGATGATGTCGGCCAACGCGGTGTCGGAGTCGTCGTCGATCGTGATCGTGATGTTGTTATTTTCATCAACGCTCGCCGTCACAGCGCCGCCCGTGTCGCCACTGTTGTTGATCGTGATCGTGCCGTTGAACTCTTTTCCTTGCGGCGTGGTGATCGTGATCTCGTCGGTTGCTGTCGAACCGGTACCACCGCTGAACTCTTCGTCTTCGACATCGTCGCTGCCATCGACGGCAAAGACGTTGTCGGTGTTAACGGTTACTGCAAATAGATCGCTGAACGTGTCGGTGCCGTCCAACAGTGTGGTCGAAGCATCCAAAGCGGCTTGGATCGCCGACAGGTTTTGCGCGGTGGTGTTGTCGACGGTGATCGACAGCTTGCCATCGGCAAACGAGACTTCCGCAGCGGCGTTCGTACCGCCGGTGAATGTCTGTGCCAAAGCATCGTCATCGGTGGTTCCCGATGATGCGAAAACGTCGGTTCCAGCACTTCCCAATTGGATCTTGAAGTCGTCGTTGAATTCGGCGTCCGCTTCTAAAGCCGCTTTGATGTCGGTCAACGTTTGATCCGAGAGTTCATTGACAGTGATCGTCAACGCGTCACCGGTTCGGCTGACCAAAGCCGCTGCGTTGGCACCCGCGGTTCCGCCATTAAGCGGTATCGCGGCGCCATCGTCCGATCCGTCGGATCGGAAGACGACTTCTTCGTTTCCTTCGGCGATGTTGAATTCGAAATCGGCACTGCCAGCCAAAGCAGTTTGGATATCTTCCAAAGTCACACCAACCGTGTCGTCGACGGTGATCGTCACGACACCCGCCGCTTCGGCGATCGAAGCTGAACCGCTGGCGGGAGTACCGCTGACGATTTCGACAGTCAGTGCATTACCCGCGGTTCCGTCGAAGGCTCCGCCAGCTTTTGCCGAAACGGTGAATGCGTCGGTAACGCCGTTGACGTCGAACCCAGCCGATTCGGCTTGTGCGGTCGCGGTGTTACCAGCTGCAAATTGAACCGTCGCTGCGTTGCCAAGTCCGCCGTCGAGGGCACCGCCCTCTTTCGCCGAGATGGTAAAGCTGCCGCCGCCAGCAAGTGACTTCACTGCGGTCGTCGCTTGTGTCAAAGCGGTCGTCGCACCACTTTTGACATCAACCGTCAGATCGTTACCGGCGACACCATCAAGGCTGCTGCCGTCGAGAACGTCGATGGTATAGTCAGCTCCGCCAGCCGTCTCCAAATCGCCGGTCTTCGCTTCGTCGGCGGCACCTGTCGAGTTCGACAGGGTGATCTTGCCCGTACCCGCACCCGAGGCGGGTACATTATTAATGTTCACCGACGCCTTCGTCGCCGCCTCTTGAACCGATACATCGACTTGGATTTTACCCAAGTTGCCCAAGTTGGCTTGGTCGATCTGCAGGTTTTCGATCTTATTGAAGTTCGACGTGCCGCTGGTCAAGAAGTCCAGGCTGCCGTCCAACAGTTTGCGACCTTGGAAGGTCGTGGTTTGCGAAATACGGTTGATCGCTTCCAGGGAGCTGTCGACCTGCAATTGATTCGCCGCGATTTCGTCGGGGCTCAAAGCTCCACTATTTGCCGCTTCAACAACCAGACCGCGAACGTCGTTCAACAGCGTGCTTACCTGTCCCAGGGCGCTGTCGGCGGTTGCGATGATTTGGTTGGCGCGCTCGGTGTTGCTGACCGCCTTGTTGAGACTGGTGATTTCGCTTCGCAGTGCTTCGCTAGCGATCAAACCGGCCGGATCGTCCGATCCCGAATTGATGCGAAGACCGGTGCTCAACCGAGTCAGAGCTTCTTGCAAATCGCCGTTGGATGATTGCAGGCGATTTTGTGCGACGAGCGATGGAACGTTTGTATTAATCCGGGTCATGCTATTATTCCCTCTTTGCGGTTCAACGTGGACCTGTATTTGGACCCGCTCATATAAAGCGGGCTAACCCATGTGGAGGGCCAACGGCCTGTCACCACACTTAAGCTGAAACTTGGACCGGGCGTCTGACCGCGACGGCGTTTTGCGGGTTGCGCGTGAGTTCGACTACGCGACTCACCTGCGTCCTACGTCAACGTCGTGTTCAATCGACACGTCGTTGCTTGCCAGCGATCGGGAGAGGTGACATCACGAGATGCCACTGACCCCCTTTCTCCGACGAAGTATAGATCGGGATTGTTTGTTAGCATTATGAAAACAAGGCTGGCTTTTCCTTCGTTTAATACTTCCCCCCCGCTGCGACCCCGACAATCGTTACAGTCGGGAATACGACCTATCGAGTTTGACGATCGCAACGATTAAACGACCGCAAACTTTTCCTGATCTCTTGACGTATGCGACTCTTTCACCGCCAAATTCGAGGGGACACCGCCCCCCTAGCCAGCCTTTTAGACCCGGTACATCTTACCGATAACCCCCTTGCCGAAAGCAAAGAAGACAAGGGAACTCAGAGGGTGACCGCCCCATCGGCGGCAAGCCACTCACAAATACAAAACCCGGACCACCACGAAGCCATGCACCCCCAAAGGGACCACACAGGTAAGCATCGGGCGATGAATTCAGCAAACACGCTCAATTCGATAGAAAAACTTGGTCTTCCCGCAGAACTCACCCATACTACCCGACCTGCTGTGCAATCGACGCCCGCAGCAACTCAAAGGCTTCGTGCTCCTGAGCACCCCCTGTTTTGTCGATCAAGACACGCAAGCGTTCCAGATCGGCAGCAATCTCCGCAGCGGGAATCAGATGCGTGCGGGTCGCCAAGATCGCAGCTTCTATCACGGCATGCTTGGCTCGATTGAGCCCGAAGAATGGGGGACCGCTCCCCTGGCGGACGATCGCGCACTCCGCCGTCGGACGCTGCGGGTCGTCGTTCCAAGCGACCACTTCGATGGCGAACCAACGGCTTGCATTTTCCAACACGAACCATCCCCCTTCGATTTCCCTGACCGGCGGTTCGATCCGCCCAATTGCTGCCCGAGCGATCATCAAGACGTCGTCGGTCACATGGACGACGGCTCGCGATGTAGCACGGAGATTCCCATGCGTGGTCGATGTTTTGAAGGGTCGCAATTCGATCGTCGTGATTTCACGATCGACCACGGGCCCCATCGGTGCGACGTTGACTTCGCCATTGGCATTCACCGAAGTGACAAGACTTTCCAAGATCATGAGCAGGCCGTCGGCGATTCGGTAGGAAGATGACGCAGGAAGTTCTTCAACAGCGCGTCCCCCTGGTCGGTCAAAATCGATTCGGGGTGGAATTGGACGCCAAAAATCGGAAACTCACGATGGCGGATCCCCATCACCAATCGCACGGCCGCATCGCTGCAGTCCCCCACCTCGGGTGCATCCGGTGCAGCACCACGGTCATCAGTCCAGGCGGTTACCTGCAACACGTCGGGGATGGCGGCCGCGTCGGCGACCAAGGAATGGTAGCGTCCGGCAGCAAAAGGACTGGGCAAACCGGCAAACAAACCGTCGCCACCGTGCTCGATCATGCTGGGCACCCCATGCATCGGATGCGCCCGAACAATCCGTCCACCGAACGCTTGAGCGATGATCTGGTGTCCCAAACAAACACCCAAAATGGGCAACTGGCCCGCGAAGGCACGCGTGATCTCCACACAAGCCCCTGCCTGATCGGGCGCTTGGGGCCCAGGTGAAAGGATCAGCCCGGTGGGCCCGATCCGTCGGACGTCTTCAATCCCGATCTGGTCGCTGCGAACGACCAACGTGCGATGCCCATGCCGCCGCAGATAGCGGGCCAGGTTGTGGACAAAGCTGTCGTAGTTATCAAGCACCAGTAACATCGCGGTGATTCTACCCCCTGCCCGACTCAGCTTCTAGGACGCCGCCCGCATCGCCCCCGCTCCGCATCGATTCGCGTCCCCCTCGGAGTGTCACGCGATATTGCTCGCTTCCCCAGCAGGCTGGTTCCTAAGCGACCACTCGCGGCGGAAAACACCCCCGATTCGGTGGATTGCCCCCTCTGGCACATCGATTGCATTTGCTTGCGTTCTCTCGCTGCGACGTGGAACCCGACCGGCGGGGCGAGCGATTCTCCCAAGGAAAGCAACGTGATCGATCCATAGTTCTCCCGGCGCCCGTCAATCCTTCCAGGACCCTTTCCTTCATGCCCCAATCGACGCTCCAACCCGCTGGCGAAGCCGCCGAAGCGATCGCGCTGTTGTTCTATTGGATGAGCGCCGGGGCGGTCGTGATTTGGATCATCGTCGTCGGCCTCGCCGTCTACGCGATCTACCAACCCGGCCAACATCATCCCCAGACGATCAAGCGTTGGGTGATCGGTGGCGGTGCGGTTTTCCCGACGATCGTCCTGACCGGATTGCTGTGTGTGTCCCTCCCGATGATGCCCGAACTGCAGCGCCCAGCTCCCCAGGGCAGCCTGCAAGTCCATGTCAGCGGCGTCCGTTGGTGGTGGAGGATCACGTATCACATCGACGACGAAACCGTTGTCGAAACCGCGAACGAAATCCGTCTGCCCGTCGGCCGTCCCGTCGAGTTCAAGCTCGACAGCGAAGACGTCATCCATTCGTTTTGGATCCCGGCGTTGGGAGGCAAAGTCGACATGATGCCCGGCCGCCAAACGCGGTTGAAACTGCATCCGACACGTGTCGGAACCTTTCGCGGCGTCTGTGCGGAGTTTTGTGGTGCGGCCCACGCTCAGATGAACTTTGATGTCGTCGTGATGCCAGCCGATGAGTTCGACTCCTGGCTTAAGCAACTCACGCGACCGACGGCTTCCTCGCAAGAACCCGCTGCGGTCGCTGGCGAAAAACACTTCTTTGCCGTTGGCTGTCACGCCTGCCACGCGATTCGTGGCACCGATGCGAAAGGGAGCATGGGGCCCGACTTGACTCACTTTGGATCGCGTCCCAGCATCGCCGCAGGGCTGCTGCCGAACAACCATGCCAACCTCGTCCGCTGGATCACCGAGACCGATCGCGTGAAACCGGGCGTCGACATGCCGGCGTTCCATGCGATGGATCGACAGCAAGCCGCCGAGATCGCGACGTTTCTGGAGGGGCTGAAATGAGTGACCATCCCGACGACAACAAGCCCGAATCGCAACCGACGTCCGAGCCGGCAACAGCTCCCGCGGCGGAACTGACCGATCAGGAGAAGCGGCTGTTGGAACCGTGGAAGACGCCGACGGGATGGCGATATTGGTCTGCGGTGAACAACTCCGAAATCGGCCTCTGGTACACCGTCACCGCGTTTGCATTTTTCCTGTTCGGCGGCGTGCTGGCCTTGATCATGCGAGCCCAGTTGGCGATCCCCGAAAACGATTGGCTGACTCCCGATCAGTACAACCAAGTCTTCACGATGCACGGCAGCGTGATGATGTTCTTGTTTGCCGTGCCGATTCTCGAAGCGATCTCGATCCTGTTGCTTCCGCAGATGATGGGGGCCCGCGACCTTCCCTTCCCACGCTTGTCGGCTTACGGATATTGGTGCTTCTTGATCGGCGGGATCTTCGTTTGCGGATCGCTCTTCTTCGGCGTCGCCCCTCGCGGCGGCTGGTTCATGTATCCGCCGATGACCACCGAATATCAGACCGATGTCGGCCCCGACATCTGGCTGCTGGGACTCTCCTTCATCGAGATCGCATCGATCGCCGCCGCAGTCGAACTGATCGTCGGCGTCTTAAAATGCCGCCCGCCGGGAATGCGATTGAACCTGATCCCGCTGTACGCCTGGTACATCCTGGTCGTCGCCGCGATGATCCTGTTCGCCTTTCCACCGTTGATCGCCGGCGACCTGTTGATGGAGCTCGAACGCTCGCTCGACTGGCCCTTCTTCGACGCATCGCGCGGCGGCGACCCGATGTTGTGGCAGCACCTGTTTTGGATTTTTGGACACCCCGAAGTCTATATCGTCTTCCTCCCATCGATCGCGCTACTGGCGATGATCGTTCCCACATTCGCACGGACCCCGATGGTCGGTTATTCGTGGATCGTGTTGGCCGCCGTCGGAACCGGCTTCCTCAGCTTTGGTTTGTGGGTCCACCACATGTTCACCACCGGGCTGCCTGGGCTGACGATCGGGATCTTTTCAGCAGCTTCCGAAGCGGTCGCGATCCCGACCGGCGTGCAGATCTTCTGCTTTATCGCCACGCTGTTGATCGGCCGCGTGCGGTCATCGGTCTGTTTGTGGTTCGCCCTCGCCGGCCTGGCGACCTTCATCATCGGCGGTCTGACCGGCGTGATGATCGCGATCGCTCCGTTCGATTATCAAGCCCACGACACCTATTTCATCGTCGGCCATTTGCACTACGTCCTGGTCGGTGGCACGATCTTCCCGATCATGGCCGGCGTCTACTATTACTACCCGCTGGTGATGGGGAAACCGTTGTCGCAGCGGCTGGGCAAACTGGCCTTTTGGTTGACGCTGATCGGTTTCAACGTCAGCTTCTTCCCGATGCATTTGACCGGCTTGATCGGGATGCCGCGCCGCGTCTACACCTACCCGGCCGAGATGGGCTTCGACACGCTGAACCTTGTCTCCTCGATCGGTGCGTTTGTGTTAGCCGCTGGCTTTGCGGTCTTTCTGTGGGATGTTCTTCGTCCGAAGCGCAAGCAGGCGCATGCGGCAAGGAATTGTTGGAACGCGGGGACGTTGGAATGGCTGGCCGATGTCCCCGACCGACCTTGGGGAATCCGATCGATCCCGATCATCGAGAGCCGTTATCCGCTGTGGGACCAAGCGAACTTTGTCCGCGACGTCGATGAAGGGAATTTCTATCTTCCCGATGCCGAAGAAGGGCTCCGCGAAACGCTGGTCACATCGACGATGGACGCCCATCCGCAGCAGTGTTTACGCGTCCCAGGGCCGTCGTTTATCCCGATATTTGCCGCGATCTTCACCGGCGGGCTGTTCATCCTTTCGACGTTCCACTGGTACACCGCCGCCGGGATCAGCGGCCTGTTGGCGTTGGTCTGCATAATCATTTGGCTGTGGACCGGCACCGCACCGATCCCCGAAAAACCATGCAAAGACGTCGGCCGCGGGCTGCATCTGCCGCTCTACGTCTCCGGTCCACAAGCGGTCGGTTGGTGGGCGATGTTCATCACGATGCTTGGCGACATGACAGCCTTCATGGCGTTGGTCTTCGGTTACTTTTTCTACTGGACGGTACACGAACAATTCCCGCCAGCCGACCAGCCCGGCCCGGGGATCTTCTATCCGCTTGGCGGTTTGGCCGCCGTGGGCGTCGCTTGGGCATGCACTCTCGCCGCACGCCGGTGGAACCGCCGCGATCGCCCCGCCCTGTTTTATTCAGCGATCGGCATCGGGGCGTTGGCGACGATTCACGCTGGCGTCACCACCGCTGCGGCTCCGATCGCCAACAAGATGGATCCGACCAGCCACGTCTATCCGGCGATGGTCTGCGTGTTGGTGCTTTGGATGACGCTTCATTTGGCCGTCGGTTTGCTGATGCTGATCTACTGCGCCGCACGACGCATGGCGGGCAGGATGGACGCGGTTCACGATGCCGACATCATGAACGTCTCGCTCTACTGGCACTTCATGGCGCTGACTGCGGCGATCACCGTCGCCGTGATCGCAGGCTTTCCTTTTGTTGCATGAGGTGACCGATGACGGATGCGACCAACACGACAACGCCAGCGGAATCGGACGACATGCAAACGACGACGCCAGCGGTCAGCTACCGCGCGCTCCGAAATCACATCGTCTGGTTGCTGATCCCGCCGACGACCTGGGCGATCCATTTTCTAGCCAGTTATCTCACGATCGCGATCGTTTGCGCCAAATCGGAGACCGGCGACGCGATGCCGATCCGAATCGCGATCGCGATTTATACGCTTGTTGCGTTGGGGGTGATCGCGTTGGTTGGTTGGCACAGTCACCGACAGCATCGCCACGGAGACGCCTCCGCGCCGCACGACGGCAACACGTCGGACGTCCAGCTGCGCTTCATCGGTTATGCGACGCTTCTGTTGGCCGCACTCAGCGGCGTCGCCACGCTCTTCACCGCGTTGGTGGTCCTCTTTATCGGGAGCTGTGACTAATGCGACCGATGCTTTGGAATTTGGGATGGTTAGTTTTGGCGATCGCCTGGCTTGGTCCGCTGCCGGAAATGGCCAACCATTCCTTCGCCGCGCACATGACGCTGCACATGGCGGTCGTTGCCGTCGCGGCGCCGATATTGTCGATCGCTGCGGCGGGGCGTCGATGGGATCCGGTACTCCGATTTCCAAAGCTGTTCGCCCCCGTCCCGGCATCGGTTGGCGAGCTGTTGATCGTTTGGGCCTGGCACGCCCCGGGACTGCATCACTGGGCACGCCACGATGCGTTCGGGTTTGTTGTCGAACAGTCGATGTTCCTCGCCGCTGGCGTTTGGGTTTGGCTGTCCGCTTTCGGTGGATCGCAGCCGCGGGACCGCGGCCGCAGCGCCGCCGGCGTGATCGGGCTGTTGTTGACATCGATGCACATGACGCTGTTGGGCGCGTTGTTAGTCATGTCGCCAAGGTTGCTCTATTCCCATCATCACGGCGGCACAGGGCTGACGCCGATCATGGACCAACATCTCGGCGGCGCGGTGATGCTGGTCGTCGGCGGGCTGGCGTTTTTGACCGGCGGATTGTGGCTGACGCGCGACCTCGTCGATCCGATCCGGATGCCGATCGGGGCGGCGAAGAGGTCATCTTTTGGAAAGGCGAACACACGATGAAACGACGACTGAAAGAGCTCTCCATCCTGCTGGCCGGGCTCGGCGCGATCGGTCTGTTTGTCCTCGTCTCGGGGATCGCACCGATTAACGCCAGCGGCGGACATTGGCCGATCACGCGTTGGTTCTTGGACTACGCAAGCGATCGCTCGGTCGACTTCCACAGCTCCGGTATCGAGCCGCATCCGCTGGATCAGCTTGGCATGATTCGTTTGGGCGCGGCAACCTACGATTCCAATTGCCGCTGGTGTCACGGCCGCCCCGGGAGCCCGGCTCCCGTCGTCGCCGGGCACATGACTCCCTCGCCTCCTTACCTGCCCGGCACTCCGCTCGACAAAGAACCACGCGAGCTGTTCTACATCGTCAAGCATGGGATTAAGTTTGCCGGGATGCCCGCCTGGCCAACGCAGGCTCGCGACGATGATGTCTGGCCGGTCGTCGCCTTCCTGCAACAGTTGTCCCAGCTGGATGCGGAAGCCTACGATCGCCACGTGCAGGTCGAGACGGAATCCGATTCGCCGGTCGAACAACTGGCGGCTCAGGCGTGCGCCGCGTGCCATGGCACGTCGACTTCGCCGTCTGCTGGACCGCGGGTTCCGCTGCTCGCATCGCAATCCCAGGCGTATCTCGAACAGTCGCTGCAGGCCTTTAAAACGGGAGCGCGGCATAGCGGAATCATGCAACCGATCGCAGCACGGCTGTCCGATCCGCAGATCGCGGAACTTGCGGCGTTCTACGCAGCGGAACCGGATGTCGAACGAGAAACGACAACGCCGACCGTTGCCGAATCGAATCCGGCCGATCTCGACGAAGTGGTAGAGCGTGGCAAGTCGCTCGCCCACCGAGGAGACCGACAAAAGAAGATCGCCGCCTGTGCCGCCTGCCACGGTCCAGGAACGATCCAACGCAGCGACGACTATCCCAAGTTGGCCGGACAACCCGTTTGGTATCTGACGCAGCAGCTGGAACTGCTGCAACGACGGGCTCGTGGCGGGACCGAACGAGTCGAGCGGATGCACTCGATCGCCGACAAGCTGACGGCTGAGGAGATCGAAGCGTTGGCGAACTACTACGCTCAACTGCCACTGGCCGAATAGTTGCGGACGATTGAGTCTGCGCTTCCCGGGAACGAAGCGTTGGCAACCAAAACGCCGTCGCAGCGTGCGGCACGCCAATTGCGTGGATCGATCGGTTGGCGGAACCGATGTTTCGCTAACCGCGCTACCGGCGTGAATGGGTGAGGATCGAGCCATTTGATGGAAATACGATCAATCACTCCTTCGGACGCCACACGCGAATCGCCGTTCTCTCGATCGCACTCGATACCCAAAAACATGCCTCGTCATTTTTCATTCTGGTTGCTGATCGGATTGATCGGTCTCTTCGGACTGCTCTTCTTCCACGTGATCAAACCGTTTGTTTTGGCGCTCTTTGTCGCCATCGTGTTGACGGTACTGTTTGCCCCAATGCACGAATCATTGACGCGGGGCCTGTCGGGGCACAACCGCATTGCCGCGGCGCTGACGACGGCGCTGGTGTTGGTGGTCGTCCTGTTGCCGATTTGCGTAACACTGATCATGGCAGGGAACCAAGTGACGCAGCTCGGCCGCGACGCGGTCGGTTGGTTTGACGGGCAATCCGAGGAAGCGTTGGATGAAACGATCGAGAAGCTGGAAAAATCGAAACTTGGTTCGGCCCTAAACCAAGCCTACCGGCAACTCGACCCGCCCCAGCGAGACCGAATCAAGGAATCGATCTCGGGGATCGCCGACGGCGCAACGGTCGAACTGTACGACAAAACGCGCGGGCTGATTTCCAACCTCGTTACGTTTGGCGTCAGCCTGTGCATCATGGCGTTGGCGTTGTACTACTTCCTCGCCGATCGCGAACTATTCACGCATGAACTGCACCGGATGATGCCACTTGAAACCGAGGAGGAAAAACGGCTGAGCGAACAATTCCATTGTGTCTGTCGCGGCGTGGTGATGGGGACCGTCGTGGCGGGCGTCGTTCAAGCCGCCTTGGCCGGGCTCGCCTTTGCCATCTTGGGTGTCCCTAACGTTTGGGTGCTGATGGTCTTGACGATGTTCTGTTCGTTCATCCCCTTCATCGGATCGGCCGCCGTCTGGGGATCGGTCGCCGCATGGTTGTTGTTCGAAGGCGACTATGGACGCGGGATCGGTTTGGCAGCCTATGGAGCCGCCATCGTCTCGACCTCCGATAACCTCGTCCGCGCGTACGTGATCGGCAACCAAGCCAAACTACACCCATTGGTCGCGTTGGTGACCGTCCTCGGCGCACTGAAGCTGATGGGGCTGTGGGGCATCTTCGTCGGGCCCATGCTCGCCGCCGTCCTTTACGCGCTGTTAAACATTGCCCGCGATCGCTTCGACCGGTCGCAACCGCCTGTGGCAGATCACAACATCGACTAGCCAGTCTCTCCAGCCAAGCTCTGTTCGGCCGACGGTACCGGTGACTTTCCGTGCGGCGCAACAAGTGCCCAACAGATGCCGCCGAGAAGATAGATGCCGGCGAACAACAGCAGCACAAGGTTCCAGTTGGCGGTCCATTCGAACAACATTCCGACCAGGACGGGACAGGCGGCTGCGGCGAGGTTGCCGCACATGTTGACAAGTCCCATCAGTTGCGGAACCTTGTTTCCCCCGAGGTCGATCGTCGATGCAAACGTTGGTGGTCCCGCCAGGGCCGCGAAGAACGAGCCCAGCGAAAGCAACGCGATCGCCAGTGAAACATCGCTGACAAGCCACGCGCTGAGCACCAACAAGCCGCACACGCAGAGGGCCATCGATCCCATTCCGCTGCGACTCAGCCGTTGCGATCCGGTCCGTTGCCAGATCCAATCGGTGATGAAGCCACCCGACAAACTGCCAGCCAGCGTCCCGCAGAGGACCAGACTTTGCAAGAAGCCCGACGTTTCGATCGACACGCCGCGCGTGGCCTGTAAAAACGTGGGGAACCAACTGGCGAAGAACATGTATCCCGAAGCGCGGCAGATCTGTTGGCCGCACAAAAAGACGATCGCGGAGGTTCGCGGCGGCCCCAGGACGTTCCGGTGTTCACCGATGGGAGCATGCGTGCCGTCGGACCGCTGCGTTTTATGCGCGTGGATCAGCTGCAATTCTTCGTCGTTCACCTTCTCCAATTGCTCGGGGCGATCGCGAAACGAGATTGCAAATCCAATGGCCCACACGATGCCGGGGAGCGAGAAGAGGATGAAGACCCAGCGCCAGTCGATCGATTGCAGCAGCACGCCGGTCAGCCCGCTGGCGGTAATCGCGCCGACCTGCATCCCGGCGCACAAAATTCCACAGGCCAAAGTGCGTCGCGACATTGGAAACCAATGCCCGATCGAATTGCAGGCCGCCGGAAAGATGCCTGCTTGGGAAATTCCCATGATCAATTGGGCGACGATCAACAGGCCAAACCCTGGAGCGATGCCGAGGGCAAATGCCGCGATCGACCATCCGATCGCAAACAACGTCAACGCGAATCGGGTTCCACGTCGCTGCGCGAACCAACCGCAAGGGACTTGGAAGAGGGCGTAGCTCCAGAAAAATGCTCCCAGGAACCAACCCGATTGCTGCAACGTCAGCCCCAGATCCTCGCGAACGGAACTCTCCGCCACGCCGATCGCGTTGCGACAAAGATAGGCCAGCCCCGACGCGATGGTCAGCCAGGCCATCGTGCGATAGCGGATCTTGGTGGGCTGTTGCAGCATATTCGGTAGGCCATCGGGAAGGAGGAATTCGATCGTGGGCTATAACACGTGCTGCAGTCGATCGAACAGCCGGTCGACTTCCGCCGCCGTCTCGGCATCGATTGTCCAACCGACAGGTTGGCGTTGCACCGTATTTTTGAAGATCCCGCGGCGAACGAGCAGATGTTTTTCGATCGCCAAAAAACCATCGAGTCCGGCTGACAACTGCAGCGCGACGATCGCACAGATCGGCAGCGACAATTGATAAATCCGATCGTCGTCTCCCGCTTGCAGCGCATTCCAAAGGGCGACGATTGCGTCCAACAGATCGGTGCCGGGCATCGTGCCGACGATTCCGCGTCGGTAGCAATCGACGAGGTTGATCCCGCCAGAGCCTTCAAAAATCTGTGCTTTCCCACCGGTCGCGTCGCGAAGACGGGAGAGGTTCGGTCCCAGCGGGCTCGCTTCAGGCTTGAACAAAATCCGCTCGGGACCAAATTGTTCTAACAGTTCTCCGTAGACACCGATGTCAATCGCCGAACCGACGTATCCCGAAGCGTCTTGAACCACCAACGGGATCGAGATGCCGGCGGCGATCGCGGCGAAGTAGTCGCGCGTCGCGGCGCTGCTCAGGCTGGTCGAGATCGGCGGAATTGCCATCACCGCCGACGCGCCGACCGACTGGGCATGCTGAGCCAGTTCGACCGCGACCGGAGTGCTCTCGGCACCGACGCTGATCACCGACGTGCCGCGGCCTTGGGCTGCCTTGCAAACATGTTCGGCCAGTTCGCGGCGGCCCGATTCGCTGAGCCGCAAGATTTCGCTGACCATCGCCACAACAACCCCATCGGCTCCCGTGTCGAAGGCCCATTGGATCTCGCGATCGAGCGTCTCGAAATCAAAGTCACCCTGCGGGGTGAAAGGAGTTTGCAGGACGGGAAGGACGCCGCGCAACTGCGGCCGGCTAGCGGAGGATGTCATCGATTTCCTGGGTGAGAGTTTCTAATGTCGCTTCCAAGCAACCGCGGTCGAATGGAGTCTGCCAAACAGCATAGACATCTTTGTCGTAAAGATCCGCCGGTGGCAGGTAGCCGATCGTGCCGTTGATCAGATTCATGCAGATGATCGCGTTATAGGGAAATCGCTTTCGCAATTCGCGCTGCAACAACGAATAGGCTTCGCAACAGCTGCCGACCAGCACGGCGTCCCCCATCCGCCAGATATACAACGGCAACGCGTACGTCTTGCCATCGCCCAGGCGGAGCCGGATATCGCGGCGGCGAAGCAACCGTTCCTGCAACGTGCGGTCGGTGCAGGCGACACGCTGTGCTTCCAGTTCCGCCGCTGATGGCCAGTCTTTCAGCGGCAGATCGACCGACGATTCGACGGCTGCGAGTTTTTCAGAGGCCTTCCGCGGCTGGTGCCGCCACTTCGCTAAGGGAGCTCCCGACGTGACGGCCCCTTCAAAGGCCAGCTGCGTTCCGGCGGGCTCCATTCCGGCGAGGGTCGATAGCGCGGCATATCCCAATTGGCGACCGTGCCCATCGGCGACCGCGGTGTCGCCGACATATTGATAACGGGGCGCCTGGTCGCCGCACGCTCCGAGCAGGAAGACGGCGGGAGCCCCAGTCGCTTGCTGGATCGTCTCGCGCATCGCGCCGATGTAATCGGGTGAGATCGCTGTGTTTTCCCAGGCCAGCGTGGTCGGGTGACAGGCGTAGTTGACGATCGTCGCGCGCAAGTTGCCCTGCGGGTCGGTGACTCGCCCCAACAGCAGCGTTCCGTCGGCTTCGCCTGCGGGATCGAAGCCGCACAAAAAGTGATCGCCTTCCGATTCGGGATCGGGGAGATCGCGGGTCGTTGCAAGTCCGCAGTGCCCGGTCTGCCATTCAAGCGTCGCTTCGCTGGCATCAGCGAAGGCTTGGCGGACCGTGGCGACCGCGGTTTCCAAAATGGAATCGATCCACGGTTTGGTCAGCTCCATTCCTGGCAGCGGATCGGTCGATTCCAGCAACGGCGGACCGGCGTGCGTGTGCGTCAAAGCGAAGATCAGTTGCGAACTGTCGAGCGAAAACTCCTCCAACAGCCGCTGTTGAAACCGAGGAAAAAGTTCCGGTGTTCGCCACCATCCGAGATCGGCATCGATCAGCACCAAGGGCGAATCGCCTGACAACGACGCGATCGTCGTGGCGGTCAACGTCAACGAGCGGTGGATCGAATCGGCCACATCGTGCGCCGCCGCGCCCCAGTTGCGGGAATAGATCCCGACCGGGGGCGTGATGTCGTTCAGCGCGATCCCGATGCGTCCATGAAACGCAGCGTGGTGGAAGGTGGGAGCTGCCTCTGGTGAATCACTCATTACCAATCTCCTACGGCGCCGTCGGAATAAAAGACCCGTTGAGCCAGTTCTTGCTGGAACGGATGTTTGCGGATTTCATCTTCGTCGACGGTCACGCCCAATCCCGGTGCCGTGCCCGGCGTGACGGTCCGCGTCGCTTCATCGACGACGTAACTCTCTTGAACGACATCGCATCGCCAAGGGACATCCTGGTGAACCGCTTCGCAAATGATGTAGCTAGGCTGCGAGAAACCGAACTCCAGCGAAGCCGCGGTGCTGATCGGACCTTGCGGATTGTGAGGTGCCAGCGCGATTCGGTACGCATCGGCAAGCGCCGCGATCCGGCGGGCTTCGGTGAAACCGCCGCAGTGCGTGAGGTCCAACTGGCAGATCTCGCAACCGCGCGCCGCAAAGAGATCGCGGAATGCGGCCAGATGGGTCAGCCGTTCGCCGGTGGCGATCGGAGTCGTCACCGCTGCGTTGATCGCCGCGAGCGATTCGATGCTCTCGGGCCAGCAGGGCTCTTCGAAAAAATAGAGTCCATATTGATCGAGCGCCTTGGCGAACTGCATTCCCATCGCGGGGGAGGGGCGCGCGTGGCAATCGACCATGATGTCGATGTCGTCGCCGACCGCTTCACGCATCGCGGCGACGCAGGCATCGGCCGCCTTGATCGACTTCAATCCTTCCACAGGCATTGTCGGTGGAACCGCCATCGACTTGAACGCGCTAAAACCATCGGCAACGGCTTGCTGAGCCAAGTCGGCAAACTGGCGGGCATTATCGACCGGCGTCTCGTAAAAGCTTTCCAAGTTGCCGCCGCCCAGATGGCAATACATCCGGATCGAATCGCGAACCGGTCCGCCCCACAGGCGATGGCACGGCACGCCATGCACCTTGCCGAGAATATCCCACAGCGCCAGGTCGATGCCGGAGATCGCCGTCGAGCGGACGACGCCGCTGCCGTGCCAGAAATGCTGCCGCCACATCATCTGCCACAGATGTTCGATGCTGGTCGGGTCCTCGCCGATCAGCAGTTCGGACAAATCTTGGATCGATCCCACGACACCGCGGGTGTGCCATTCGAGAGTCGCTTCGCCCCATCCGACCAAGCCGGGTTGGTCGGTGATCACTTTAACGAAGATCCAGTTGCGCATCCTCGCGTGGCAAACGTGCGTTTCGATCGCGGTGATTTTCATGTTGTTTCTTCTGCTTCCAAAGTCCTGTGAGGCCAAAATCATCCAAGAATCCTTCACCGGGAATTTACAGTCTTTTCACCGGGATCACGAACTAAATTTGTTTTTGTCTGACAATGTTACTTGCGTTTGTCACCAATGACAAGTATCGTTCTGAAGTATGTCGATCACCGATTTCATCCGAAACGATTTAGCGCTACGTCTGCGATCCGGTCGCGATCTCCCGGCGCAGCTGACGCTCGACTCGTTGGCCGAACTCTATGACGTCAGCTTCACTCCCGTGCGGGCGGCGGTCGCCGACCTGATCGATGAGGGTTTGCTGCGGAAGGGAGCCAACCGGCGACTCGAAGCCTGTCCGCTGGCCAAAGCACTGAAAGAAGTCGACCAGCTGACCGAGGCCCCCAAGCCGCCTGTCGATCCGGCGGAAAAGATCGCCGACGATTTGGTGCTGTTGAGTCTCGAAGGCAAATCGGTCTACCTGCGCGAAGAGGTGACCGCCGAGAAATATTCGCTCAGCCGTTCGGCGATCCGGAACATCCTGCACCAATTGGCTGGCGAAGGGATGCTCGATCATATCCCGCGCCGCGGTTGGCGTTTGCGACCGTTTCGTCAGGACGATTTGCTGGCGTTTATCGAAGTCCGCGAAGCGTTGGAGCTGAAGGCGTTGCAGTTGGCCCGTCCGCGACTGGACAAGCAACAACTGCAAGCGATCCTCGAACGCAACGCGCCGCCGCCCTCCCCCACCGATCGCTTTCCTGTCGACGAATCGCTGCACGAATATTTGGTCGCGACGTCGGGGAACGCCTACATCCGCGACTTCTTCGAACGTCAGGGCCGGTATTTCCGATTGCTGTTCCGTTGGGAAGACAACGACCGATCGGCAGCCCTTGCAACACTGAAGCAGCACAGCGACGTGGTGCAAGCTTTGCTCGATGAGGATTGGGCTGCTGCCGAAGCCGCTCTGTCTCACCACATTCGATCGAATCACCCGGTCTTAATGACCCGACCACCCACCGACGGTCTCCCTCCCACCGACCCCAAGTAGAGAGGCAATCATGAAGTTTGTCAGCCGAATCTGCACGACAATCATCTGCCTAACGGTTGCAGTCCAAGCGAGCCTCTTCGCCGACGACAACCAAGTCGACTATGAAACTCAAGTCAAACCGCTGCTTCGCGAGCGTTGTTACGCTTGCCATGGAGCGCTGAAGCAGGAAGGGGGCCTGCGTCTCGATACCGGTGCCTTCATTCGACAAGGGGGCGATTCGGGAGCGGCAGTCGATCTCGAGGAGGAACCTCAGTTCAACCTGATCGTCGAACGAACGGCGGACACCGATCCGGGCTCCCGAATGCCACCCGAATTCGAAGGCGAACCGCTCTCGGCCGAACAGGTCGACCTTTTGAAACGCTGGATCGCGGCGGGAGCCGATTCGCCAGCCGACGAGGTCCCGGAAGCCGATCCCGCGCAGCACTGGTCGTTTCAACCGCTCGCCCGTCCCGAAGTTCCCGTCATTGACGATGCAAACTGGGGCCGCAATCCGATCGACGCCTGGATTG
This sequence comes from Rosistilla carotiformis, assembly GCF_007753095.1. Classification (NCBI taxonomy): domain Bacteria; kingdom Pseudomonadati; phylum Planctomycetota; class Planctomycetia; order Pirellulales; family Pirellulaceae; genus Rosistilla; species Rosistilla carotiformis. The sequence continues at coordinate 4,364,030 of NZ_CP036348.1, forward strand.
CTCAAGGCCATCAAAAGAATGAAATCAAGCCTCAATCCGAAGCCGATCGCGTGCTGTTGCTGCGGCGACTCTCGTTCGACCTGATTGGGTTGCCCCCGACCAGCGAAGAGATCGCTGCGGTTGTCAACGATCAGTCGTCGGACTGGTACGAAAAAACGGTCGACCGGTTGTTGGACGACCCGCGCCATGGCGAGCGATGGGCGCGTCACTGGATGGACAATTGGCGTTACAGCGATTGGTGGGGGCTGAATGCTCAACTGCGAAACAGCCAACGGCACATGTGGCATTGGCGCGATTGGATCGTTGAATCGCTGAACAATGACGTTCCCTACGACGAGATGGTTCGCTTGATGTTGGCGGCCGACGAGCTTGCTCCCGATGACCCTGCCAAACTGAGAGCCACCGGATTTCTGGCTCGCAACTTCTATATCTTCAACCGACACACCTGGATGGACCAAACGGTCGAACATGTCGGTAAGGGCTTGCTTGGTCTGACGATGAACTGCGCCAAGTGCCACGACCATAAGTTCGATCCGATCGGCCATGTCGACTACTACAAAATGCGGGCCTTCTTTGAACCCTATCTGGTCCGTTTAGACAACGTGCCTGGTGAGCTGGACGTCAACAAGGATGGTATCCCACGCGTCTTCGATGCGCTGGTCGATGCGCCGACCTACCTCTTCATTCGTGGCGACGAAGCTCAACCCGATAAGTCGAAGGCGATCGCTCCCGGCGTGCCGAAGATGTTCGAGTTTGAAGAGTTGGCGATCGAGCCAGTCGATCTTCCTCCGGAAGCTTGGCAGCCGGCACGCCACCCCTGGGTGTTGGATGACCATCTTGCCGCCGCACAAAAGCGTCAGCAGGCGAGCCTGCCACGCGTTGAAAAAGCGACAACGGCCTTGGAAAACGCACGCAAGATGGCCGAAGGGGCAAGCCCCGTCGAGGAATCGACCACACCGTTTACTCCCATCGTCGAAGACTTTGCGACGTTCGACGATTCGCGTTGGCAACGGGGAGCGGGCGAATGGGATCTTCAACCAGGTCGCGTCAAGCAGACCATGGATGGGCACAACCGGTCGATCTTGCAGTTGCTGGAGAAGCCGCCTCGGGATTTCGATGCCAGCATGCGTTTTCGAATTCACGGAGCTGGTGGATGGCGATCGATTGGCATCGGATTCGACGCACCATTCGCCGCCGGAGATTCACTCAATCAATCGCGACAATTCGTCTATGCGAGTGCGCACGCTGGTGGTCCGAAGGTTCAAGTCTCTTATCTCGACAATGGCAAATCGAATTACCCTAGCGACGGGCGTGCACCTGCGGACATCCAGCTGGAAACCGATTACACGCTGCGAGTTCAGGTTCGCGGAAATCTGATCAACGCCTCGTTGAACGGCGAACCGATGGTTGCATCTCGAACCCCTTCGGCTCGGGTGGATGGTGCGATCCGGTTGGTCACGTTTGACGCGATCGCGTCGATTTTGGAATTCAAGCTTTCCGCGTTGCCGGCCGACGTCAAACTGCGTGAGTCGAGTGGCGCGACCAGTGTCGATCCCGTGGTCGCAGCGGAGTTCGAACTTGCGCTTGCGAAGGCCCAGGCCGCCGTTGCCCAGGCCGATTGGGAAAGCGTGCAGGCTCGCGCTCAAGCGATGCGGACCTCTTGGGAATCCGACGATGCTGCCGCGATCCGGGAACAGGCGGTCGCAGCGATTCGGGCGGAACGGGAACATGCGGTCGCGAAGGCCCGCGCGGCGGTGACGGCCGAACAGGTGTCGGTCGCGCGAGCGAACGCCGACAAATTGAAGGCGGCGGAAAAGAAGCTGGCCGATGCGAAAAAGACACTTGAAAAAGCGGAGGCGTTGGCCAAGGCGGAAGTCAAGGATTCGGATCAGTTTACGCCGCTGAAGGGAGCGAAGTGGACCCCGACGCGGTTCCAATTCACGGGCAAAGACGACCCAGCGGTCGAGTTCCCACAGCAGAGCACGGGCCGGCGAACGGCGCTGGCGCGTTGGATCACCGATCCTCGCAATCCGCTGACCGCTCGCGTCGCGGCGAATCACATTTGGACGCGGCACTTGGGACAGCCGTTGGTCGCTTCGACGTTCGATTTCGGTCGCAATGGGAACGATCCGACGCATCCCGAACTGCTCGATTGGCTCGCTTCGGAATTGATCGATAGCGGTTGGAACATGAAGCACCTGCATCGCTTGATCGTCCTTTCGAGCACCTATCGCATGGATTCCTCGCTGAGCGGAATGGAGGAACAACTGGCAAAAGATCCCGACAACCATCATTGGTGGCGAAGGGTTCCGATCCGGTTGGAATCCCAAGCGGTCCGCGACGCGGTGCTGGCTGTTGCCGGAACATTGAACGAGACGATAGGAGGACCATCGGTGCTCCCCGCCGACCAGGACAAGTCGCATCGACGCAGCTTGTATTTCTTCCACAGCAACAACGAGAAGAACCTGCTGTTGAGCATGTTCGATGAAGCCTCGGTGGCCGAGTGTTACCAGCGCGAACAAAGCATCGTTCCGCAACAAGCCCTTGCGCTTTCGAACAGCCGGCTGGTGCTCGAATCATCGCAACAGATCGCTGCTGCAATCGCGGCCGACCATCCCGAAGACGAAGCCTTTGTTCGACAGGCTTTTCTGTTGCTGTTGGGGATCCAGCCGACAGCTCAAGAAATCGACGACTGCCAATCGGCGTTGACCGCCTGGCGCGAATTGCCCGAGGGAAGCGACGACTCGGCTCGCGGGAATTTGATCTGGGCGATCATCAACCACAACGACTTTGTCACGCTGCGTTAGCCGGCGTCTATCGAGAGAGGACAAATTGAAATGAATAAGTTTTTCAACGGCCATTCGCCGCGTCGTACGTTTCTAGCCGATATGGGCATGGGGTTCACCGGCTTGGCATTGGGAGCGATGTTGCAGCGGGAAGCCGGCGGTCACGAAGCGGCTTGGGCGCCTCCGACGGGCGAGCCTCACATGCCGCCCAAAGCAAAGAGTGTGATCTGGTTGTTTATGAATGGCGGTGTCAGCCAGATGGAGAGCTTCGATCCGAAGCCGATGTTGACAAAATATGCCGGCAAGACGATCTCGGAGACGCCGTTTGCCGACACGCAAGATCCCGAGAAACTCGCCTTGGCCCGCGTCGCCGCCCCCGATGGGAACGGGAACCAACGCAACCAACTGTATCCGTTGCAGAAGGGATTCAAAAAACATGGCGAAAGCGGCATCGAGATCAGCGATTGGTTTCCGCACATCGCCAAACACGCCGACAAGCTGGCGGTCGTCCGGTCGATGTATACGACCGACAGCAACCACGGCGCGCAAACGCAATTCCATTCCGGCCGCCACTTAAACGATGGTAACTACCCGACGCTGGGTGCCTGGGTGCATTACGGTCTCGGCTCGCTCAACGAGAACCTGCCGCAATTCATCTCGATCGGCAAGCGTGAGTATTGGAACAAACGGGACGGACATTATCTGGGTCCCGCGCACGATGCAGTCCCGATGCGCGTCGATCCCGACAACCCATTGGATTTCAGCAGCCCCGAGCGCCCGTTCGCGCGGTCGTCGCAGGAGATCGGACAGGATCTGATCCAGCGCCTCAACAATCGACGTCAGTTGGAATATCCGAGCGATCCCGCGATGGCAGCTCGGATCGCTTCGTATGAGCTCGCCTTCCGGATGCAGAGTTCGATCCCGGACGTCGTCGACTTCTCTCAAGAGACCGCCCAGACGCAAGCGATGTATGGGATCGACCAACCCCATTCGCGCGAGTTCGGCATGCAGTTGCTTGGCGCCCGACGACTCGTCGAACAAGGCGTCCGCTTCATCCAGATCCAGCACGGCGGTGGCGGTGCGGGGGCTTGGGATGCGCATGGCAAGCTGGAAGCGAACCACACGAAAAACTCGCTCGCCGTCGATCAACCGATCGGAGGCCTGTTGCAAGATCTGGAACAACGTGGCCTGTTGGACGAGACCCTTGTCGTCTTCGCCACCGAATTTGGCCGCACCCCAGGATCGCAAGGGAGCGATGGGCGCGATCACCATATCTATGGTTTCTCGGTCTGGATGGCCGGCGGCGGATTAAAACGAGGCGTCGTTCATGGCGCGACCGACGAGATCGGTTTCCATGCCGTCGAACATCGCCATTACGTGACCGACATCCATGCCACGATCCTGAAACAACTAGGGCTCGATTCCCGCAAACTTGAAATTCCCGGCCGCAAACGACTCGAGATCGATCACGGCCGACCGATCGATCAAATCATCGCTTAAGTCGTCATCGACGGCTGCGACCTGCCCCACCCGCGTTTTTGAATTGCCCACAAGACGGAACCTCTGGCGCATTTTTTCGATTGCGACAGTGGCGACTGGCTACCCTTTTGGAACTACCGGTGTCTATCCAACCATGCGTTGTTTTCACAGCGGTTCCTGATTGGCTCGCAGTTTCTGTGAGCTGCTTTTTGATGAAACGGTTCAAGGGAACCGCTTCGTTTTGTTGATTGTTTTATCCACTCGATGCAAGGGAAATTGTCATGCGCCGTAATGTAAGTAGGGGCTTTACGCTCGTCGAACTCCTCGTCGTGATCGCGATCATTGGGATCTTGGTTGGTCTTCTCTTACCGGCGGTCCAAGCGGCTCGCGAGTCGGCTCGCCGGATGCAATGTTCGAACAATTTGAAACAGATTGGTTTGGCGCTGCACAACTATCACGATGTTCATCGCTCGCTGCCGATCGGATCGCTGGGGTTCCTGATCCAGGGTTGGACCGTGCCGGTCCTGCCATTCGTCGAACAACAAACGGTTTACGACCAATTGACGATTGGACTTCCGAACGGTTTTGACGTCGCCGGAGTGAATGCGGCGGTCGTCGATCAATGGACTCCGGACATGTTCTGGTGCCCATCGAGTGCCGCAACCCCGATGCACCTGCGAGTCACCTCGGGGAATACCGTCAAGATGTCAACGATGTCCTATATCGGTATCGCAGGGGCGCCGACCAGCGCGACCAGCAGCAGCGATCCGACCGGCGCCGGACGCTGCATCAGTGGCGGCCAAGGTTATGCGTGTGCCAACGGAACGATGATTCCCAACTCCACCGTTCGCTTTCGCGACCTGACCGATGGGCTCAGCAACACCGTGGTGATCGGCGAATCGTCTTCCTGGGGCGAGACCGCTGCCGGGGCGCGAACCGAAATTCGCACCTCCGCGGAATGGGGTGCCTGGGCCGGTTCGGCTGCGAGCACAACGCCGCCCAACAACGGCACAAGCTACATGTGGAGTGCCAACCCCTATTGCCGGCAAATCACCTCGGTTCGCTACCCGATCGGCACCACGCTGGAACTGACCGGATCGGGCGGCAACCATCGCGATGGTGTCAACAACGCCCTGCACTCGATGCATCCCGGCGGCGTTCAGGTCACACGTGGCGATGGCGGCGTTGGTTTCCTCTCCGAGACCATGGAGTTCCTGGTGCTGCGGGACCTGTGCATTCGTGACGATGGCAACGTGATCCCCGGGGACGTCTTCTAAGCCGCCCGCCGAATCCAAACGCCCACGGCTGACGGTTCCAGCGACCGTTCGCCTTGCAGGGTCAAAAATGCTTCCAACGCGGTGAACGTCCGAGAGCGATGCGAGCTGCGTTGATCGATGGGCGAATCCACTTCGCCAAGCCAAAACAGACGCGTCCTTGAGACGCGTTTATCTCACGACAACGTTTCGTAACCGTTTTTCTTCGTACATAGAACAAAATGAAATCTCATCCCAAGAGTCTCATGACGACAACTTTCTCGCGTTCGGCGCGCGTGCTCGGAGCGGCGTTGCCGCTGGCTATCCTGCTCACCCTAGGTTGCGGCGAACCCAATCCACGAACGGCCACCGTTTCGGGGAACGTGCTGCTGGATGACCAACCGCTCGACAGCGGAAACCTGCTGCTACTATCCGAATCGGGAGAGAGCGGCGGCGCGGAATTGAACGCCGATGGAACCTATACGCTCACATGCATCCCCGGGACGTATCACGTCGCCGTGATGCCGATCTCCGTGGAAGTAGGCCCCGACGGAACGCCAATGAATCCGGAGCAGGCGGCCAGTACGGTGGAGATTCCACAAAAATACCACGACGTCGGCAGCAGTGAATTAACCGTTGAGGTCACCGACGGTGAAAACACGTTTGATATCCCGTTGGTATCCATGCCCAAACGCTAGTTCCACCGGTCGAGACTCCCGCTTGTTTGCATCGTTCCCCGTCAATCCGATCGCGATGGAGACAGAAGGCACCGCCATCGTCTCCATTGCATCGAGAGCGTTCCGATAACGTTGATCGGCAATAACGACGGTTATACCTTCGGTTTGATGAACAGCACTTCGCCTCGTTCGATCCAACCCTTCCGCAGGTCGACTCGGAACCATCCGTCGCTATTCATTTTGTGAAACCTCAGCGGGGAACGTTTGCCGAATTGAGGCAAATCGTATTCGGCCCACGTCTTCCCTTCGTCGGTCGAAATGATGAAGCCGGTGGTGAACGGCGAGGCGGGACCGTAGTGGGCCGACAGGAACACGCCGTCTTCGATGATCATGTTGGCCGATTCGTAGTGCGGATTAAACAACATCGTGTGCTTGCTCGGATCGGCGATATCGGCGGGATCGCATCGGAAGATGCCGCGATCGTGTGGCATCGTGCCGTTGTTTCCGTTGGCATCGGAGGCCCAATAGAGTTGGCCGTCAACGAAGTTAATCCCGCCCGACTTGTATCGCGAGTTGGAGTTGACCGAAACCAAGACCTTCCAATCCCAAGCGTCTTTGCCGGCGTCGTAGGTTCCTCGCAACCAATGGCATTCCTGCTGCGCCGTGCCGTCGATCACGCGATCGTGGTCGCCGGTGCAGGCGTAAAACGCGTTTTCCGCGGGATTGTACGCAACCGTATGGATATGTCGGCAGATCACAGGGTTGCTCGGATCGCCAACCCAATCCGACTTGTCCCCTCCCTTCTGTTGAAAGGTCGGGTTTTGCCCAAACGAATAGGCCAGCTTGACCGTTTCGCCCTGATCGGTCGAGTAGTAGATGTTGACCGGGACCGCGCCGCCCATCACGTTGCAGTAGTTCCCCCAGACGAGCATCTCCGATCCGTCGACATCCCAGGTGTGGACACCGTCGAGCGAATGGAAGTACCAGCCCGGATTGGCGGGATCGATCGGCGTGTGGGGAAGGTAATCGCTGCCGTCGCTGTTTTTCACCGTGATCTGTTTGTAGGACTTCAGGTTGTCGGTGCTCAGGTACAGCTTCGTCCTTGTGGCGAACAGGATATTGCCATTCTTTAGAATGACGCTGAACGTGATGTTGTCGGCGTTGCGGAAGATCGCGTCGTGAGCCCACGTTTTGCCATTGTCTTCGGACAGGTAGACCTTTCCGAGACCGAAGCCAAACGCTTTGTTGTCGCGTTGCGAATCGATGTACGGCCCTTCGGGAGCCAGGCGATACCAGAAATGATCGGTCGATCGAACACCGTCGGCTTCGGCCCGCAGGTTGTCATCCGCCGGGAATAACAAACTGCTCGACGCTGCGGCGGATGCGGCCAGGAAATTCCGACGCGATGGTCCGCGCGGACGTTGCGGATCGGGAATGGGATTCATTGATGGTTCTCCAGAACGGATTCAAGGTGGGATGGCAAAGGGGGAGCTACCGCGACATTGTAGTGGAAACGAGAAGCTATTTGTCGGCCCACAGCGTCTTCAGTTGCTGAACTGTTTGATCGGCCAGCACCTGCCCTCCTTCGGGGCCAACGAGGTTGCTCTCCACGATGGCGCTGTAGCCACCGCCGCGAGCGGCCCGCGCGCTGGGAACGTAGGTTCCGGGACCGGCCAGCTGGATGACAAAGGTTTGCAGGGCGGGGCTGCGAGCTTTCATCTGGATGCCGAAGTCGGTGAAGAGTTCAAAATCGTTGGTTGCGATCGCGATATCGCCCAACCGAATCGCATGTAGCTCCATTTCGTAGGGCTGCAGTTCGCCCGCTTGTTGGCGATCGAAGCGATCGACGGCCGCTTGATGCCACTGCATCCGACGTTTTTGTTTCGGGTCGGTCGCAAGCTCGGCGACCTTCGCCTTGATCGCAAACGATTCTTCACGCGTGACCATCCGTTCGGGCAACTCGATCGTCTTCACCGTATGAACAAACGGCACGTCGGTGTGACGCTCTTGGCTAGCACCTTGCAAAGCTTCTTCCCAGGCGACGACGAGCCGGCGTGCCAACTCTTCCAAACGGGTCAGCCCACGCAGTTTCCGCATCCGTTCTTCGGAAGGCTTGCTGTACATCAGGTGAGGCGATTGGTCGCCGGCGGCACCGGTCCACGCCAGGACATGCAGATCTTCTCCGTACTTTTCACGCAGCGTTTGGCGAACCGGGTGCCAAAAGTCGGCGTTGACGGCCGATCGGCCTTCGACTTCTTGAGCGGGACAGGCGACGTTGACACACGTGGCGATCAATTGGTCCTTGGCGTCCCAGAAGAAGAGCACCTCGACACCATGATCTTCGTAACCTTCGATCTCGAGAAAGTTATCCTTGGCGGTCGAACCATACATCGCAGCGGTTCCGTTGGAATAAACGGTGCGACGGTTCTGAGCGACGACGGCATGGCCGAGCCCCCAGCCGACCTGGCCCGGTTGACGCGATTCCCACGCGGCGACGGCTGCATCGGCGACCCGGTCGGCCAGGAATTCAAGGTATTCGGCGGGACGCATGATTCCTTTGTCAGGCACTTCGTAGATTCCTTCGCGGATCACCGGCGCGGTATGCGTGTGGGTAGCGTTCATCACGAGCTTTTTAGGATCAAAACCGGGGATCCGGTCCTGCACGCGTTTGCGAACCGCATCGAGCACCCCTTCGCGGATCGCAATGAGATCACACGACACCATGATCGCTTGGTCGACGACGTTGTCACCGTCACGCGATTCGAGAGCGAGCGCTGTCGCGGTGACTTCGCTCTCGACATTCGCGCTGATCCGCGTCCGCATCTGCCCGGTCAACGCCACCGGTTGCTTGGGGGTAATGCTGACCGTAGCGCCGCCAATGTGCAGCTCGGCGGCCAACGATGGAGAAGGCGTCGCAATCAGAATCGACGCGATGGTTGCAATCATTGCCAAAGGGCGATGCCGGTGAGATAGCAAAAGAAGCATGGCGGGTTCTCCAAAAGAAGCTTCGGGCGTGGAGGGTAGTTGCGACGCATTTTAGCGTATCGCTACACCCGAAGTGACTGTTTGGGAGATTTACTCAGGCCGGCCCTTCGCTCGCGGAGCTCGCTCCGTTTGGCCTGGGCTATGCAAATGGCCGGCCCTTCGGACCTTGGCGGCTCGGCTCGGTAGTGGAGTCGATGAGGGACGGGGTGGCATGTACCGTGGACGGTTTTGTGTGCCACTGGCTATGCCAGTGCTCACCCATTAAATCGGTTAGGACAACAAATGGCCGGACCGTTGGTCCTGAGGCCAGATGCGTGCTGGCGTGATACCCAGGCCGGCACTTCGCTCGCGAGGCTCGCTCCGTTTGGCCTGTGCAAAGCAAATTGCCGATCCTTCGGACCTTGGCGGCTCAGCACGGTAATGGAACTGGGGACGGCGGGGTGGCCTGCAGCGTGGACGGCCTTCGTGTGCCACTGGCTATGCCAGTGCTCCCCCAGCAATTCGGTCAGGACAACCAATTGCCGGACCGTTGGCCCTTAGGTCAGATTCGCGGTGGCGTGATACCCAGACCGGCACTTCGCTCGCGGGGCTCGCTCCGTTTGGCCTGGGCTATGCAAATTGCCGGACCTTCGGACCTTGGCGGCTCGACTCGGTAATGGAGCTGGGGAAGGCGAGGTGCCCTGAATCGTGGACAGTATCGGTGTGCCACTGGCTATGCCAGTGCTCCCCCCTGCAAATCGGTTCGGACAACAAATGGCCGGACCGTTGGTCCTGAGGCCAGATTTGTGGTGGCGTGATACCCAGGCCGACACTTCGCTCGCGAGGCTCGCTTCGTTTGGCCTGGGCTATGCAAATGGCCGATCCTTCGGACCTTGTTCATTCGGCGGTGTGCCCTGAAGTATGGACGGATTCCGTGTGCCACTGGCTATGCCAGTGCTCCCCCCAGCAATTCGGTTCGGACAACCCACGGCCGGACCGTTGGTCCTTAGGACAGATTCGTGGTGGCGTGATACCCAGGCCGACACTTCGCTCGCGAGGCTCGCTCCGTTTGGCCTGGGCTATGTAAATGGCCAATCCTTCGGACCTTGTTTACTCGGCTCGGTAGCGGAGCTGGGGATTCGTAGCTCCACGAATAGTATCGAGGTTCGATGACTACGCGGTCAGCTCTGCTTTGGGGCCGAAGAATTCGAAGTGCATCCGCGAATCGTCGACTCCCAAGTCTTTCAGGATCGAGTGCACGCTGGCCATGAAGGGCTTCGGTCCGCAGAAGTAGAAATCGGCAGTGGCGAAGGGCGTCCAGTCTTGGATCAGTTCTTTGCTGATCCTGCCAGCCGCATGGCACTTCCTTTCGGCCAGGTCGCTTTCGGAGGGGCTGTCGTAGAGCACACGTGTCTGGACGTTGGCACCGCGCGTTGCCAGTTCTTGGACTTCGCTGCCCAAAGCGTGCACGTTGCCGTTGCGAGCGGCTTGCAGGAAGTAGATCGGGGCTTCGGTTTTAGCGGCGACCAGTGTTTTCGCCATCGACAACAGAGGCGTGATTCCGATCCCGCCGGCCAGGAAGACCACCGGGCGGTCGGCCGCTCGCATCGGACAAATGGTGAATTCGCCACACGGAGGCCCGACGGAGATTCGGTCGCCCGGGCTGATCGCGTCGTGTAGGTAGTTCGAAATCAGACCGCCGGGCGTGTCGTCGTCGGCGCCCGCTTCGCGTTTAACGCTGATCCGATAATACCCCGTGCCGGGCTGATCCGACAGACTGTAGTTTCGCGGCGAGGTCGGCGTGACGGGATGTTCGATCTGAACGGTGATGTATTGACCGGGCAGATGGTCGGGGAGTGGTTGGCCGTCGTCGGCGATCAAGTAGAACGAAGTCACTTCGTCGCTCTCGGGAACCTTGCGGTCGACGACCAGTTCGCGATAACCGTTCCATCCACCGGGCTGCGATTTCTGTTGTTGGTAGATCTCATTTTCGCGGCCGATACAAATCTCGGCCAACACGCCGTAGGCTTCGCCCGCCGCACCAAGCACCTCTTCGGTCGCACCCTCCCCCATCACTTCCTTGATCGCGGCCAACAGATGCTTGCCAACGATCGGGTAGTGTTCGGGTTGAATCCCGAGGGAGCAGTGCTTTTGTGCAACCAGTTCGACAGCCGGGCCGAGGGCTTCGAGATTGTCGATGTTCGAAAAGTAGGCACAGATCGCGCCGGCCAACGCCTTCTGTTGACCTCCGCTGTGCTGGTGGGCCTGATTGAAAAATGCTTTGACCTCGGGGTTCTCTGCAAACATCCGTTGGTAGAACTTGCAGGTAATCGTCTCCGCATTGGCAGCTACCGCGGGAGTGATCTGCTTCACAATTTCAATCGTCTTTTCGCTCAGCATGTTTTCCGTTTCCTGGTCGAGTGATCCCGTTAGGCGGACGTAATTAGACGCCACAAACCCATTTCTGCACCTAAAGGTAGAGAATCGATTCTACATGTCAAGGTGCATGTTGTTTGGAGGTGCGGGATTTTTGAATCCTCAACGTGATGATCTGCGGCATGGGCGCGATATTCTAGGCATAGGGGATTTGCCGCCGCGTCTTTCAAGTCGCGTTGACGGTATGATTGAACCAAGCCGGATAGTTGCCCCGGTTCCTGTTGTCCCGAGCACGCATCGACGCTAACATGAACTCATGATTCGAACGCTCCTCGCCCTGCTGTTGATCGCCAATTTGTTGGCCTGCCCGTTGCGCTGCATGGATTGTCATGCCGCGTCGGCTGATACTTCGCAGAGTCCCGCGACGGGGTGTGCCTGTTGTCATGACAGTGTTGCCACCGCATCGCCTGAATCATCGGACACTCCCGCCGGTGGTGATTGCTCTTGCCCCAACTGCCTCTGCGAGGGCGCAACGCTCCAGGACGCGCCGGAGGTTCCCGATGCGGAGACCGCGCTCGTCGCTTGGCTTCCAGCGCCATCCGCCTCGATTCTGCAGCCCACTCCGATTGGATTGCGGAAGCATGCTATTGAACACTTCGATCATTCGTCCCATGTCTGGGGACGCGTTGCGCGGATCGCGCACCAATCTTGGCTGATCTAACACCGCCATCTTCCCGCTCGCTGTGAATGTGAGTTGTCGTTCGGTCTCGCCTTGTCGAGAGGCTTCGAACGGCGGAAGTCCGTTCCAGCGATCTTTCGGTTTCCATGATGTGTTGAGTGGTGCGCGCGATGCACCCGAAGCACGTTTGGAAAGTGGTCTTTCTGGGTCCCCAAGCTGGTTCATCCATGTTGCTTCCCTGGGAATATGGCGTCCGCAATTTGGCGCGTCGCCCTGTCCGCACCGGCCTCACGCTGCTCGCATTGGCGACCGTGGTGATGTTGGTATTTGTCGTGGTCGGGTTCATTCGTGGACTGGAGCAATCGCTCTCGGTCAGCGGGGATGACGACGTCGTTTTGGTCTATTCGGTCAACTCCGAAGAGAACATAGAAAACTCGTCGATCGCCGCTCGATCGCCTGCGTTGCTTTCGGCTAGCTTGGGAGGAACCTGGAAGCGATTTGGAGTCGATCACGTGTCGCCGGAACTGTATCTGGGAACACGTGTCTCGACATCCGACCAAGAAAATGGACTGGGATTGGTGCGAGGCGTGACGTACCGAGCGCCGTTGGTGCGGCGTGGCGTGAAGATCATCGACGGCGCGTGGCCGGAACATAACGAAGTGATCGTCGGGCGTTTGGCGTCAGCCAAGTTGGGCAGCCACAGCGATGCGCTTGCGATCGGACAAACGATTCAGTTCGAAGGGGAGACGTGGACCGTTAGCGGTCACTTCGCCGCCGACGGTGCGGCGTATGAATCGGAGATCTGGTGTGATTTGTCCGCGTTTCAAACGGTCACCAAACGCCAAGACCTTAGCCTCGTTGCGATGCTGTTGGCTCCTGGAGCAAGCGCCGCGGAGATCGAATTGTTTTGCAAAGAACGAACGGATCTGGAACTCAGGGCGATCCGCGAGAGCGATTATTACGCTTCGCTTCAACAGCACTACCGACCGGTTCGGTTGTTGGCTTGGTTTGTCGTCGCGTTGGTTTCGGGAGCGGGTGTTTTTGCAGGATTGAACATGATGTATGGAGCCGTCGCCGGACGGATTCGAGAGCTGGCAACGCTGCAAGCGCTCGGATTTCGGAGGCGTGCGATTTTGTTGAGCCTAGTGCAGGAAGGCGTCTTGTTGGCCGCTGCCGCTTCGTTGCTCTCGGGAGTGATCGCCCTGACGATGCTCAACGGACTGGCGGTTCGGTTCACGATGGGAGCCTTCACGTTACGAATTGACAGCGTCGCAATCTTGGTTGGTTGCGGCGTCGGATTGTTATTAGGAGTTTTGGGCGCGCTGCCACCCGCGCTGAAGGCTCTTCGCGAATCGGTGGCGATCAGTTTAAAAGCTGTTTAACAAGTAGTTTCACTTTTTGGAGACGATGAAATGAGAATGCTGAATTGGATCTGTGTTGCCGCATTGGCTGTGGTTGTTGGTTGCGGTGAAAAGCCGACAGCGGAAGGTCCCGACGCGGCGGAAGTCGCTGCGGCGAGCGCGTTGTACGTTGCCGAAGCGGAACCCGAAGGGGCGGTTGGCGTCGGCGACGCTCGCGAATCGGTCGAGAGCGATCAAGCGGTCACGTTGGTTGGAACGATCGGCGGATCGTCGAAGCCGTTTGTCGAAGGTATGGCGGCCTTTACGATCGTCGATCCTAAAGTTCCCTACTGTTCGGCCGACGAAGGCTGCCCGACGCCTTGGGATTACTGCTGCACTCAGCCTCAGGTGAAAGAGAACATCGCAACGGTCAAAGTGGTCGACGCCGATGGCAGCCCCGTCACGTATGACGCACGCAAATTGTTGAACGTCAAAGAACTGTCGACCGTCGTGGTCCAAGGGACTGCCAAGCGAGACGATCAAGGCAACTTGTCCGTCGCGGCCAACAAAGTTTTTGTTCGTGCAGAATAGGACCTAGGACGATGCCGGACAAACCACTCGATCTCAGCAAATTGGCACTCCAACGCGGGCCGTCGCCCGGTGATTCGACCAGTGCGCGTCGACAGCCGCGACGCTGGTTGCTGCGTTACGCTTTGCCAATCGGTATCCTTTTGGGCTTCCTCGGTTTGTTGTTCGCTTCGGCGGGCCGACAGTGGATGCCTCAACAGGCGGTGACAGTGGTGCCGGTGATCGTCCAACGCGGTGAGATCCAGCAGGCGGGGACGGCATTGTTCCAAGCCGCTGGATGGATCGAACCGCGGCCCAGCGCGATCAGCGTGGCGGCGCTGGCCCCCGGTGTGATCGAATCGCTGCTGGTCGTCGAAGGCCAGCAGGTTGCCAAAGACGAACCGATCGCGCGACTGATCGCGATCGATGCCGAATTGGCTGTCGAACAAGCGGAGGCGACGTTGGCGATTCGCAATGGTGAGTTGCGACGTGCCGAAGCGGAACGCGATGCGGCGATGATCCGCGTCGAACAACCGGTCCATCTGCAAGTTGCGTTGGCCGAAGCGAGGAGCGTGTTGGCCAAGGCGAAGACGCAGCGCGATGCGTTGCCGTTTTTGATCGAAGCGGCTGAGGCGGAGCGGAAGTTCACGGCCGACAGCGTTGCGGGGAAGACGGCGGCAAGGAATGCGATCGCAGGGATCGTATTGCAACGGGCTCAAAGCGAACACGCGCAAGCCGATGCGACGCTTCGCGAGCTGCGCGATCGTCAACCGAACTTGGAACGCGAGATCGATGCGGTGCAAAGTAAAGTCGACGCGTTGGAGACTCAGCTGAAGCTGTTGGTCGAAGAGCGCAGACAATTAGAAGAGGCTCATGCCAAAGTCGAATCGGCTGCGGCACTGCGAGACGAAGCAGCCTCGCTGTTGCGAGCGGCCAAGTTAAATCTCAAGCGGACCGTGGTCACCGCACCGATCGCCGGTCGCGTGCTGCGAGTCATCGCGTCGCCGGGAACCCGCGTGATGGGCTTGGAGCACAACTCGCGGCAGAGTTCTAGCACGGTGATCGAAATGTACGATCCGACGCGGCTGCAAGTTCGCGCCGATGTGCGACTCGACGACGTGCCGATGGTCGTCCCGGGGCAAAGCGTCGAGATCGAGACCGCTTCGGCGACCGGCACCCTGCACGGCCGCGTGTTGCAGTCGACCAGCGTCGCCAACATTCAAAAGAACACGTTGGAAGTGAAGGTCGAATTGATCGACCCGCCGTCGAACGTGAGCCCTGAAATGTTGGTCACCGCGACATTTCTGGCTCCCGAGTTGCCGAAATCCTTATCCGAACCAACCGAAACGGTGCGGATCATGATACCGCAAAGTTTGGTTCAAACCGGGGAGACCGGCCCGTTTGCCTGGATAGTCGATTCCAGCGGTCTGGCACAGCGGAGACCGATCAAGTCGGGGAAGAGTAGCGAAGATGGACTGGTCGAGGTGCTGGAAGGTTTGCAGGTGACCGACAAAGTGATCGCGTCGGGGAGCGAAGGTTTGCAGGCGGGGGACGGCGTGCAAGTGACCGGCGAAGAGCAATCTCTGGGACGATGATTCGAGAACAAGCGAGGCGATGATGACACTGGTAGAACTGAAAAACGTCAGCAAGTCCTTCAGCAAGGGGGACGAAACGATCACGCCGTTGGACGACGTGAGCCTGCAGATCGACGAGGGAGAATTTGTCTCGTTGATGGGCCCCAGCGGAACCGGCAAGAGCACACTGTTGAATCTTGTCAGTGGGATCGATCGCCCCGACAGCGGTACGATCATCGTCGATGGGACCGAGGTGACGCGGTTGTCGCGGGGGCAGTTGGCCGATTGGCGAGCGGCAAACCTGGGCTACATCTTTCAAACGCACAACCTGATCCCGGTCCTCACGGCGTATGAAAATGTCGAGCTGCCGACGATGTTGTTGAAACTGACGCGAGCCCAACGGCGGCAGCGCGTCGAATTGGCTCTCGAAGCGGTCGGGCTTGCCGATCGATCCGACCACTACCCGCGGCAGTTGTCCGGTGGCCAAGAGCAACGCGTCGGGATCGCCCGGGCGATCGTGGCGCATCCCAAAGTTGTGGTCGCCGACGAACCGACGGGCAGCCTGGACACACAGACCAGCGAACAGATCCAGTCCCTGTTGCAGCGACTGAACCGCGAACTGAACATCACGATGTTGATGGTCACTCACGACAGCGATGTCGCCGCGATCGCATCGCGGCAACTCGTTTTGGACCGCGGGAAATTTATTGAGTCGCAAACGGCGACCGTTTAAGGAGAAGGTGTCCTTCATGTTGACCTACGTCCTGAAAACCTTGTGGCGTCATCGCGCTCGGACCTTGTTGACCGTCACCGGTGCGGCGGTGGCGATGTTCGTTTTTTGCTGCGTCGGGTCGGTGCAGGAGGGACTGGAGCGATTGACGACCGGGACCGATGCGAACCGCAGCTTGATCGTCTTTCAGGAGAATCGGTTCTGTCCGACCAGCAGTCGGCTGCCCGAGGATTATGCGCAGAAGATCATGAAGGTCGACGGAGTGCGCGAAGTGATGCCGATCCAGGTTTGGACCAACAACTGCCGCGCGAGCCTCGATATCGTCGTCTTCAACGGCGCCGATCCCAAACAGATTCAAGCGAGCCGACCACTAAAACTTGTCGCCGGTTCTTGGAGCGACTTCGAATCGCGGCGCGATGCGGCGATCGTCGGACGCAACGTCGCACAGCGTCGCGGGATCGGCGTCGGCGATCAATTCTCGATCGGCGAGATCTCGGTGCAGGTCGCGGGTGTCTTCAGCTCAACCGTCCCGTCGGAAGAAAACCTGATCTACACCAGCCTTCAATTCCTGCAATACACTCGCGGTCTGGACAACGCGGGGCTTGTCACTCAGCACGAAGTCATGCTCGACGAGACCGCCCAGCCGGACCGCGTCGCGGCGGAGATCGACCAGGTATTGCGAGCCGGTTCGGTGGCGACGACGACGCGGCGGAAGGGAGCGTTTCAAGCGAGCACGCTGTCGGACCTAGTCGATCTGATCGGATTCGCCCACTGGCTGGGATACGCCTGCGTCGGCTTGGTCCTCTCGCTGGTAGCGACCACAACGGTGATGAGCGTTCAAGATCGGATCAAAGAATACGCCGTCTTGCAAACGATCGGCGTGAGACCGCTGCGGGCGATGCGATTGGTTTTGACCGAGAGCACCATTTTGTGCCTGATCGGCGGCGCCAGTGGAACGTTGTTGGCGGTGACCGCGCTGGCGGTCGGTGGTTATTCGATCGGTGCCGAAGGAGCGACGATTGCGTTCCGTCCGTCGTTTGGCTTGTTGTGGTCTGGACTGATCGTGTCGTTAGCTGTCGGAGTGCTCGCGGGGATGGCGCCGGCAATTCAAGCCGCAACGGTTCCGATCGTGCGAGCGCTGCGGCAGGAGTAGTTGGCCAAAAAGAACGATCGCGAACGCCGAGACGCTCGCGATCGTTTGGATTCTTGTTGGTCCCGCGTCGTCGCGCTAGGTACTACGACGATAAGCAAAGGTTCGCCATGGTTGGCGAGGTCAGCGGATTAGCGATGGCTGCCGATCCCGAGGTGCAGCGGACCGAGGTCCAGGTGGAAACCGTGGCTGTGGCTAGTGCTTGGGTAGGTGGGGACAGGGACGGGAACGTAGGGAGTCACCGGTGCGGGATAGCGATTGGGGAGATAGCCTCGCCGAGGACTTTGCGGTACGGGTGGGTAGTGCGCAATGTGTCCCTTGCCGTGGCTGCTGTAGGGAACGACGAACTTGGGACTGCGGTTATCGTGATGGTGCCCGGCACGGTCGTGCGATTGGCGATGCTGCGGCGACCGGGCGTTGTGCGCCGACCGCCCCGAATCGCGATAATCTCTGGCTTGAGCGTCCGATGTTCCTGCCAAAACGGTGATTCCGGTTACCAATGCAGCGATGGTCAAAATACGTTTCATTCGTCGTTCCATTCAAAAGGGGGGAGGTGATCGAGCGGACTCAGCCGCTGCGTTCACTTAACGCAGGCGGTGTGCCAAACGCGAAATCCCTGTAATGTGTGGATAACGTCGATCGGCGTGCCGTCATTCGGACGACACTCCGTCGTCGTTCGGATCTCAGGTCGGGAACTGCCGAGCCGAGGGAACCGTTTGATTTGATCGAACGTTGGGAAGAGGCCGCAGATGTTGTCTCGATTCCGTTCCGCCGCGCCGTGACTGGGAAATCGGAGGGGAGACACGCTGGGGAAGTTTCAGCGCGTGGTGCAATCCCGCCACCGAAAACAATTGACCATGGCAATCGCTGGCCGCGCCGATTGTCTATAGAAAACTATCGCGAAACCACGATTTCCCCCACCGAGTGGCGGAGGACATCCGGCGGGCCGTATGACGACATCAAGGGCGGGGTCCAGGCCATAACGGTCTGTGGGCTTCATCGCTTTTAAACGTTCCCATTGTTGCCACCGGGGGCGATCCTGGGTAAGCTCTTGGCGACGATTAAAGGCCACTATTCGAACTTAAGGTGACACAAAACCGATGTCAGCAGTAACCACAAATATCCGTCAAACCGCAATCGATACGATCCGCACCCTGAGTATGGATGCCGTTCAGACGGCTAACAGCGGTCACCCTGGCACGCCGATGGCGCTGGCGCCGGTCGCTTATCAATTGTGGAACGAAGCGATGCGTTACGATCCACAACACCCTCAGTGGCCCAACCGCGATCGCTTTGTGCTGTCGTGCGGCCATGCATCGATGTTGCTTTATAGCGTCTTGCATCTGACGGGCGTTCAAGAGGTCGATCAAGCGGGCGAGCCTGTCGGTCAAGAAGCGATCTCGTTGGACAACATCCGCAACTTCCGCCAGTTGGAAAGCCCATGTGCTGGGCACCCTGAATATGGCGAAGCGAGCGGCATCGAAACCACGACGGGGCCTTTGGGCCAAGGGATCGCGACCAGCGTCGGAATGGCGATTGCATCGCGTTGGTTGGCGGCGCGTTACAACACCGCCGAACACACGCTGTTCGATAACGATGTCTACGCGTTGTGCGGCGATGGCGACATGATGGAAGGCGTGGCGTGCGAAGCGGCTTCGATGGCCGGTCACTTCAAGCTGTCGAACCTGTGCTGGATCTACGACGATAACAAGATCACGATCGAAGGGCACACCGACCTTACGTTCAGCGAGAACCAAGTCGATCGCTTCAAGGGCTACGGTTGGCACGTGATCGAAGTCGCCGACGCCAACGACCTGGAAGCTCTGGCCGCAGCGGTTGAACAATTCAAAGCGAACACCGACGCGCCAACTCTGATCGTCGTCCGCAGCGTGATCGGCTTCGGTTCGCCAAACAAAGCCAACTCGCACAACGCTCACGGCGCACCGCTCGGTTGGGACGAGATCGAACTGACCAAGAAGGCTTACGGTTGGCCAACGACCGAGAAGTTCTTCGTTCCCGAGGGCGTCAAAGAACACTTCCAAGAAGGGATCGGCGCCCGCGGCGCTGCGGCTTACAAGCAATGGCAAGACGTTTGGGCTGCTTACCAAACCGCCAATCCCGAGAAGGCTGCGGAACTGACAACCTTCTTCGCTGGCGATCTGCCCGAGGGCTGGGATTCGGAAATCCCAACGTTCGACGCGGACGAAAAGGGAATGGCGTCGCGCGTCAGCGGTGGCCAAGTGCTCAACGCGATCGCTAAGAACATTCCTTGGATGGTCGGTGGTTCGGCCGACCTCGCGCCAAGCACCAACACCCTGCTGAAGTTCGAAGGTGCCGGGGACAATGGTCCCGATACGCCTTGCGGACGCAACATGCACTACGGCATTCGCGAACACGCGATGAGCGCCGTCTGCAACGGAATGTCGTTGACGGGGCTGCGTTCTTACGGTGCGACCTTCTTCGTCTTCACCGACTACATGCGTGGCGGAATGCGTTTGAGCAGCATCATGCATCAGCCCGTTCTGTACGTTCTGACGCACGATTCGATCGGATTGGGCGAAGACGGACCAACGCACCAACCTGTGGAGCACTTGGCTGCGTGCCGTGCGATGCCAGGTCTGTACGTCTTCCGTCCCGGCGATGCCAACGAAGTGGCTGAATCGTATCGCGCCAGCATGGCACTTTCGGATCATCCATCCGCGATGGTTCTTTCGCGTCAAAACCTGCCAACGCTGTGCCGCGAGAAGTTCGCACCGGCCTCGGGAACCGCCAAGGGTGGTTACGTGTTGGCCGACTCCGATGGTGAACCCGAATTGATCCTGATGGCCAGCGGCAGTGAGTTGTCGCTTGCGGTCGAAGCTTACGAGCAATTGAAGGCCGCCGGCGTGAAGGTTCGCGTCGTCAGCATGCCTTGCTTCGAACTGTTCGAAGACCAAGACGCCGCGTATCGCGAGAGCGTGTTCCCCGCGTCGTGCACCGCACGCGTCGCCGTTGAAGCTGGCATCCGCCAGTGCTGGGATCGTTACTTGGGCAGCGAAGGCGAGTTCGTCGGCATGGACAGCTTCGGCGCTTCGGCACCGGCTCCCCAGCTGTACGAAAAGTTTGGCATCACGACCAAAAACATCGTTGCCGAAGCGAAAGCGTTGTTGGCGTAACGCCGTTGGAAAACGGTGACGCTGCGAGCTTCGCGGCGTCGCCAAGATCGGGCGCTACTGGAAAATCAGTAGCGCCAACGTGGCTTCGCAGCCGCCAGAGAGACCGGCTTCATTGTTCGTCCGCCTGTTAAAACGGCGACAAGGGTTGGTGTGTACCGGCTGGCCAGTTGAGCCAGCAGCAAGCTGCAAAGGATCGCCGTTGGCGCGGCGATCCAAAAGCTGAACTCTTCGCCGACGATCTTGTTGGCGATCCGGCGGAGCACTTCTCGCATCGGGAATTCGTGCACCAAGTAGACGAAAAAGCTGAACTCGGCCAGCCGGCTGATTCGCTCATTCCGGATCCGCTGAGCGATGCTCAACAGCCCAAGGCATCCCGTTGCGATGGCGGCTTTCTGTAGCAGCAGCGAAAGCGTGGAGAAATCGCGGACGTACCAGTT
The DNA here is from genome assembly GCF_007753095.1 of Rosistilla carotiformis. Classification (NCBI taxonomy): domain Bacteria; kingdom Pseudomonadati; phylum Planctomycetota; class Planctomycetia; order Pirellulales; family Pirellulaceae; genus Rosistilla; species Rosistilla carotiformis. The sequence goes on from NZ_CP036348.1 coordinate 4,385,197, forward strand.
ATCGAAGCTTGGATCGATGGCGACGCGAATCCCCAACAATAGGCTCCAGGTCGCAAACAGCGCGACGCAAACGCCTTTCGGAGCGCGGATCAAGCGTTCCAATAAATCGATCCGGTTGACAGCCCAGCATCCAAGTGTGAAGCCGAGCAGCGTTTCGACGTTCAGAGCGTACCATCCGGCGATGATCGGCGCGGGTTGCCATTCCATCGTCCACAGCACTGCCAGAAGCCCCAGCGTGATGCGTGGTGCGCGGCGGACGGCGAACTGGATCAGCGGCGCCGCGACGACCAACAGCATCAGATCGCGGAGGAACCACAATTGTTCAGCCAATGGATGCAGGACGATCCGGGCGAAGAACTGGCTGGGTTCCAGTTGTGTCGGTTTGCCGGTCAGCATCTGGATCGTCGACCAACTGGCCAGCGCGATCAACGAGATCAACAGGTAGGGAACCAGCAAGCTGGAGGCTCGCTGCCGCAGCTTGGCGAGGTAGTTGTTGTAGCTGCCGGTGAAGGTTAGAAAGTAGAAGAACCCAGCGGCAAAGGCGAAGACGGGGACCGCGATTCGGGCGATTCCGTTGATTAAAATTTCTTGAAGCCAGCCATTTAGATTCCCACCCGTGGCTGCCGCCGAGCGATAGTGAATCAGTACGACCAATGCGGTTGCCCACAGGCTGGCGGTACGGAACGACTGTTTTAATTCCTGCGACGGTTGCATGGATTGCGATGGTGGAATTAGGGCGAAGGAAGCGATTGCGCGGACGGCCGCAGCGACGGCGCGGACCGTTTGTGTAGCCGCTGTGAAACTCTAGCACGCCGACCGCTAGAGGATCTTTTTGGAATACGGTCGCGGAGAAACAACGACTTGGATGCGGCGTCCCCCATCACCGAACCACGACGCTGGCAGGTCGTCCCGTTGGTGATGGTTGCGCTGAACGTGGTCGGGATCTTTCTGGGTTATGGCGCGACGATCGTCTTGGCTCGCGAACTGTCGCACCTCGCATTCGACCAGTACATCGGTGCGATCGCAACGCTGGGGCTGTTCGCAGCGCTCGCCGAGGGTGGGTTTGGCAAATACGGCCTCCGCGTGATCCCGATCTACAACGAAGCGCAAGATGGTGGGCGGATCGCGGGCTATTTGCGATTTGCGTTCCTGGGAACGTTGTTGCTGAGCCTTCTGTTGGCGATCGCAATGATCGTCCTGGCGGCTCCCTTGCACTCGGGCAACCGGCGTGATGTGGTGACGCTGGCGTTTGTCTATCTGCCTTCGATGGCCGGCGCGGGCGTGGTCATCGACCTGCTGCTGGCGTTCCGAATGCCGATCATCGCGATGGTGATCTCGCGGATCGTGATCCCGGCAACGACGTTGGTCTTGATTCTGACACTCACCCAGACGATGCACTTTACCGCCAGTCATGCCGTCTTGTGTTTTGCCAGCGGGAGCGTGCTGGCGCTGCTGTTGGGGATGTTGATGTGCTACCGCCAAGCGAGTCCGCTGGTCGCCGGTGCCGAGGTGGAAACGAACGTCCGCGGTTGGATCAGCGAAAGCGTGACGTTCATGTTTTTTACCTTCATGGTCTCGTGGCTGTTCCGTTCGACGTTGGTGATCACCCACCACATGCCGCACGGGGATATTGGGGTCGGGCTGTTGGCTCCCGCATTTGAAACCGGCGGACTGATCTTGCTGCTGAGCAAATCGACCGACAAGTTCTTTCAGCCAGCGGTCTCGCTGTATCTGGAGGCGAACAATTGGCGGCAGATGTCGATTCTTCGGCGCGACCGCGCGCTGATGGTTGGAGCCGGGATCATCCTGTTTTTACTGGTCGTCCTGTTTTTCGGGAAATCCATTTTGGGAATCTACGGGCCCGACTTTGTCGCTTCGTACCCAGCCCTCTGTTGGGTCGCGGTCGGTTCGAGCATGACGACACTATTTTCGCTGGCCCCCACGTTTTTGCTGTACGCCGGCCGGCGACGTCTGCTCACGTGGCTGCTGGGGCTGCATGCGGCGCTGCTGCTGGTCATGACCGTGATCCTCTATGCAGAGTTTGGCGGAACCGGCGCCGCGGCGGCTTATGCGGTCTGCGTCACTTCGTATTCGTTGTCGAACCTCTATTTCGCCAATCGCGAGTTCCAGAAGCTGAAATCCAACCTGCGGGAAACCGATCCGATCGCGATCGATTGACGCCGATCGGGCGGACGACCGACAGATACCCGGCACCGCAGAAGGTTTCACGAACCGATTGCCTTCAATTTTTCAGTTGCCGCGCGGCGGTCGATAGTCGTCAAGTTTATAGCGGTTGGGCATTGTGGCGCGTGCAATGCAAGGATTTGCAGCGCAGAAGAAGGTTCCGGGCCCTACCACTTTCGCCGTGGTTTGTTAACATTGCCGGGGTTTTGCGCCCGTCTTGAACTCTTCCACTCCATCAAAGGTTCCCTTCCTGTGCCACGTCGCGACGACATCAAGAAAATCTTGCTGATCGGTAGCGGACCGATCGTGATCGGCCAAGCTTGTGAATTCGATTATTCCGGCACGCAGGCCTGCAAAGCTTTGCGTGAGGAGGGATACGAGGTCATCTTGGTCAACAGCAACCCGGCCACGATCATGACCGATCCGGGAACCGCCGATCGGACCTATATCGAACCGCTGACCTGGCAGATGGTCGAGAAGATCATCGCCAAAGAGCGTCCCGATGCGCTGCTGCCGACGCTGGGTGGTCAGACCGGTTTGAATACCGCGATGGACTTGGAAGCCAACGGCGTCCTGGAGAAGTACGGCGTGGAGATGATCGGTGCGCGCGCCGACGTGATCGCCAAAGCGGAAGAACGCGAACAGTTCAAACAGGCGATGGACAAGATCGGCCTGGACGTCTGCCGCGGCGAAACGGTCCGCAATCTGACCGACGCCCGCCGCGTGATGAACGATGTCGGGTTGCCCTGCGTCGTCCGCCCCAGCTTTACGATGGGTGGCTCCGGTTCGGCGATCGCTTACAACCGCGACGACTTCGACGCGTTGGTGCAAAACGGCTTGGACCAAAGCCCCGTCACCGAAGTGCTGATCGAAGAGTCGATCATCGGTTGGAAAGAATACGAAATGGAAGTCGTCCGCGACATGGACGACAACTGCGTAATCATCTGTTCGATCGAGAACTTCGATCCGATGGGCGTTCACACCGGCGATTCGATCACCGTCGCCCCGGCGCAGACGCTGACCGACAAAGAGTACCAACGGATGCGCGACGCTTCGTTGGCGGTAATTCGCGAGATCGGTGTCGAAACCGGCGGATCGAACATTCAATTTGCGATCGAACCGACCACGGGACGGATGATCGTGATCGAGATGAATCCGCGGGTCAGCCGATCGTCGGCGCTGGCCAGTAAAGCGACTGGTTTCCCGATCGCCAAGATCGCGGCCAAACTGGCTGTCGGTTACCGCTTGTGGGAACTGCCCAACGATATCACGCAAAAGACAAAAGCTTGCTTCGAACCGTCGATCGATTACGTCGTTACGAAGATCCCACGGTTTGCATTTGAGAAGTTCCCTGAAGCCGATCCGACCTTGATGACGCAGATGAAAAGCGTCGGCGAGACGATGGCGATCGGTCGAACCTTTAAAGAGTCGTTCCAAAAAGCGCTTCGCGGCCTGGAAGTCGGCGCCTTCGGTTTCGGCGGTGGCAGCAAGGATCTGTGGGGTGGCGAATCGCAGCCCGACCGCGACGAAGTGATCGCAAAACTTTCGACTCCCAACGCCGAACGAATCTTCTATCTGCGATACGCGCTGAAGATGGGGATGACGATCGAAGAGATCTTCGAATTGACCAAGATCGATCGCTGGTTCTTGGACCAATTGCAACAGATCGTCGAGCACGAGAATTTCTTGCTGCAGGCTGGATCGCTCGAATCGCTCAGTCCCGCCGACTTGAAATACACCAAGCAGCTCGGTTTCTCGGACCGCCAGTTGGCAATCTTCTTCGACTCCAGCGAGTTGAAGGTTCGTGAATACCGCAAGGCACAAGGCGTCCGCGCGGTCTTTAAATCGGTCGACACCTGTGCCGCCGAATTCGAAGCCTTCACGCCATACTACTACAGTACGTACGAAGACGAGAACGAAGCGCCGCCCAAGGGTGACAAGAAGCGGATCATGATTCTCGGTGGCGGTCCGAACCGGATCGGCCAGGGGATCGAGTTCGATTATTGCTGCTGCCATGCCAGTTTCGCCCTCCGCGAAATGGGCTACGAATCGATCATGGTCAACAGTAATCCGGAGACGGTCAGTACCGATTACGACACCAGCGACATCCTGTTCTTCGAACCGCTGACGATCGAAGATGTGTTGAACATTTGCGACAACGTCCAACCCGACGGCGTGATCGTTCAGTTCGGTGGGCAGACGCCGCTGAATCTCGCTCGTGGATTGGCCAACGCTGGAGTGGCGATTATCGGAACCAGCGTCGACACGATCGAAGCGGCCGAGGATCGCGAGCTGTTCCAACAACTGATCGATGAACTGGGGCTGCGTCAGCCGCCGAGCGGCATCGCGCGGACGATGGAAGAAGCCCGCGGTGAAGTCGACCGGATCGGGTTCCCCGCGTTGGTTCGCCCCAGCTTTGTCTTGGGCGGCCGAGCGATGGAAATCTGTTACGACCACAAGCAATTCGACCGCTACGTCGCCGAAGCGTTTGTTGTCGCCGAAGGGCAACCGGTTCTGATCGATCGGTTCCTGGAAGATGCGATCGAAGTCGACGTCGACGCGCTCTCCGATTCGAAGGATTGCGTGTTGATGGGAATCATGGAGCACATCGAAGAAGCGGGCGTCCACAGCGGCGACTCCGCTTGTGCGATCCCGCCTCACAGCCTGCCCGAATCGATCCTCGACGAAATCCGCGTCGCCACGAAACAATTGGCGCTGCGTTTGAAGGTCATCGGCCTGATGAACATTCAATACGCCGTCAAAATGGAAGATGGCAAGCCGACGCTGTACATTATCGAAGTCAATCCGCGAGCCAGTCGGACCGTGCCGTTTGTCGCCAAAGCGACCGGCGTTCCCGTGGCGCGTTTGGCGACTCAGGTCATGTGCGGCAAGACGCTTGCCGAAGTCGGCGTGACCGGGGAAACGATCCCGTCGCACGTCTCGATCAAAGAGAGCGTCTTCCCGTTCCGCAAGTTTGCCGGTGTCGACATCGTGCTCGGACCGGAGATGCGAAGTACGGGCGAGGTGATGGGAACCAGCAAGAGTTTCTCGCTGGCGTTTGCCAAGAGTCAGATCGCGGCGAGCACGGTCCTTCCAAGCGAAGGGAACATCTTCATCAGCCTGTCGTCGCGTCACAAGGACTTTGCGATCAAGCTTGGCTCGCGTCTCCGCGATCTCGGCTTCAGCATTCTGGCGACCTCGGGGACCGCAAAATTGCTCGAGGAATCGGGCGTGGCGGTCACTCCGATCAAGAAGCTTGCCGAAGGGCATCCGAACTTGATCGATTACCTGAAGAACGAAGAGGTTCAGTTGATTATCAACACGCCCAACGGCAAAGGGGCTCGCACCGACGAAGGTCGCATCCGAGCTTCGGGCGTGCAGCACGGCGTCCCATGCATCACGACGATCGCCGCAGCCGAAGCCGCAGTCGGTGCGATGGAGGCGCTCAAAGAAGGTGCCCTGGACGTCGAGTGCCTGCAGGATCGCTTCGGACTGTAGAGTTCCGCACGGCGCATTGACGGCGTCGATGTGTTGAACGCAATCCGCCGAAATAGAAGCAAAGGCCCCCGCGATCGAAACACGATCGCGGGGGCCTTTTGCGTATCTGTGGCGTGAAGCCAAATCGCCACAGACCTGGGACTTGCGTCACCAGGCTATCTCATGTCGTCGCTTCGCGAGTTTATGTAGACGGGATGTTCGTGTTTAGAACGCTTTGACGTGGAATACCTGGGACTTACGTCGCCAGGCTACATGCTGCCGTCGCTTAGCGACTTTCGAAAGCTACCGCGTTTGCGGGTTGAAACGCTTCAACGCAGCGGTCCAGGGACTTAACGTCGTCCCAGGACATCTCTTGACGTTGCTTCGCGAGGGATTGCTGAGTCGCTTCTATTCGCTCGCGATTTCTCGCGGCCCGCTGGATGTTGTCGGCTTGCGCATCGCGTTGATCGTGACGACGGCGATGAAAAGGATCGCGCCGACGATGTCGATCGTCAGTCCGACGCGGACCTCTCCGATCTTGGTGATCGGTGCTAACAGCAGGGCTGCGGAAACGAACATCAATACCCGTTCGAAGATCGACAGGCTGTTGCGGAAGTAGCCCGCGATGCATCCTGCCAAGGCAAGGATTCCGATCGTCGCGGCGGTCAACGCGTGGGCGATCGCAAACGCGGTGGGGGATTGGCCGCCGGGAGCCAGCAGGCACAGCGCCGGCCGGTAGACGAACATAAACGGCAGCGTAAACCCGACCAACGAGAACCGGAACGCGGCAAACGAGGTCTTCATGATCGGCGCCTCGGCAATCGAAGCGCTCGCATACCCGGCCAACGCCACCGGCGGCGTGACCATCGACATCATGCCGAAGTAGAAGATGAACAGGTGAGCGACCAACGGGATCACTCCCAATTCGCCCAGCAACGATCCCATCAATGTCGCCATCAACAGATAACAGACGACCGAGGGAACGCCCATTCCGAGGATCAACGAGCAGACCATGATGCCGACCAGGGCGAGGAACAGATTCGTTTCGACCACGCCTTTGATGACCGAACTGAAATCGGTTGCGATTCCGGTCTGTTGGACGATCCCGATGATGATTCCGACGCAGGCACTCGCGGCGACCAACGAGATCCCATTTTTGGCCGACTTGGTCATCGCCGACGTCATCTCCGGACGCCACGCGGGATGAATCAGGCCAAAGATCAGCAGCCCGAACATCCCGACGATCGCCGAATCCAGCAGCGAACCAACCATCAACAGCGGGCTAAATTCACCGCTGGTCGGATGGATCCATGAACTGGCCATAAACGTCTGCAGTCCCGAGGGGACCGAATCGTGGACAAAGATCGTCGCTTGGTGCAGCAACAGAACGGCAAAGAAACTGAAAAACGCCATCCAGCGAGCCGACGCACTGATCGCAAGCTCTTTGCGAAGCGTGGCGAAGACCAAGATCACCGCTAGCGCGCCTGTCACGCTGCGGAACGGGGAGAAGCCAGCGATCAGCAGGCCGATCAAGGTTCCGAGAGCTCCGAAAAAGACCATCGCTTCGAAACCGGACAGCTTCTTTTTGCTGACCTCTTGCGTATCGAGCCCCTCGGCTCCCAGACGCCGCGAGTATAGGAACACAACAGCCAAAATCGACACGTAATACAGAATCGCTGGCAGCAGAGCGGCTTTCATGATCGCCAGGAACGTGACCTGCGGTTGCACCAATTCCAGCATCATGTACGCACCGGCACCCATCACCGGCGGAACCAATGCGCCGCCGGAAGCTGCCGCGGCGGTGATGCCGCCCGCGATGTAGTTCGGGAACCGGGCGCTTCGCATCATCGGAATCGTAAACGTTCCGGTCGTCACCGCGTTGGCGACGGCACTTCCGGACAGAGAGCCCATCAAGCCGCTGGCGACAACCGAAACCATCGCTGGTCCGCCACGGATTTTACCGAACACTTTGGTCGCAAAATCGATGATGAACTGCGTCGCTCCGGACATCTCCAGGAAGGCGCCAAAGACGACAAAGAGGAAGACATATTTAAACATCACGCTCGCTGCGGGGCCAAACACGCCCAACGACTGCAGGAACGTCGTGCTCACGATATCTTTGACGTTTTGCCCGGCGTGTGGCAGCATCCAATCGGGCATCGCGACCCAGTCGTACCGCAGGCTGCCGTAGCAGTAATAAGAGTGGGCGACAAAAAACAACGCCAGCAGCGGAACGATCAGACCGATGCTGCGGCGAGTCGCTTCGAGAACCAACGCCAATCCGATCAGACCGACAACAAAGTCGGCGGAGGTTTCGGCGCCAGCCCGGTTGCCCAACGAAATCCCGTCGGACCACAGGCTCTCAAAGAGCGGTTCGGTTTGCACGACGACGTATCCGCAACACCCGGCCGCTGCGATCGCTAACACCACGTCGATTAGACGCATCGATTGAACGTTGGCAAACCGCTTGTGCAGCGGAAACGTCAGATAGCAGAGCGCCAGTCCCACACCGACAAACACAGCCAGCGACGACTGCGGTTGCATCAAGTTGTAATTGACTTCGAACAGCGTGAACAAACACAAAAACACGCCCAACGCGGTGATGGCAAAGCGTCGAGTGCGATCCAATAGATTCGCTTCTTGGGTCACGGACGGATCCTTTGAGTGGTTTCGTTCCAGAGCGGAAAGGGCGGGGGTGGGGGCTGAGCGAATCGCTTTGCAAGCGGCACCGACGACGGAACCGCTTGCTGCGACAAGCTGCTGATTCTAGCTAATCCTGTTCGACGCGGAAGACTTCTCCCAAGACTTCGATCTCGTCGCCAATCGTCAACTTTTTGCGACGCCGCGTTTCGACTTCGCCATTGACCGTGACCTCGCCATTTTGAATCAACATCTTGGCTTGGCCGCCGGTCCCGACGACACCTGTCAATTTGATAAAGTTGTCCAACCGGATCGAATCTTCTTCGTCCGTGCTGGGTTCATTGGAAACATCTTGGTTCATGGGGTGGTTCACTTGAGTTGAAAGCGGGCGACCACAGGCCAGTGGTCGCTGAGATCGCGTTGATTTGAATCGATTTGCCAGTAGGCGTTCCAGTGGGCATCCTGTTCGTCGGGCCCATCTCCTTTGACCGCCAATTCCCGAGGCCGCTGCACCGATCGCAGGACGAGATCCACGCGATCGGGATCGTCTTCGATCATGGCGGGACTGACCAGGATCCGGTCGAACGCTTTTCCGGGCAACAGGTGCGTTTGCCGTTGGTCGATGGGCAACCGCGGATGCAGATCGATCAGGTCGTCGTCGGTTCGTGGAGTATGTTTGCCGCAAAGGATCGCGAGGTCGCTGCCGTCGCGGAAGCCCTCGGCAGGTTCTTCGGTATTCAGATCCCCCAGCACGATCACGTTCTCTCCTGCGGCGACGCGGTCGGCGATCCAGGTGTGGACGAGTCGCGCTTGGCGAATCCGGATGTCCGCTCGTTCGGCTCGGGCTCGCAGATGCAGATTGATCACCGTGACAACTTCCGGATCGCTTGGCCGACCGATCTCCAATTCGGCTTCCAGATGTTTGAAGACGTTGTAGTAATCGCCGCTGGCGTACATCTTCCGCGACTGGCCGTTGAGTCCCGCACGACGCAGCCAGACGTTGTCGGCATACAGCAGCGCGACGTCCTGTTCGGTGAACGGTTCGGCACCATCGAAACAGACGAAGCGAAACTTCTGGTCGTGGTCGTCTTCCAAGCTGGTCGTTAGATAGCCCATCACCCTACTGCTTTCGACTTCTTGCAGCGCGACGACGTCGGGGCGGACCGACGCGATCGATGCGGCGACGGCATCGCGACGCCAATCCCAGTTAGGGCGATCGGGAGCCGACATCTCGCGGGCCAGGTCGCTGCGGTTGTCCCGCGGCTGGCTGTCGAAGAACCATTCGAGATTCCACGACATGACGACGAAATCGTCCGCCGATTCGTCGGCGTAGGCGGCGACAGCTTGCAAGCACAACAGGACGCAGATCAAACGGTGCATCGATGACTCTCCAGCAAGCGGCGGCGGACAACGCGGCTGCGACGTGCAGCGATTTGGGAACGCCCCAGTATAGTCCAACGGCTACCGGCGGAAGCTTAGGTACCGGTGATCAGGCAGAGCAAATATGTTTTTGTGGCGGCTGATACCTCCGGTGGATAGACCGGAGGTAACCCTACAGCGATCAGCTGACGACCACGCGGTGAAAGTGCAGTTTGACTTCTCGATCGATCACGCGGCGAACCCCTTCGACCAGGCAAGAGGGCTCGTTGACCTGTTCGCCTCGGCGGATCACCTCTTCCAACGGCGTTCCCGGCCGGACCGCAAAGGTCTCTTGATTGATCGTTTGATTCCCCGCATCCAGTTCGGGGATGATGAAGTGACACGTCGCCCCAAAGGTCAACATCCGCGCGGCATAGGCGTCGTGGTAGGGGCGGAAGCCGGGAAAACCGGGCAACAATCCATGGTGCAGGTTGATGATCCGCCCCCCCGCGAACTGCCAGCACGTCTCCGGCGGCAGGATCCGCATGTAGCGTGCTAAGACGACGTAATCGATCTCGTAGCGATCGAACATCTGAACCATGGCGTCTTCGTTGGCGCTGCCGTCCGCCTCGCCGATCAGTTCAAACGGAACGCCAAACTCCTCGGCCAGCGGTTGGCACTTCTTGCGATTGCCGATCACAACGGCCACTTCGGCGCGGATTCGGCCATCGCGAACCGCCTGCAAAACAGCCCGCGGCGTTTCGGTGCGGTAGGTGGTGCAGAGCGCGATCCGCGGCCGGTCGGCTCGCTTGTCGGGACTCCAAACTCGGATCGCCAGCCCCGTTTGTTCGGCGATCTTCTGCATCGCTTGTTCCAGCAGATCCAGCCGACCGTCGGGCAGGTGCAGACGGCAGAGCATCGCAAACAACTGCGCCTCGTCGTGGTCGTACATCTGGATTTCGGAAAGCGAGGCGCCTTGGCCGGTCACGTAGTGAATGATCGGGTCGGCGAGCCCAACATTGTCGGGGCCAAGGGCGGTGATAACAACGTCCATGATTTTGGTTCTGCTTGTTTGCCAGCCGGGAGGTCATATCGGGACAGTTGCCAAGTATACCGACTGTAGCCCGTTTCGATCAGCCACCTTATACTGGGCATCAACCGCTCCTGAAACTTCTGTCGAAGCCGCACCGCCAGTTCCAAAAACGTCGCCACGCCATGACCGCACCGAGACCCAAACGCATCCCGCGTGAACTTGTTCCCAAAGGCGAAAGCTTGTGCGATTATTGCAGCGCCAAGTGCTGCCGCTACTTCGCCTTGCCGATCGACACGCCCGAGAGTCGCCAGGACCTCGATTTCATCCGCTGGTATCTGCTGCACGACCGGGCGAGCATGTTTGTCGAAGGGGATACCTGGTATCTGTTGGTTCATACGACCTGCAAGCATCTGCAAGAGGACCATCGCTGCGGGATCTACGAGACCCGGCCGCAGATCTGCCGCGACTACACGACCGCCGAATGCGAATACGAAGATACCTGGGTTTACGACCAGTACTTTGAAACGCCCGAACAGGTTCAGGATTACATGGACGCCTTGTATGGGCACGAATACGAATCGCTCCGCAGCCGCAAACCCGCGGCGTTGCCGATCGCATAACCCTGCCGCTCGCCGACAAAAACGCTGCAAATCGGGCAGGCCTGGTTACAATATTTGAATGTCGATTGCACTCTTTTCAACTCCGTTCGGAACCCGTTAGATGAGACGCCCCGCTGAAGATGATGATGACGGCGGCTTGGATTCGCTGCTCGATACGATGACCAACGTCGTCGGCATCTTGGTGCTTGTATTGATCGTGACGCAGATGAGCGTCACCGAAGTGGTCACGCGCATCCGTTCGGAAACCGTCGTCGACGCCGAGAAGCTGGAACAGGCCAAGAAGGAACTCGCCGAAAAAGAGGACGAGAAAAATGAACTCGAACGGATCCTGGTCGCTCCCCAAGACATCGACGCCGACAAGCAGAAGGAAGAACTGCAGAAGCTGAAAGATCTGTTGGCCCGGCAGAAAAAGGCCCGCGAAGATGCTAAGAAGGAACAGGAACAGTACGCCTTAAAGATCGAACAGCAACAAAAGGCGGCCGAAGAAGCGAAAAAGAAGATCGCCGAAACGACAGGTAAGCGGGAGGAGCTGACGCAGTTGATCAGCACCTCGCTGGAACGCAAGGCGCAGATCGAAGCGATGCTCGACAAGACGCCGATCCGCGCCCGTCCAGCCGACATCAAGGTCAGCATCCCCAACCCGCGTCCGGCACCTCCGGGGGCGAAACAGGCTTCGTTTTTGTGCAGCGGCAACGCCGTCTACCCGATCAATGCCGAAGCGTTTCGCGAGCGAGCCGTCAAAATCGCCAAGGCGATCGTTGCGCGTGGCAACATGGACCGGGATCCTAAAGTGGGCATCGACCCCGAGAAGTTCACAGCGATCTTTGCTGGCGAAAAGAAGGACCAGGATGCGTTCTTCGATGTGGAATATTACGTCCAATCGAACCGGTATCCACGGATGCGTTTCCATCCGAAGGAAAAGCGGGGCGCCGTCGCAACCGCACTGTTGAACAAGCGCTCGGTGATTCGAAGAGACTATCTATCGAACCTCGACGTCACCAAATACTACGCTCGGTTTTACGTCCTGCCCGACAGCTTCGACATCTACCTGACAGCGCGTGGAATTTTCCAAGACGCTGGAATGCTGGCCGGTTGGGATCCGCAGCCACAAGACTGGCTCTACACGACCCACGTCGGTGGCGTCGAACTGGGACCACCGCTTCCCAAAAATCCAAACCCGCCACCGCCTGGCAAACCGCAATCGGTGATCGATTGATCGCGGCGGTTGTTCGGGCACGGGCGGTCGACGTTATTGCAGGATACAGTCGGCGACCAGCGGCAGGTGGTCCGAGGCGCGCCGAGCGATATCGGTTCGCGAGGCAAAGCCGTGGTCGATGCTCATGTTGCCGCGGAAGTAGACTCGGTCCAACGGTCGCATCGGCATGAAGGCGGGAAAGGTCTTGTGCAGTCCGGTCGCCGATTGGAAGCCGCCGGTGTCGAGGATCCCACGCCCCAAGTTGCCCCAGACATCGTTGAAGTCGCCCGCCAGCAGCACCGCCGTCTCCTGATGCGTGCGACGAACCAATTCGGTGGCAAGCAAGCGACGCAGTTGCATCTTGCGTTCAAAACCGGCTAGTCCCAGGTGGACGTTCAGCAGCAGAACCGTGCGGCTGTGCCCATCGATCTGCATTCGGCAGTGCGCCGCGAGCGCCCGCCGCTTCTTTTTCATCGGGATCGTCAAATCGATATCCTGGTGATCGGTCAACGGAAAACGACTCAAGATCGCGTTCCCGTAATGACCGACTTTCAGTTTGACGTTGCGTTGGTAGACGTGGTGCTTCAGCCCCAACGCTTCCCCCAGCACTTCGACTTGCCGATCGTGTCGCGATCTCGGCACGCCGTCGTCGACTTCCTGCAGGAACAAGATATCGGGATTGCAGTGCCCGACCGCTTCCACGATCCGATTGGGATCATAGCGGCGATCGACTCCGCCGATGCCTTTGTGAATGTTGTAGGTCGTCAATCGAAATTGCATAAAACGAATCACTGCAAACGGCCAAGGGCTCCCTGCCAACTCATGCGAGCCATGGATCAATCGCGTTGACAGCACACTGTGCTGCCAAGTCTACTCCGGCAGTCCGCCGTTGGCGACTCGTGGTAGTGCGTGGGTGCATGGTGGAAATCGGCGAGAGATTGGCGGGGAGTTCGCAAACGGCGTCGCGAGACCAGGGGAAGCCGCGCGACCGCTTTGGTTTCCACCACGGCGGCAAAATTTGGCTCTTTTGTCGCGTCTGCGAGCAAACGTTTGGAAATTTTTACGTTATCATGGATGCAAACCGTCAGACAATTAGACAGTTTCCACCCTGCCCTTTTTCCTACCTTCGATATTTGGAACCCTACCTGATGACAAAACGAACCTCATTGAATCGACGACGATTCGTGCAATTCTCCGGAGCTGCGGCGGCTGTGCTGTCGAGCGGCGTGTGGAGCGAATCGTCTGCAAAAGAGTCGACCTCGGCAAACAACAAGCTGAAGATCTTGTGCGTCGGAACTGCCAACCGCGCCGCTGCCGACATCGATGGGGTCAAGGGCGAAGACATCGTAGGTTTGTGCGACATCGACAAGAACTACCTCGATCGCGCCGCCGCTCAGTTCAAAGGTGCCAAGCTGTACAGCGATTATCGCGAGATGATCGACAAGGAAGCGGCCAACGCCGACGCGATCGTGATCGGCAACGCCGACCACAACCACGCTCCCGCTTCGCTGCGAGCGATCAACGCGGGCCTGCACTGCTACTGCGAAAAACCACTGACCCACACCGTTACCGAAGCTCGCATCATCACCGAAGCGGCTCGAGCCAAAGGGGTCGCGACTCAGTTGGGAACTCAGATCCACGCCGGCGACAACTACCGCCGCGTGACCGAAATCGTCAAAGCTGGCATCCTGGGCGATGTGACCGACGTCCACGTTTGGGTTGGTAAAGGCTGGGGCGGCGGCGAGCGACCCGAAGGTGGCGAACAACCGCCAGCGAGCCTCGATTGGGACCTGTGGTTGGGCCCAGCTCCCGAACGTCCTTATGTTGCTGGACGTTACCACCCTGCACAATGGCGACGTTGGTGGGACTTCGGCCAAGGAACCTTGGGCGACATGGCGTGCCACTACATGGATCTGCCGTTCTGGGCTTTGGATCTGAAACACCCAACCACGATCAGCGCCGAGGGCCCTGAGGTTCATCCGGAAACCTGCCCGCTGGGTTTGAAAGTCGAATACCAATTCGCCAAGCGTGGCGACTTGGCTCCTGTCAAACTGACTTGGTACGACGGCAACATGACGCCTCGCGAAGTTGCGGGGGAACGCGTTCCCGGCAGCGGCGTGATGTTTGTAGGAACCGAAGGCAAGATGTTCGCAAACTACGGCAGCTACAAGCTGTTCCCGAAAGAGAAGTTTGCCGGCTTCCAACCGCCCGAACAAACGATCCCCAATTCGATCGGTCACCACGCCGAATGGATCAAAGCGTGTAAAGAAGGTTCGCCGACGACCTGCAACTTCGATTACTCCGGCGCACTGACCGAAACGGTTCTGTTGGGCAACGTTGCCTACCGCACCGGCAAGGAATTGCAATGGGATGCAGCGGCGCTGAAGGCGACCAATTGCCCCGAAGCCGACAAGTATCTGAGCAAAGAATATCGCAAGGGCTGGGAAGTCAGCTAATCGATTGCGACTCAGATCCTAACGAACGGTAAAACCGACAGCGCCATCGAGTCTCACGATTCGATGGCGTTTTTTTTTGTAGAGGAGCGTCGCCGCCGATTGCGGCAAGACAAATTGGCCAGTGATCGGAGCGGGCCTAAAAAAGAAACTGGCGTCGCAAACTGGCAAGTTCGTCCAACAGCGGTCGCGGCTTTCCAGCGGAATCGATCAGCCCCGCCCCAGGCATCGAATGCGGTTGTCGATCATCCCAACTTTCCCAGAAGACGCCGTGGACCATCTGTTTGGCCAACAACATCCGCGTCAGTCGGCTGGCATACGACAACTGCTCCGCCGCAGTCGACTGGCCGTCGGGTCCCAATGCGATTGGCAGCGCGTTGCGCGGCGTGTTGGCTTCCGATTCGGCAATCGCGGGGACCGAGATCTGCGCCAACAAGGGCAACCCCAACTGGGCCCAACGGTCGATCTGCTGGCTGACGTCCAGGATACTGCGGGGCAGCGTTCCTTCGGGCCAGTAATTCATCCGCATTTCCAAACCGATCCCAGCGATCCCAAGGTTCGATCGAACCAGTGCATCGACAAAGTGCAACGGCGAAATTCCATCGGGCGATTTACTCAGGTATTCGCCCCACGGTTGATCGACGCTGATTAGGATCGGCGTGCGGTTGTCGTGGCGGCGAATCTCTTGGATCACCGCAACGGCCAATCGCATCACCTGCTCTTCATCCAACTTGATCGGTCCAGCGGTGTTTAGACCGGACACGGCATGCCACAGCTGCACCTTGCCGCGGTAGCGTTGGACGGCCGTCGCCACATATCGGCTAACCGTTTCCAACAGCCCTTCAAAATCTTCTTCCAACAAATAGATCCAGTGGGGCAATTGTTTCTGTTGGAAATCGAACAGTGGCCCGGCGCAGACCCGCAGTCCGTGCTGATGGCTCCAATCGAACAACGGATCAAACGGCTCAAAGTCCAACTTGCCCATGTCGCTTTCGACAGCGGTCCAATTGGTGCGGATGGCGATCGTATTAAAAGCGTCGAGGTACGCTCGCTCCAACCCCGGAGCCATCGGCCCCGGCGGTGCAATGTAGGCTGCGGCCAAAGTACCCAACTGGCGTTCGTTATTTTTGCGGTACGCCAACGCTTGCGCGGCGTAGGTGTCGACCAACGCGTCGGAAGCTTGTTGCAGCGACGCCAACGAAGCGTCGGACAATTCGGCCGTCCGCGCACTCATCGGATAGCTCTGCGCAGCGTCTAAGAAACGCTCCATCCCCTCGGCCAGTCGCGCCTGATAAGCATCGGGCAAACGCATTCCGCTGCGCTGCCACATATCGGCTTGGCCGCGAATGTTGCTGCAAGCGCCACGGGCCAATTCCAGCGGCAAGAAATAGGGCGTCTCCCGCTGGCGCAAACTGCACGATTGCAACACGCGCGGCCCGGTGCCTTCGATGGGCCAGGGGATCGAGATTTTTCCCGATTCATCAATATTGCGTTGAATCAACAGTTGGTCATCTTTGCATGTGACCCTGCCGTACCAAGGAATGCCTTCGATTCCAGAGATATACGCAGCTTCCCAATGGGGGACTGATGCCCGAAATGATTCGGGAACTTCAAAACGGAACAGACCCATCCGGTGCCTTGCGGTGATGATAACGAACAGAAGCGAAAGCGATTGCCATGCAAAATTTAACGCAATGGGAGCCTTTTTTCAATTCCGCCCCTGCACACTCTACTCGTGCAATCGGCCTCCCAAATGCTAGAATCAGCCCCACGCATCCCCTTCCAATGATACTAGGACGCTCACGTTGACCCGCCACGAAACCTTTGAATTTGATCCCAACGGCGCTTTGCTACGCACCCACCTGCCACTTCCGGGACAATCGGGTAAGGTCCGCGATGTGTACGACCTGGGCGAGCACTTGTTGATCGTCAGCACCGACCGAATCAGTGCGTTTGACTGGATTTTGCCTAACGGAATCCCCAACAAAGGGAGCATCCTGACGGCGATGAGCCGGTTTTGGTTCGATTATTTACAGGTTCCCCATCATCTGATCAGCTGTGATGTGCCGCAGCAGGTGATCGATCTTGGGATCGATCCCGCGGTTTTGCAAAGCCGCATCATGGTTGTTCGCAAAGCCCAAGTGGTTCCGTTCGAGTGCGTGATCCGTGGTTTTATCGAAGGATCGGGCTGGGCGGAATATCAGCAAAATGGTGCAATTTGTGGGATTCCGTTGCCTGCGGGCCTGCAACAATGCGATCGATTGCCCGAACCCATCTTTACTCCCGCAACCAAAGCGGAAACCGGACACGACGAGAATGTGTCGTCGGCCACCATGGCGTCAGCGATCGGCGAGGAACGGACCGAATTGCTGCGGCGGCTGAGTCTTCAGGTCTACACGGCGGCGGCCGATCATGCCGCTTCGCGTGGCATCTTGATCGCCGATACGAAATTTGAGTGGGGCGTTGTTGGCGACGACGTGATCCTGATCGATGAAGTCCTGACGCCGGACAGCTCCCGTTTCTGGCCCAAATCGAGCTACGAACCGGGGCACTCTCAACCTTCGTTCGACAAGCAATTTGTTCGCGAATGGCTTTCTCAGACCAGTTGGGATCGCAACAGTCCGCCCCCCACATTGCCAGCAGATGTCGTCCGCCGCACGGGCGAAAAATATCAAGAAGCGCTGGATATTTTGACTTAACGGCCGCCCCCCGATTGCTCTAACGGGAATGCGACGTTTGACCACGGCAGAGCTCCCTGCTGGGATGCTTTACGGCATTCGAGGAGCCGATTAGGATGGTCGGCGTGAGGAGCGGGCCTATCCATTTGGTTCGTTTTATAAAACGTCTGGACTGTTTTGGTCGCAAATTCCCTAGCACGCCTGCGCGAACGCTTTCGCTGGAAACACGTCGTCAGCATGATTCTGCTGATCGCGGTTTCGTGCAATATCGTGGGAATTCCCGTCTTCGCTCCCTCTGCCCCCAAGCAGGGGCGTTTTCCATGCGAGCACTGCTCCTGCGGCTGTGCGACGGCCGATTACTGCTGGGACAAATGCTGTTGTCATTCGGACGTCGAAAAATTGGCATGGGCTGCCAAAAATGACGTCTCCCCGCCGCAGTTCCTGCTGGAACGTGTGGCCCAGCAATTTCGGACGGCGACGAACACCAACCCTCTGGTGGCCGAAGCGACATCGGCGCCGAAGAGTTGCTGTTGCAGCAACAAAGCATCCCTCTGTTCGACAGTGGAACCGCAATCCGATCTCGAATCGACAGCGACGTCCGCCGAAGAACCTCAGCTGCGCGTCGTTCGATTGGAAGATGCCGCCAAATGTCGGGGCGTCGAAATGTTCTGGTCGGTGTTGTCCAGTGTCGTCGTCTCATGGCCAACCCCCGTGCTGAAACGCTTCGACCCGCCACTGCTGTACACCCTGCGTCTGGTCGATGACCGAGCCATTTCGGTCTTCTCTTGCCCCGATCCGCCGGCGCCCTAGATCGACAGCGGGCACGTCTTGCAATCCAACCGTATCGGCTAGCCGTGATTTCACGGTAAGCGGATGTTCGTCTGGATCGTCTGCGTGCCCCGACCAACGGCGGCATCTCCCTTCCCGTGCATAGCCCAACACGTTCGCAATCCGAACGATCGAGCTATCGGCGAGCAGGCGGGTCTGTCGTTGCCTCCGATCTCCCCCTCGCGTTGCAACCGCGTTCGAACGACCGAGCTTGTCGTGCGGACGTTGGCTTTGCAGAACTGCCAGTCTGTACACGCAGCTGGATCAAATGTTTGCAAACGCTCCTGCGCGGTGATTCCCCAGGACACCCTCCAAAATTTGAAACAGAACCAAGACGATGAATTTACCTACCCAAAACTCTCTCGAATCGCATCGGGTTCGCGTACCGCGTTGGTCGCGGGGCTTTACCCTTGTGGAACTGCTGGTCGTGATCGCAATCATCGGCATCCTCGTCGGGCTGCTACTGCCCGCAGTCCAAGCCGCCCGCGAAGCGGCTCGCCGAATGCAATGCTCCAACAACCTGAAACAGATGACGCTGGCGTTGCACAACTACGAATCGACGCATCGCGTCTTCCCTCCCGGCAGCCTGGGGTATCCGTTTGTTTGGTCCCCCCAGTCGCAATTGCTGCCGTTCGTAGAACAGGGCAGCTTGAAGGATCTGTTGGTCTATGAAGTGCCCCCACTGGCCGCCTTCGGAGCGGGATACAACACCACTCAAGTGACCCAAAACGACACCGCGGCCAAACAACAACTGCCGTTCATGACCTGCCCCAGCGACGGTGAATCGGTTCCTGGCTCCGACTATGGAGGGATCAGCTATCCCGGATCGGCCGGATCGGGGATCAACAACGTAGCGGACGCCACCGATGACGGATCGATTTCGAATTCCGACGGAATCTTCTTCACCAAATCGAAGATCGGTTTCCGCGACGTGATCGATGGCACCAGCCACACGATCGCTTTTGGCGAACAACTGCTCGGCGACGGCCAAAACAGCCTCCCGGCCAACAACGATTTCCGGCGCCGCGTGGTCGAACTGGCAACCTCCACACAAACCACTCCCGCTGCATGCGCGCCGGGATCGGCGCCAGCCTGGTCGGGGCAACGAGGGGCCAAATGGGTCAACGGCCACTTGGCCGATTCGATGTTCAACCTTTATTACACCCCCAATTCCAAGGACCCCGATTGCCACAACGGCTACCACAACTTTGCCCTGGTCAGCGCCCGCAGCAATCATCCCGGGGGTGTGCAAACATCGTTGATCGATGGCAGCGTGCGATTCGTGGGTGAAACAATCGATTTGACGGTCTGGCGTTCGGCCGGAACCCGCGCCGGCGGCGAAGTGACTCAGGGGCTGTAACCCCAACACGGCCCAATCACCGCTCCTGCGTTGGCACGATGAAGGTTCGCTCCTCACAAAGTAGGATCTTCACCGCTGGCGCAGGAGCGACTTTTTTGTGACATGACCTCGTCCCAACGAGAATCGGTGGCACCGGGAGTGCGTGGGGACGAATCGATCGGCCGGGAGCGTACCGGCCCTAAAGAAGTTCAAATTGCAATCGCGAAGCGATCTTATTCGTCGGCAGCGCGCATGAACGCTTCGGCAACATGGTCGTAATCGCACAGATCGCCATTGCCAAAGTACAGTTTCAATTCGCGGACAGCCGCTTCGGGACCGTCCGAGGCGTGAACCAGGTTCATCTGGCGGCTGTTGCTGAAATCGCCACGGATCGTTCCTGGTGCTGCGTTACATCCGTTGGTTGCACCCAACAGTTCACGCATCACGCGGATGACTTCGATCCCGTCGATCGCCAAGGCCACGATCGGCGCGCTGGTGATGAAC
The DNA here is from genome assembly GCF_007753095.1 of Rosistilla carotiformis. Taxonomy (NCBI): domain Bacteria; kingdom Pseudomonadati; phylum Planctomycetota; class Planctomycetia; order Pirellulales; family Pirellulaceae; genus Rosistilla; species Rosistilla carotiformis. Next base: position 4,405,507 of record NZ_CP036348.1, read on the forward strand.
GACTCCAAGCTTGGGTAAAATGGCTTTTCAACATGCTCTGCATAATGCTGTTTCGCCAAATCGGGCGTCACATGCATCATCTTCATGCCGACGATGTTCAGCCCCTTGGCCTCGAATCGGCTGATGATCTCGCCCATCAAACGGCGTTGAACGCAATCGGGTTTCAGCAGTACAAGCGTACGCTCCATCCTTCAGTCTCCTGAGTTTTGTGTGATGTTGGAACTCGCGAAACCGGCAGCCAGGCGGATGCCTCGCGAGTGCCCGGTATCGTATCAGTTCCCACAAAATCTCGAAAGAACGCCAACGGTTCCCCCGACGAGGGCAGTCCCAGCGGCTAGGATCCCGTGGACGGCGAACCCGACTGATCGGTGTAGATGTCCAACGCATCGATCCACGCCGCCAATCGGTTTGCCGACTGGGGCAGCCCGTTTTCAGAAAGTTCGGTCATCGCTCCCAGTTCGCCGATGAACCGATCGACCACGCGGTCGACCTCCGCCGCGATCCGTTTGCAGACTTTCAATTTGTCCAAACAATAACCGACCCGCTTTTTACAGCGCGCCAACATGATCTCCGCTTCCGTATTGCGCGTCCCGTCGGCCGTGTCATGCGAGATCTTGGCACGCGCCATCGCTTCGTGCGCCATTTGCATACGTCGCTCGGCCAGCTGCAGCTGCGATTGCCAATACTGGCGGCGTTCCACCGTAATCTGCTCTCGAAACCGATGCGCTAACTGACGCAATTGGGTCGCATGGTCGTCGCATTCGTCGGACAACCGGAGCACTGCAGTGTGCAGGCTTCGCAGCGCATCGACGCTTTTCACATCGCTGGACACCGGCGGTTATCCTTTCAGGTAGGCATCGATCTGATCCGCTTTGCGAAGCAGATAGGGGATGTGCTGTTCTGCGGATTGAACGAAACGAGCCATCTGCCGCAGCTCATCTTCAAATTCCGCGGCGAAGCGACGATGCTGTTGATCGCGCCACGATTCACCCAACTGGTTCATCTGCGACGACAGTGAACCAGCCCGTTGTTGCAGCTCTTCAGTGAAGACCTTGAGGTTCCCGGCGAACTGCCGCAGGTGGTCGGGATTAACGATTGCTTGGGACATGATCGGTCGTCTCCTGTTCGTGAAAATCAGCAGCCCCCTTGGCTTCCAGTCGGGCCAAGGCTTGGGTCGCAACGAGATCGTTGGGGTTCAATTGAAGGATACCACGCAGGTAACGTTTGCAAGTGGCGCGAAGGCCCAGTCGCGAGGCGAGATCGGCGGCATGACGCAACGCCGCCAGCTTGACACTTGGTAGCGGTTGCAACGAGCGCCGCAAGGCCGCCCCCCGAAACGCGGTCAGCGCCGCTAGCGGTTCGTTGATTGCCTGCAAGCACATGCCGCGAACCAAAAACGCCTTACTGCACTCTTGAGGATCTTCCAACGCCGGTTCCAACGCGGCGATCGCCTCGTTAAATTTCCCCATCTCATACATCGCTTCGGCCATCACGATGCACAGGTTGGTCTGGCTAGGATCGCGCAGCAGCCGCTTGCGACAGACTTCGGCGCGACGTATCGCCCACTCGTGCTGTGCCCGCTCCAGATCGCTGGTCACATCGGGCGTCGGATGTTGATTGTGCAACCCCTTGAGCTCTTTTAGACGCTGCAGGCTGCGCGCCAATTCCGCCTCTTCCAGTTCCCAAAGCACATCGGGATCATCACTGGCAACTCGCACCGCTTTTTCGAGCACCTTCTGCGCTTCGGCCGGCTTATCGATCGCCCGGTGGATTCGCGCCAATTCCAGATAAGGCGCGACGTCGGCCGGAGCATCGCGAATGCTCATCTCCAGTGCCTGACGTCGCTGCACCGAAGTGTCGAAATCCGTGGATCCGGAATCGTCCGTCGACATGTGTAAACTTTCCTGTTGCTGGCGAAGAGAGCGGCCCGACGCGCGGGACACCATTGTATCATACCCTCGTCCGCCCCGATGTGTTGCCCTCCGCATGCGTTCACACTCGGCCCCCTTGCGGCGATGCAAACGGAAGCGGACCTCTAACGCAGAGCCAAGTTCGACCGGGTTCTACGTTCCAGTGGACATTCGATCGGTTGAATCAACGGTTGCGTTGATCGAAAGCGGCCATGTACGCAGGGACCAAGATCGTGCGTACATAAAAGGTATCGACCAATACCCCCAGCCCCAACGCAAAGCCGAGTTCAACGACGCCGCGAAGCATGATCGGCGGTTGGTCTTGCGCTTGGCCGATTCCGACCCATTGCATCAATTCCGGGGCCCACGCCGACGCGGTCATTGCAAAAAACGTCCCTGCCATCACGACGCCACAACTGGTGATGATGCCGCCGGTCCGAATGATCGCTCTTCGCAAACCCGCCAACCGCCCGCCTCGCTTCTGTTCTTCCAACACGCGAGTTACCAGGTAGACGTTGTAGTCTTGCCCGACAGCCACCAGGATGACAAACAAAAACAGCGGCAGCTTCCAGTCCAAACCGACGAATTGATCGCCGTAGACAGTGCGAAAAAATGCGATCGTCAAGCCGAGCGTAGCATAGTAGCTCAGCAGGACGGTGGCGATCAAATAGAGGCTCAGCCCAAACCGCCAGACGACCATCAGCAAGATCATCAGCACCGCGCCGACGACAAAAAACTTGATCCGCATCGTGTCGCGTGTGGTCACATGTTTCAAGTCTTCCATCGACATCGCCGTTCCGGTGACCTGCAATTCGCAATCGCTAACCGGCGATGCAATGAAGCGTGTCTTGACGTCTGGCATCGGGTCGATCCCGAGTTCGGCGTCTCCATTGCGAAGCGCCTCTTTCAAACGATTCGCAAACGGAACCAGGCCATCGCCGCGGTTCATCGTCACCAACACCTCGCCGCGGCCGGCGACTTCGGCACCTTCGTCGTAATCGAACCAAGCCATCCCCGACGTGCTCAGCTGCCAATCGACCGACTTCACCCCCTCAAGCGCCTGCTTCGGCGGCGGGATCGTTTTTTCGAGTCGCACGATCGCATCTTGAATTTGACCAATCGCCAGGTCGGTCGCTTCCATACCGCCGATCTCAGGCGTCACCACGATCAGAAACTGGCTCATCAAATCATCGACGCGTTCGACCACCCGGTCCAACACCGCGGCCGCCGCGTCGCCAAACGGCTCTTCGTCGACCAACACGTCCAAGCGGATCAAACGGTTCGCGTACGAAGCTTCGTCGCTGGTAAAATAACGCCGGCTCACGCGATGCTGCTTCAACACCCAACCGACCAACGATTCGATCGCAAACACACTCTTCCGTTTTCCCGGCGGGTTGTCCCCCAACGGATCTTCCAAGTACCGGATCCCGCGCACGCCTTCGACCTGATAGATCGCCGATACCAAATCGCGCAACGACGCACGGCTGACTTCCGGATCGACCGGATGTTCATGCAGTAACAACAGCACGATCGGATTCGATTCCCCCAACGAATACGAATGCGACAACGTTTGCACGCCCTGGCGGCTGCGCGCTTCGGCATTTAATTGCGTCGTCACGTCGTAACTGACATCGCCTTCGTGCTGGAATCCATAGATTGCTGGAATGGTCAATAGACCGATCCCGCCGACCAACATCCACTTGGGACGCTGCGTTACAACCAACGCGATGAACCGCCAGAAGACGGCTTGTTGTTCACTGCGTTCCAGTCTTCCAGGCCAAAACACGCGAGGCCCCAGGGCATACAGCAACGCAGGCGTCAGCGTCGTGCAGACCAGCAGCCCCACCAACAAACAGATCCCGATGATCGGCCCGACGTAATGGAATTTCCCAAAGTCGGCGACCCACATCATCCACAGTCCAACGACCGTAGTTAGCGCGCTGCCCAACAACGCTCCCATCACCTTGGAGAGCGCTTGTTCGACGGCCAGCCCCCAGTCCAATTCGGCAGCTTCTTCGCGTAGCCGCGCGATTAAAAACAGGCAGTAATCAGTCCCGGCACCAAACAGGATCACAACGACAAAGATCTTCGACGTCGTGAAAACCTTTAACCCAATCCATTCCAATCCAGGTTGCTGGCCGGCGGACGCCAAGGCCGATACGAGCCCGGTGGCGCATGTCACTGCGACACCGATCGAGACCAACGGAACCGCCACCAGCGCGGGGGCACGGTAGACGACCGCCAGGATGATCATGATTAAGATCACCGTAAACCATTCGGTGTATTTGATCGCGTCCCTTGCTGCGATCAATGTCTCGCCGCCGATCGCCGCCGATCCGGAGATCTCGATTCGCAAGCCGGGTTCGGCCAGTGGCAACGAATATGCTCGCACCGAATCAATCAATTGGTCCAGCGACTCCATCAATTCGATATTGCCGGTCGCCAAAAACTCCGTTTCCAATCGAATCACGACCAACCGCAGATCGCGTTTGCTCAATCGCTTGCCGATCCGTTCGTCGTCCCACGACAGGATGTCCAGCATCGCGTCCAACGATTTGTCGCGGTCTTCGATTGGCGTCGCCGATTCGATCTCCGGATCCAACGCCAGGGCGATCTCCCGATCGCTTGCGGCGAGGTCGTGCTTGCCCAGCGAATCGTGCAGCCGGGCGCGGTCCCAATACGCGATCGCAACGCGCGGTTCGTACCACGGATCGGTGCCGGCGGAGATCGAATCTTCAAAGTATTCGTAGAACAGCGTGTCGAGTTCGATCGAGCGATCGAAGGCGTCCAACGCGTCGTCGACAAGTTCGCGAACGTGATCGTTGACCGGAGCCGTTTTGCCCGACCATCCATTCGCCAAGGCCCGGCGAACGTAGACGCATCCCAGGCGATGGCGCAGCCGACGCGAGAGATCCATCGCAACGTGTTGATCGCGTTTTCCGATCTTCTTCCCGTCGCGAGCGAACAGGATCATAAACTGGCTGCGCGGACGCTCGGTCGGAAACGCGGCGTCCAGAAGCTTGGTTCCCGCCACGCTGGCGGTCGTCGGCGGAAGGTGTTCGAAGTCGCCGTCGTAGGCGACTTGTTTCCAACTCGGAGCGGCCACGCGACTGACGATCACCGCAGCCAGCCACAGCAGCAGCACCCAACGCCAGTGGCGGATGACGAAATGCGACCAGCGTTGGCTGAGGTGGGGAAGGAGCGGAGGCATGATAGGCAGTCGGTGTGTGGGTTAGAGACCCGCGGGGCAGATGAGCACTTTCATCGCCTCGGGCTCTCCGGCATACAATCGCTCAAACCAAGCGGGGCCCTCTTCGAGCGTCGCTTTGGCGGTGATCAACGGTTCGACTTGGATCTGACCGGTTTCCAGCAACTTGATGCAGGCCGGGTATTCTCCGCTGGAGGCACAGCTGCCCAAGACGTTCAACTCGCGCGTGACAACCGACTGCAGCGGCAGCTCGATGTTCGGCGAGATGTTTCCGACCAGCGTGACGGTGCCCCCTTTGCGAACGCTGTCGATCGCTGTCTTGACCGTCGGCGTCGCCCCAACGACTTCGAGCGCGACGTCGGCGCCGCGGCCACCGGTCAGTTCCGCCACGCGGGCGACGACATCTTCTTTGGATGCGTCGATCGTCACGTCGGCTCCCAGCGTTTTGGCAACTTCCAATCGGTTGGCGTTCAGGTCGGTCGCGATCACTCGCGAGCAACCGGCCAGTTTGATCGCTTGGATCACCAGCAGACCGATCATCCCGCTGCCAACAACCACCGCGGTGTCGCCCAGGGAAACGGGCGTCCGCTCCGCCGCATGGACCGCGACGGAGATCGCTTCGATCAACGCGGCCTGTTCGAACGAGACAGCATCGGGCAATTCGTAAACGATGTGACGAGGAACCGCCACGTATTCGGCGAACGCACCGTACTGCCGATATTCGCCGCACGAGACGCCCAGCACGCGGCGGTTGTCGCACAGGTTCATCTCGCCGCGGCGGCAGAAGTGACACTTGCCGCACCAGACCATCGAATCGAAAGTCACTCGCGTGCCGGCGGGCAGATCGGTCACGCCGCTGCCGACCGAAGCGACGACGCCCGACGCTTCGTGCCCCATCACCAACGGCGGAATCCGCCGACCGGTGCTGCCGTCGTAGCCGTGGATGTCGCTGCCGCAAATGCCGCACGCCTTCACTTGAACCAAGACGTCGTCGGGGCCTAGTTCCGGAACGGGGATCTCCGCCAGTTCCAATTTTTTGTATTCGGTCAGCAGCATTGCTTTCATGGGGCCATCCATAATCAGAGATACGACGCGGAAATCCCGCTTCCTAGCGACGCAAGCTCGCCAGGAAAGTCGTCGATTTTAACGCTAAGCGCTGGGCGTGCGTAAGGTCCGGCCAATGAATTCCTCTGCGCCGACCGATTCGAGCAACCGCTGCTGGCCAAATCCCACCTCGATGATCGGCGTCCGGCCGACATAACGTTGGATCTCGCCGCGATTGGTCTTCATCGATTCGCAGCCTTCGCGGCCGACTTGGTTCAAGACGATCGCGATCGGATCGCGTCCCAGGCGGCTGCGGCAGACCTCGACACTCAGCAGCGTGTGGTTGACTACGCCCAGGCGGTTGGCCGCGACAAGAATCACGTCGGCTTCCAACTCTCCTGCCAGGTCGGCATTCAGAAAATCATCCGCCAGCGGCGACAGCAATCCGCCGGCTCCTTCGATCAAGACATGATCAAAGCCTTCGGTCCAGGGCGTCAGGCCGGAGAGGATTTGATCGACGTCGACCCGCTTTCCCTCGGCTTCAGCAGCTCGTGGAGGGGAGAGCGCCGCGGCAAATCGCTGCGGGCAAACGTGTTCCAGATCCAGAGGCTTGCCGGCGGCTTGCCAGAGAGCAACCGCATCGCCGCTGACCAGTTCATCCTGTTCCAACCAGCAGCCACTGGCGACCGGTTTATAGACGCCGACGGGGAGGCCACGCTGGCGAATCGCCGCAGCCAGCAGGCTGGAGACAAAAGTCTTGCCGACATCGGTGTCGGTCCCGGCGATAAACGTTAGCGATCCCAACGGTGGACTCCGGTGGAGCCGCGACGTGGTCGCGGCGTTCATTTCAGATGGCAACGGCTGCGAGCAGAGTCGCAGCACGACTTGTTGCACTACGCTTTAGCGTTGTACGCGAGCCGAACCGCCTTGAGCGAAGGCTTCGACTTCGGGCAGCTTGGCGTTGCTGATGTCGCCCGAGAACGTGGTCAACAGAGCTCCGTGAGCCCAGCCCAAGCGAAGCGCTTCTTCGTGTGGACGTCCGTCCAACAGGCCGTAGATCAGACCCGAAGCAAATCCGTCGCCGCCACCGATACGATCCAGAACGTCCAACTGGCACGTTGGTGCAACGTGCTTCTCGCCACCGATCCACAGAACCGCACCCCAATCGTGACGGTTGGTCGTGTGAACCTCACGCAGCGTGGTGGCGACCATCTTGATGTTCGGATACTTGGCGACGGTCTTCTCGATCATTTGGAAGAACGTTTCCGGATCCAGCTTCGAATCCTTCTTCTCTTCCACTTCGGGACCGCTGAAGCCCAAGCCCTTTTGCAGGTCTTCTTCGTTGCCGAACAGAACGTCGACGTTTTCGACGATCTTGGCGATCATCTCTTGACCCTTTTCCAGTCCGCCCAACTTGTTCCACAGCTTGGCGCGGTAGTTGAGGTCGAACGAGCAGATCGTTCCCTTGGCGCGAGCCGCCTTCATCGCTTCGATCACCAACTCGGAAGTCGACGCCGACAACGCGGCGAAGATGCCTCCGCTGTGGAACCACTTCACACCACCGCTGAACAGCTTGTCCCAATCGAAGTCGCCCGGCTTCAGCATCGCGCCCGCTTCGTTGGATCGGTTGTAGAAGACGACAGGAGCGCGGACGCCGCAGCCGCAATCGCTGTAGACGGTCGCGATGTTCGGGCCGTGAACGCCATCGTGCTCGAAATGCTTGTAGAACGGGCGAACTCCCGTTTCTTGGATGCGAGCTTGGACCAATTCGCCGATGCCGTAATTGACCATTGCGGTGCAGACGCCGGTGTTCAGGCCGAAGCAGTCCGACAGGTTGGCGGCACAGTTGTATTCGCCACCCGAAACGTGAACCTTAAATTCACGCGCCTTGCGGAATACGGTGGTCCCTGGATCCAAGCGATGGACGACGGCGCCCAGGGCCAGGAAATCCAAGTCGGCTTCGGATTTGATGTTTAAAACGCTCATAGTGTCTCCAAATTTGGTAAGGATGGTTTGTTTTGATTCGGGTCAGGGGAAGCGTGTGAATCGGGAACGATCGCTCCGATCATCCGCCACGCTAAAATCGCAGCGCATGCTTCCTGTGGCAACAGGCCGCCGCACCATTGATGGCATGTGGTGGACGAATCGGCTAGATGGTTACCGATGAAAATCCGCCGTCGACGACGATGTTTTGCCCCGTCACGAAGGACGAAGCTTTTGATGCGGCCAACCAAACAACGGCTCCCGCCAGTTCGTTTGCGTCACCGAAACGAGCCATCGGAGTGTGGCCGATGATCTGTCCACCACGCTCGGTGTAGCTGCCATCGTCGTTGAACAACAGTTTGCGGTTTTGGTCGGCCGGGAAAAAGCCGGGGCTGATCGCGTTGACGCGAACGCCACGCGTGGCCCATTCGCGAGCCAGGAACTGGGTGAGGTTGATCACAGCCGCTTTGGCCGCCGAATAGGCGACGACGCGCGACAATGGGATCATCCCAGCCATCGAAGCGATGTTGATGATGCTGCAGCCTTCACCGACGGCCAGCATCGATTCGCCAAAGACTTGGCTGGGCAGCAACACGCCGCCAACCAGGTTCAGGTCGAACACGCCCTGCCACGCCTCGTGCGGCAGCTTGCAGAAATCGCTCCCCGGCGGCAGCGTGGCGTCGGGGTGATTTCCGCCGGCGGCGTTGATCAGAATGGTGGGAGTTCCCAGTTGCTTGGCGATCGCGTCGCGGGCGGCTGTCAACGAATCACGGCAGAGCGCGTCGGCCGATTGAAACATCGCCGTTCCGCCAGCCGCTTCGATCTCGCGGACTCGAGCTTCACCGCGCTCGGCGCTGCGTCCCACAACCGCCACTTTGGCCCCTGCATCAGCCAACGCTTGGGCCATGCCGCCACCTAAGACGCCTGTTCCACCCACGACGACTGCGGTGGAACCAACCAAACTGAAGATCTCGGTGCTCATGAATTCCCTGGTTCAAATACAGATAGGCTGAATCGATCTAGAAGGGGTAAAGGTAATCGAAAACGAATGTTAATAATAGTGGAAGAGAGCATCGGCGGTTCTCGCAACACGCTCCCCCGGGGCTACAATGATCACTCCCGCCCAAACCCAACTGAAACTTCACACGACCTACCCCAGCACTTCATGCCATGCGAATCTCCGCTCTCGTTCTGCTTGTTGCCACCCTCGGCCTCGGATCGCTCCCCTGCCGCGCCCACGAAGGGCATGACCACGGACCGTCCGATGGCCCCGAAAACATCGACGCCACCGGGATCGTCTTCGACGATCAAAATGGCAATGGCCGCCGCGATCCGGGCGAACCGGGCCTGCCCGATGTCCGCGTCAGCAATGGCAAGGCGATCGTGAAGACCGACGCCGACGGTCGCTACCATCTGAAGATCAGCGACGATGCGATCATCTTTGTGATCAAGCCGCGCAACTGGATGACTCCGGTCAACAAACTGAACCTGCCGCAGTTCTTCTACATCCACAAACCCGCCGGTTCGCCAAAAACGAAATTTCCAGGCGTCGCGCCGACTGGGCCGCTTCCCAAATCGGTCGATTTCCCGTTGGTGAAGCGAGCCGAACCGAACCAGTTCCGGGCCCTGATGTTTGGCGATCCGCAGCCTCGCAACGTCAAAGAAGTCGAATACATCGCGCACGATGTGATCGAACAAGTGATCGCCGAAGAAGCCCATCAGGCGTCGTTTGGCGTCACGCTGGGAGACATCGTGTTCGACGATCTGGAGGTGATGAAGCCGTTTAACGAAGCGATCGCGCTGATCGGCATTCCCTGGTACAACGTGATCGGCAACCATGACATCAACTACGACGCGACCGACGACAAGACGAGTGACGAGACGTTTGAGCGACACTACGGTCCGTCCTATTACTCGTTCGATCACGGCCCGGTGCACTTCATGGTCCTAGACGACGTGATGTGGACTGTCGACACGCCGGGCAAACGAGGCAAATACACCGGCGGTCTGGGCGAGCGGCAGATGGAATTCATTCGCAACGACCTAGCCGGCATCCCGGCAGATCAATTGGTGGTGCTGATGATGCACATCCCGTTGGTTAGCGTCACCGATCGACAGGAACTGTATCAATTGATCCAGCAGCGGCCGTTTGCGGTATCGATCTCCGCCCACGCGCACTACATGGAGCATCACTTCATCGGAGAAGAAGATGGCTGGCAGGGGCCAAAAAAACATCACCATGTGATCAACGTGACCGTCTGCGGCAGCTGGTGGCGTGGTGCTCCCGATGAACGCGGACTGCCGCACACGACGATGAAAGATGGTGGCCCCAACGGCTATTCGATCATGACCTTCGACGGGCACAAGTATGATCTGGAGTTTCGCGCTGCGTCGCGAACAGCCCATCACCAGATGAACATCTACGCTCCCGAAGAGATCGAGATCGCCGCACTGCCAAGCGATGCCGACCAGTTGCCCAAGGTTGTGGTCAACGTCTTCAACGGTTCGGAACGAACCAAGTGCGAGTTCCGGATCGGCGACGACGACGCGTGGAAGCCGATGGAGCAGACGACGACCAAAGATCCCGCTTACGTCGCCGCCCTTGCCCTGGAAGAATCGCTGGAACAGAAAGCGTGGACCGGTTTGCCAGCAGCTCGCGACACGCCGCACATTTGGCAGGCGACGTTGCCCGTCGATCTGAAACCGGGAACGCACGCGATCGAAGTTCGCGCGACGATGCGATCGGGCAAACAGCATATCGCCAAGCGAATCATGCGCGTCCGCTAGTTGCCACCGCCACAAGTTTCCGGCGGTTGCTCCGCAGCCGCCGCTTCGACTCGCAGTTCAATCCCGCCGTACAGTCGATTGAACTCTTCCAGAAACTGTTCGGCAGGCCCAAGCGGCAACTTGATCGGCCCCATGCATCGTTCGCCGCGGTGGATCAATCCTTCAACCCGGACGCTCGTTCGTGGACTGCTCATCGTTTAAACCCAATCGTATCCGGTGATTTTGCGCAATCGATCTTCGTAGTTCCCAAGAAGTCCGCCGATCAATTCCCATCCATCGCGTTTACGGATCTCTAATTCGCCGTGCTTGTTCACTCGCAGCACCGACGTACTGGTGACTCCCGCCTTGCGAAGTTCTTCGGGATTAATTTCGCCATCGTTGATCACGTCCATCAACGTTTGGCCAGTCAATTCAATGAACGGCATAAGATCGCTTTGAGGAATGAAGCTTTTCAAATTACGCCAGCCGCCCCCAATCCAGGCGGCAGGTCGAGCCTAAGGCCGACGTCGGAAGTCTCGGTCGCTGGTGCGAACCCGAGGCGTCCGATCGGGCAGCAGATTATACGGTACAGCTGCCGCACCGTAATAGAGAAGTTTTCGCAGTGCTCCCCAGCCCGATACCGGCCCGAAGCGGAAAGTGATTGAATCAACCTCCCTTCGCAAAGAATGGATAAGACCACTCGATTGCGCTTCGTGTTAGTATGAAACACGCTGCACTTGCGCAAACCGTCTTTACTGATTTGGATTTCTATGCCGTCTCCCAGCCGTTCCTCTTCGATCCCTGCGGTCGCGCTCGACGAGCAGGCGTTGATCCAGGAGTGCGATGTTAAATTCACGCGCCGTGGAGGACCTGGCGGCCAACATCGCAACAAGGTTTCCAGCGCCGTCGTGTTGAAGCATCGCCCGACGGGCGTGACGGCGGAGGCGTCGGAGCGGCGCAGCCAAGCGGAGAACCGCAGCGTGGCGGTGGCACGGCTGCGCGTCGAACTTGCGATTCAGGTTCGCGAAGAGGTGGAAGCGTTCGTCGTGCCGCTGGTCCGCCAGTACGGCGGTTCGCAATTCCGCGTCGCGATTGGCAACGAAGTCTATCCCGTGATCTTGGCCGATGTGCTCAATCGAACGCTCGCCAACGAAGGGGATGTGGCCACTGCGGCAGAGTTCTGGTGCACCACAGCAAGCCAGATCGTTCGCTTCCTGAGACAGGAACCGCAGGCGCTCGCTACTGTCAACCAAGCGCGCGAAAAGGCCGGCAGGCACCGGCTGAAGTAGCTCCACATCGACCGCCGTAGCTCCGGATCAGGCGGCTTGCTTGTACGGCCTACCACGCAAATCGTCGACGTTGGGAACCTTGAACCCGCGACCTTCGGGTTCCATATGCCCAAACAAAACGCCCAACATTCGAGGATGCAGGCAGACGTACGACCACAGCGTTGCCACGGCGACGCCGGCCAAGACGTCACTCAAAAAGTGCGCCTGGCACAACAACCGTTCGGAGCACGAGAGTGTCGCCAAACAAACGAAATAGATGCGTCCCCGAGGGAACAGTAGCATCATCCCGATACACAACCCAACACCGGTTGCAGCGTGACCGCTGGGGAACGAACGCAGCGTGCTATCGTCGAAGATCGCCACGTTCTGCAAATAGGCATCCAACGCCCACTGGTAGATCGAATCCTCCCGCGCCGTGGCGAAATCAAAATCGTTCGGTCGCCGCCGCAGGATGAACATTTTAAGAATCGTCACGATCGCGCCGCTGCCGAACGACAGCGCGGCCAATCGTGGCAAACACCAACGTTTCTCGGGGACCAGAATCGCGATCCCCGCAATGATCATCGCAACCCCAAGCCCGTGCGAGAAGAATTCCGAAATGAAGATCACCTTGCGGAAATCGCCCGGCAACCGATCTTCCCAAAACCAAACCGCGATGTCGTAATCGCAGAACAAAGCCAACGGGGTCAGCATCGTCACCGCCACGCCGAACCACAACAACGGTTGCAGCGGCTTGCTGGAGCGGGCCGACCATGCCGGTCCCGGATACAGTTTGAGGCTGGGTTCTTGGGGCTCTGGATTCACGATGATTCTTTTCTGATCGCGGTGATCGGCATCTGCGACATTCGGCGCCGCGTTTCCTCCCACGCTTCAACAGTGGGGAAAGCCGCTGTCGGGTTGTGAGTGGATCTTGTACCAGACGGGTTGGGGGTGTCGAAATAGCGAATCGTGCTAATGTTGATCGCTTGACAACGTGTCAGGCGGCAAAGATGTTTTCGTTCTCCGCCAGTTCGGCATCGTTGACCGCAACGATCGCGATCCGGTGGGCGTTGGCGATCCGCGTTACCTCTTCTCGGTCAACGACAATCGTCTTGTCGGCTTCGATCACGATGCAACTGCCGCCGGCGGCAGCCAGCAGTTCGATCGTTTGCGGACCGATCGTGGGAACGTCGAATCGCATGTCTTGCTGCGGCTTGGCGACTTTGATCAGGGTGAAGCCTCGCTTGCCGCACAGCTTCCCCGATCGCTCGATACAAGCGTCGGTCCCTTCGACCGCTTCGACCGCCACGACGGTTTGATCTTTCACAGTGATGCTCTGACCGATGTCCAGCCCGCCCATCTGCTTGGCGATTGTCCAACCAAAGCGAACGTCGGCTTGCTGTTTCGCGTTCAATCGTTGCGTCGAATGGTGGCCTTGTTTCACGAGTAGCTCCGGAGCGAAATCGGTGGCGGGGCAGACCTCGATCCCGCGCGCCAGATAGGCGTCGGTCACGGCGGTCAAAAGCGTGTCGTCGCGAGTGTCTTTGCTGCGCGTAATAAAATGTGGGGCCATGGTGCGGATGCAGAACAGGTCGGGCAGGTGCCGCAGCCAAACCGATCCCTGGAACATCAGGTCGGCTTTGAACAGCTTGCCCGCCATCGTCATCCGCTGGACGCCATGCCGACGGAAGAACCGCAACTGGCCTCCCATTTTGGCGACGCCAAACCAACGGACCTCATCGCAGATGTCATTCAAACTTTCGCAAGCGTGACCGCGGATCGCAGCGCAGGCGACCCGATGGTTCTGCCGCTTCAGCGACTCGGCAACCAGAATCGGAAACCGCCCCCATCCAGCGATCAGCCCGACGGTGCTGCCACTCGGCGAAGCGTTGGCGATGGACGGGCTCGGTAGCGTAGCCGAATTCATGGCGGACAGGGGATACGAGGGAAGGGATTGGGGACGGCCCGGCGTTATTCCGCGCGGGCCGTTGGATTGGTTTGCGGCGACTAAGCAGCTTTCGTTTGCGAAGCGTTAGGCTCCTGCATTTTTGAGAGCTGCTTTTCGAGCGTTTTGATCTGACGACGCATCTCGGGCAAACGACGCCACATCGCAAAGATCTGCATCTGTTCCTTCTGCTTCGTCGCCGGGCTGCCCAAGTAGACGTTGCCTGGTTCGCAGTCGGCCATCACGCCACCTTGAGCTCCCACGATCACGCCGTCGCCCAGTTTGATGTGGTCCTTCAGTCCAACTTGCCCGGCCAGCACGACGTAGTCGCCGGTGCTGCTGCTGCCCGCGATGCCGACTTGCGAGCAGATCAGGTTGTGGCGACCGACCTGAACGTTGTGGGCGATCTGCACTTGGTTGTCGATCTTGGTCCCGCATCCGATCCGCGTCGCGCCGTAGGTGCCGCGATCGATCGTCACCGCGGCGCCGATCTCGACATCGGCTTCGACGTGAACGTAGCCGAGCTGCCCGGTGCGGATGTGTTTTCCTTCCGACTGGCGATATCCGAAACCAAAGGCTCCCAAAATCGAACCGCCATGAATCCAGACGCGATCTTCGAGGATTGTGTTTTCATACAGCAGCACGCCTGGCATCAGGTTCACTTCCGAACCCAAGGTGCAGCCGGCCATCACGGTCACGCCGGAGACGAGGTTGCAACGCGGCCCGATCGTGACGTTCGCACCGATCACACATCCCGGGCCGATCGTCGCATCGTGGGCGATCTGCGCCGAAGGGTCGACGACGGCGTGGGGGCTGATTCCGGCGGGTGCCACGACCTGCGAAGGGCGGAACTTTGCCACGATCTCCATAAACGCGGCGTGAACATCCGGCACGATCAGCTGAACCAGCGGACAGTTTTCGAGTTCTGATGCGACGACAACAGCCGACGCTGCTGTCGATTCCAAATCGGACCGACGTTCAACATTGTCCAACAGCGTGATTTCGCTGGCCGATGCTTCGCCGATCGGGTTGGCACCGGTGATCTGCAGCGAATCGTCGCCGATCACGGTGGCGGCAAGTTCGTTTGCAAGCTGGCGGATGGCGATCGGCTTCATGGGGGCTTCCTTGCTTTGGCGAAAATTGCGGGGTGAGACTCGCGATCGTGCGAATCGCCCACCTGCCGGGGGCGAGCAGATATCTGCATCGTTAAATAACAACTTCGCGGTCTCGGTCGCAATATGAATGCGTTTCGCGGCGGCGAGCCCTTTGGTAAACCGGGCGATTTGCAGCGAATTCGCGACCCGTCGCTATCCTACTTGCGTTTTTTAAGGGGCGCAGCCAGACTTTGCCTATGAAATATGTCATCATCATTCCCGACGGATGTGCGGACGAAGCGCTCGAAGCTCTGGGGGGCAAAACCCCGCTGCAAGCAGCTCAAATTCCCCACATGGATGCGATCGCAGCTGCCGGCACGGTTGGCTTGAGCAACAATACGCCGGCTCATTTTCCAGCCGGTTCGGAGGTCGCCAACCTCTGCCTGCTCGGCTACGACCCGAATCAATACTTCACAGGCCGGGCGCCGCTGGAAGCTGCGGCGCAAGGGATCGAGCTGGGCCCCCACGACTGGGCGGTTCGCTGCAACCTGGTCACGATCGAAGACCAGACGATGGTCGATTTCACGGCCGATCACATCACGACCGCCGAATCGACCGAGCTGCTGAAATCGCTGCAAGAGAAATTGGGGAGCGATCAGATCCAGTTTGTCCCGGGCGTCAGCTACCGCAATCTGATGCTGTTTCGCGGTTCCGCCGAATCGCCCGCACCGTTTGGGCAGGAAACTCGGACCAGCGCCCCGCACGATCTGACCGATCTTCCGGTCGTCGACGATTTCCCCCGCGGTCCCGGCAGCGACTTGATCAGCGAGCTGATGGCTGCGTCGCACGAGATCTTCGCCGATCATCCCGTCAACGTCGCCCGCCGCGCCGCCGGTAAACGGCCAGCGACCAATGTCTGGTTGTGGGGGCAGGGGCGTGCTCCCAGCTTGCCACCGTTCCGCGAAGCCTATGGCCCGCAAGGCGTGATGATCACGGCAGTCGATCTGCTGCGTGGGATCGCTGCGATCGTCGGTTGGCCGCGGATCGAAGTCGCCGGGGCGACCGGTTATTTGGATACCGATTACGCAGCCAAGGGGCAAGCGGCGATCGAAGCGCTCAAGGAATACGACCTCGTCTGCGTTCACATCGAAGCTCCCGACGAAGCGAGCCACGAGGGGCGGTACGACGCGAAGATCGAAGCGTTGCAGCAGATCGATTCGCAGATCGTCGGCCCGCTGCACGCGGCGCTGCAGGCGCAGGGGGACTATCGAATTTTGGTGATGCCCGATCACCCGACCTTCTGTTCCACCAAGAAGCACACGCACGGCATGGTTCCGTTTGCGATTGCCGGTTCCGACACAAAGGCCGACCCGGCGCAAACGTTTGACGAAGTCGCTGCCGCATCGACCGGCAAAAGCTTCGACCAGGGATGGGACTTGATGAAAGAATTTACAGCCCGGTAGCTCTGGCCCCATCGCTCCACGTCAACCACACGCCCAAACCTCCACACAGCTATGTCATTGATCGTTCAGAAATTTGGCGGCACCAGCGTTGCCGATGTCGAAAAGATTCGCGCTGCCGCTCGCAAAGCGATCCGCGCCCACACCCAGGGAAACCAAGTCGTCACCGTCGTCAGCGCGATGGGCAAGAACACCGACCGCCTGGTCGAACTGGCCTACGAACTGAACGATCGGCCGCCGGCTCGCGAAATGGATGTGTTGCTGTCGACCGGCGAACAGGTGACCGTGGCGTTGATGGCGATGGCGATCGAATCGCTGGGATACATGGCGGTCAGTCTGACCGGAGCTCAGATGGGCATCCGCACCGACAACACCTTCACCAAAGCGCGTATTCAATCGATCGACACTCAACGCATCCAGGGCTATCTCGATGCGGGCAACATCGTGATCGCTGCCGGTTTCCAAGGGATCGACGATGATTTCAACATCACCACGCTCGGCCGTGGCGGCAGCGACACCACGGCGGTTGCACTGGCGGCGGTCCTGGGGGCCGACACGTGTGAAATCTACACCGACGTCGACGGCGTCTACACCACCGATCCGCGACTGTTGCCCGAAGCTCGACGCGTCGAAGTGGTCAGCTACGACGAAATGTTAGAGCTTGCCAGTCTTGGAGCGGGCGTGATGCACAATCGCTCGATCGAATTCGCCAAGAAGTTTGGCGTGCCGATCCATGTCCGCAGCAGCTTCTCCGACACGACGGGTTCGATGATCGTCGCCGAGTGCGAATCGGAATCGTCGCCAGTCTGCGGTGCGGCGATGACCAAAAACGAAGCCCGCGTCACGATCCTGGGCGTCCCCGACGTTCCCGGCACCAGCCTGGACATCTTCTCGCGGATCGCCGATCGCAAGATCGCTGTCGACATGATCGTTCAAAACGTGGGAACCGAAGGCCGAGCGGACGTCTCCTTCACCGTCCCCAGCAGCGAACTGGCGGTCACGTTGGAAGCCGCCCGCGACGCGATCGAAAAGATTGGTGCCCTGGGCGTTTCCTCGGACGAAAACGTCAGCAAGATCTCGGTCGTCGGCTTGGGGATGGCTCAACAAACCGGCGTCGCCCATCGGATGTTCTCCGCATTGGCCGAAGCGGGCATCAACATCTATATGATCACGACCAGCGAGATCAAGATCTCAGCACTGGTCCCACGCGAAAAAGCTCAAGACGCACTGCGCGTTGTCCACAACGCGTTTAAGCTCGAAAGCGTCGCCGAAGATGCTCGCAACTGGAGCCAGATTCAGCACGATCGCAGCCAGACCGCCGACCTGCAAAGCGTCGTCGCGACGCTGCAGGACGATACCTTGGAAAAGCTGACGCTGACCGATATCGCGTTGGTTCCCGACCAAGCGCGGATCACGCTGTTGGGCGTTCCCGACCGTCCCGGAATCGCCGCCGACATCTTTGCCGACGTTGGCAAGTCGGGGATCTTTGTCGACATGATCGTCCAGGGCTACGACGGCGAAGATGGCACGACAAGCGTCAGTTTCACCGTCCCCAAAGCCGACTATGCCAACAGCCGCGCCGTGGCCGAAGCGTTGTGCAAGAAGTTCAATCTGCGAGGCACCGACGGGGCGGACGACATCGCCAAGCTTTCGGTCAGCGGTATCGGACTCCGCAGCCACACCAGCGTCGGTACGATCATGTTCCGCACCCTTGCCCAAGCGGGCGTAAACATCCAGATGATCAACACGTCGGAGCTGCAGGTGAACGTCGTCATCCAAAGCGACAAAGCTGCCGAGACCGAGCGTCTGCTGCGCGAGACGTTTGCCGAATCGCTGCGATCTTAAGTGGCGTGCAGCTTCCCCCGCCCGGCCAAGTTTAACCCGCCCAGCGCAGCTGGGAGGGTCGGAAAAAGAGCGTTTAGCGAATTTTCCGGGGAGGGCATTCACCAGGATCCAGCGACGCAGCTTTACCTCCGACGCCCCTCCCCGAACAACGCTTCGCTCGTTCGACCCTCCCCCGCAAACTGCGTTTGGGGAGGGTGAATTCATGATCACACCGGAAGCCCAAATTCACCCGCCCAGCGCAGCTGGGAGGGTCGGAAAATGAGCGTTTAGCGAGTTTTCCGGGGAGGGCATTCACCGGGATCCAGCGACGCGGCTTCACCTCCGACCGCCCCTCCCCGAACATCGCTTCGCTAGTTCGACCCTCCCCGCAAACTGCGTTTGGGGAGGGTGAATTCCTGATCACACCGGATGCATAAATTCACACGCCCGGCGCTACAAAAATTCCCCTATCGCTACCGCAACTGCCAGCTCTCGTCAAAGAAATTGGCGTCGACCACTTTGCCGGGCCACAGCGAATCGGCGGGTGTTCTTACGTCGATGACCGCCCAATCGGGCAGTTTGGGAACCTGCCGTGCGTTGTTCAAATAGGCGAACGTGCGATAGGTGAATCCGCTGTTGATCACGACGTATCGGGTCGGATTCTTCGGGTTCGGATAGATCATGACCGGAGCGTGATGCGCCGCGTCGAACGATTGCTCGCCGACAGTGACCACCTTGTCGTTCCAGCCGATCGGCAATTGATCGGCGATCGATCCCAGCACTGAATTACTGGACGGATCGCCAAACAGGATCAAGTGACAATTGGCGATCTCTTCGTCGGTCAGGTCGACATCGCGGCGGACGATCGCGTCGCCGCGGAATTGCCGCCGCCACTCGGTGACCATTCTCTCGAATTCGGCTCGCGTCCAAGCTTCGATCGCCGGATGGGCTGCCGGCGAGGTCGGTTCGACCAGGATAAAGCGGTCCATAAACGCATCGTCGATCGGCCCCTGCAACGCGTGGCGTTTCTGCAGGCCCGCCGAAGGGCGACGGCCTAACTTCCAAGTCGCTCCGTCGCGGTAGACTTCGCAAACCCAAGATCGATCCGATTCGGGCTGCGGCCCGGCGATCATCTGCGTTTGCGGAAAGCCTTCCCCTGCGCTGTCCGTTCCCGTGACGGTCAGTTCCAAGTTCACCGGATGCCGGGGATCGAAGGGGCTCGTGCCAGCGGGCAGTTCGATCCGCAAACCGTTGACTCCGGCAACACTCAAACGCACTGTGTTCCCCTCTCCTTGCAAGCCACCGCGAACCGTCGCTTTTTCCCAATGCGATTCGAGCTCCGTGACGGTCAGCCAGAACGACTTGTTGTATCGCAGCGTGTAGGTTGCAAAGTCGATCGTTTCGGGCAATCGATCGCGGCCGCCACGGGCAAGGCTGGCAAGCTTCCGTTCGATCAACTGCAGCGAATCGGGATGGATCGTGTGCTTCGTCTCGGGTCCGATCAGATGCGTCAAACGCAATCCTTCCCGCTGCATCGCTTGTTCCATGATGTCAGCCGCCTGTTTCTGCTTGTCCAATTCGCCGCTGTAGGCGACCGTCGGCAGATTAAATAGGTTGGCGGCATAGCCGGTGCAGTCGTACATCTGCCACAGCTTTTTCTCGTACCAGGTTGGATCGAGCGTTTCGCTTTGGAAGGTTCGCAGGAACTCCGGAGTCTCGGAGAATCCGGCACCAGGGTTCGCGGCGAAGAAGAGGCTGGGGTAATGAACGGCCAGCTGCCAACAACCGGCTCCTCCCATCGAGAACCCCCGTACACTGACCCGGTCGTTGTCGACGCGGTACTGCGTGCGGGCGTGCTGCAAAGCTTCGAGGACGTCGATCTCACCGGCGAATTTGAAGGCGTTGCAGTACCGGCCATAAGGATGCAGGACCAGCGTGTCGGCTGGCGAAATCCGGCCCACCTGATTCATCCGTTCGTGGATAAAGACCGCTTCGGAACTGCGTTCGCCGCGGCCGTGCAGCCACAGGTCCAAGCGATGCTTCGTCGCGCCGGAGGAGGAATAACTCTCGGGAACGACCATCCCGTACGGCTGAACCGTGTCGTCGATCCGAGAGCGAAAGCCGCGAACGACCAGGCCGGTCTGCGTGGTCCATGGAGCCTTGCCCGCCGCCAACGCTTCGGCGCGATCGAGCCCTTCGGCCAGCACCTGTCGCGCCTTGTTGACGTCTCGTTCGGCGAACAGTTCGCGGTGCGCGACCGCATCGCGGATCGCGCGGGCGAAGATTTCGACGTCGGGCAGCAACGCTTGCCCCAACGGTTCTTTGGCATCGCGAATCTGCTGGATCTTCGCGTTCAATTTCTCCAATCCCGCGAGCAGTTCGTCTCGATCGGCCGGCTTCATTTCGATTCCCACCGGCGGCACGGGGCGGACCGTGGTGGCATGGTTATCCGCAGGACCGTCGGCTAGAACCAGATTGGACAAGAGGACCAGAGAGAAACTGAAAAACAAGCTTCGCATGGAGAGGGATTCCCGAGGGAGAAAGGGGCTATCGTGAGGGTGCCCAATCATGGTCGAAAGGTTCCCCGATTGCAAATTCGCGTCCCCCGACGGCGACGCAAATGCGGCGTTTTCCGCTCGACCGACCTCCCCCGAGCGTCTACCCCGCAAAAAACGATTTACCCATCGTTTCCCAAGACTATACCTTGATGAGAGACCAACCTTGGGCGACTATAGAGAGCTAGCGAACGCAAGCATCCTACGAACACCACGTCCCAGGCAGCTTCCCGCAGAAGCCCCCCCATGCATATGGGACTCAGGGCGTCCCTTGAAGTGGCCTCACCGCCGTCTTGGGAAATATCCCCGCCACACCCGCTGGGAGCCCAACCTTGGGGCCGCGTTCCACCGCCTCCGCTTTGAACCTCATTCCTGATTTAATCGCGAGCTTTCCCCCGTGTCGTTTTTTAAAATCCCTTGCCCCAAATGCAACAAATCGCTGAAGGTTTCTATCGATCTGGCGGGCAAGAGCCGGGCTTGTCCCTACTGCCGTGCGACGGTCCGAATCCCCGACGCGGAGCCTTTGGAAGATACCGAACCCTCGGGCGGATTTCCGAATCTGAATCTTGGCGACAAACCGGCCGCTGCGAAACCGACGCCCGCCGCGGCGGCAGCCCCCGCCCTGCCGAACTTTACGGCCACGCCCGCTGTTGCGCCAGCGGCGCCGGCGGCCAAGAAGCGTCACGTTAAAGCGAAACGCCCGCAGAAGAGCTGGTTCAGCGCGGGCAACGGCGAAGCGGCCAGCAGCGACGTGAGCCTGGTGATCAGCGGATTGATCGGTGCGGTTGCGACGGTCATCTGGTTGGGGCTGATGTTTCCGCTGCGACAGTTCCAATTCGGCCAGCTGTTTTGGGATCGCGGCCCGGTCCCCTTCCCGACGACTCTGTTGATGTTCTGGGCGTTGGCGATCCTGTTCCTGAAATGGTTGAACCTGAAGAAACAGAAAGACGCGATGCTGCTGGACGTGCTGCCGGTGGAGATCTCCAACGAGATCACTGTCGGTTCGCTGGACCGGTTCATCATGAACATCAACGAACTGCCTGGTGCATCGAGCGACACGTTTTTGGTCAACCGCGTGGTCCGCGGCATCGAACACTTCCGCGTTCGCAAAAGCGCCGCGGAAACCGTGACGATGATGGAATCGCAATCGGCGATCGATGCCAACAACGTCGCTGGTAGTTACACGATTCTGAAGGTCTTCATTTGGTCGCTGCCGATCTTGGGCTTTATCGGTACGGTCATGGGCGTTAGCGCGGCGGTTGCCAGTTTGGCGACCAGCCTCAGCGGCGGCGGCAACATGGACGCGATGAAGGCTGCGTTGCAGGACGTCTTCGGCGGTCTGGGAACCGCGTTTGATACGACGCTGTTGGCGCTGATCATGAGTATGTTGGTCAAGCTGCCCGCGTCGGCGTTGCAGAAGAGCGAAGAGGATTTGATCTCGAGCGTCGATGAATACTGCAACGAGAACCTGTTGCGTCGATTGAACGACGGGCGCGAGGGTGGAGCCGAACGAGGCGCCGGTGGCGCCAGCAGCGGCGGCGACGTGGCGATCTTCCGCGCTGCGGTCGAACAGGCGTTGGGAACCCAGCATGCCGAAATGGAACGCTGGCTGAAGAAGCTCGACGCGATTGGCACCAGCTTGACGTCGCAGGTCTCCAAAGGCTGGGACGAAGTCAACGGTCGGATCGAACAACAGCAGCAGCAACACGTTGCGATGCTGCAGAAACAGACACTCGATCAGCAAGCGGTGCTGCAGGCGCAACTCGACCAGATGGCCAACGCGGCGGAGAAGATCCAAGGAACGCTGGCGAATCTCGCCGATCAAGCGGCCAGCATGAGCAACAACGTGAGTGGCACGTTTGCCCAATCGCAGACCACGATGCAGGAACATCTGGCGGGGCTCGACCGCGGGCTCTCCAGCCTCAGCGGCGTCCTGGAAAAACTGGGAGACCAACAGGTCGTGGTGCAACAAGTCGAAGCGCGACGTTCGGGTTGGTTTGGTGGTGGATCCAAGAAGGCCTCGCGAAACGGAAGGCGATAGGAATCGAACATGGCTAGACGTCCTCGAACCAACGACGACGAGATCTCACTGTTTCCATTCTTGAGTATCGTTGCCTGTGTGATCGGCGTGTTGACGATGATGATCGCCACGCTCGCCCTTGCGCAAACCGATTCCCCCGACATCGCGCAGATCGAAGAATACGAATCGGTTCAGAAGAAGCAGAAAGAGGCGGATGAATCGATCCAACAGTTGCAACAACGGATCTCGGTCTCCAATTCGGCAGCCCTCCATCTGAAAGAAACTCAGAAGGAACGCAAGCTGACCCAGGCGGAACTCGAAGCCCTGCTTCAAGAGACCGAAGAGCTGGAAAAGCAACTCGCCGAGCAGAAGAAATTGGAAGTCGTCATCCCGAAGGTGAACCCCAAGGACCGCGAAACGATTGGCGACATGCAAACTCAGTTGTCGTCGGTCCAGGAACAACTGGCCCAACTGGAAGCTCAACTGAAGAAACGCGAAGACGTTCCCACCGAAGGGAACGTGACGATCCTGCCGCAAGGAAGCGGAGCGACGTTTGTGCCTCACTTCGTCGAATGCGCCGACGGATCGTTAGTGCTGCACAACCTGCCCGAACCCAAGCGGGTGCGAACCTCCGAGGCGGGTGGCGACAAGGACTTCAAGGACCTGATGAACAAGGTCCTCAATGGCAAAGACGACACGATCATCTTCCTGGTTCGCAGCGACGGCCTGAGCACCTATCGAACGCTCAAGAGCCTGTGCGATTCGAACGACGTGCGAAACGGCAAGATCCCCGTCGTCGGCAAGGGTCGGATCGACCTGAGTGTGTTTACGGAAAAACAAACCAAGGCGAAATAGACGCGATGTTTGAATTAGTACTAGGGACGGGAAATCGCAAGAAGGCGATCGAGATCCAAGCGGTGATGCCCACCGATCGGGTCCGGTTGACCACGTTGGCCGATTGGCCCACGGCGATCGAAGTCGTCGAGGATGGCAATTCGTTCGCCGAGAACGCGCGGCTGAAGTCGACTCAACAAGCCAAGCATCTGGGGCGATGGGTGCTCGGTGAAGACAGCGGTCTGTCGGTCGACGCGCTGGACGGAGCGCCGGGAATTTACAGCGCTCGCTTCTCCGGTGACGATGCGACCGACGAAAAGAACAACGACCTATTGTTGGAGCGTCTGGAAGGGGTGCCGCTGCAGCGTCGCACCGCCTATTACAACTGTTACCTCAGTCTTTCGGATCCCGACGGGAACGAACGGCTGGCCGCCAACGGCAAGTGTTGCGGTCGGATCATTGAACAGCGTCACGGGACGCATGGTTTTGGATACGATCCGATGTTCGAGATCCCCGAGTATCACTTGACGTTCGGGCAACTTGGCCCCAGCGTCAAGAAGGCGCTCAGCCACCGAGCGCGGGCGCTGCGGCAGTTCATTCCTCAGCTGCGTCTGCTGTTGGATCAACTGGCGGCGCAATAAAGCGAAACCAAGCTGCGCTGCATCAGTGATGCAGCAGCTTCTTGCGATCGGGTTCGAGAACGCGATCGAGAATTTCGTTCAGGATCACCTGTTCCAAGCTCGTGTCGCGGCCCAGCGGAATCCAACCCAGGGTGATCGGTTCGCCGGTGAAGATCTCGTCAGTACGGGTCACAGTTCCGTCGTGACGCAGCGACAGTGAACCTTCGCTGGCGCCTTGGCTATGATTGACATCTTCGATCTCCTTGAGCACCACGACCTCGATCGAATATCCCGATTGCTGGGCGTGCACGTTAACGATCGCCTTGCGGCGGATCGATTGCAGCGTACTTTGCAAGCGTTCGAATCCGCGTGTGCTATCGCGGTTCCACGGCTCCAGAATCGAAGCCCCCACGCGATAGGTCGTCTCCAACGATCCGTCGATTCCATTCAGTGGCTGCTCCGTTTTGATCCGGAAGTAATCGTCGACGGTATCGACGATTTGCAGCCACAAGAAGTCGGGCTTCACAGCCGGCAGCATCGCCGGATTGACCGTCAACGATGTCGGTGGGGATGGCGGGATCAATTGGTGCATCAACCGACCACAACCTGGCACCACGAACAGAATCGCGGCGCAAAGGGCCAGCGGCACAAAGACCGTTCGGTGCAGGTGATTTAAGTTTTTCAATGGTTCGCGCATTCCCTTCCACATGGTTGCCGGTACTGTCGCGATTATCGGCGGCCGGCGGCAATAGCAATCCGGCGGCAAAAAAGAGCGGCCGTAAGACGAGATCGTATCCGGCGGCAAGAGCGCTCGACGCAGGGGGTTGCTATCGAGCTCGCGGATGCGCTTTTTCGTAGATCGCCAACAGATTGGCAGCACTGACGTGAGTGTAGATCTGCGTCGTCGCCAGGCTCTTGTGCCCCAACAACTCCTGCACGCTACGAATATCAGCCCCCGCGTCCAACAGATGGGTCGCAAAACTGTGCCGCAATGTGTGCGGGCTGGTTCGCGTATCGAGCCCCGCGACCTGGATGTGTTTTTCCAGCATCCGGCCGACGCTGCGCGTGGTCAATCGACGACCAAAGCGGTTCAAAAAGGTCGCCGCCGAAGGGGACTGAGGCTCCAACGGATCGCGATTGCGGGTCGGCATGTATCGCCGCAGGGCGCGAACCGCAAACGAACCCAGCGGGCTCATCCGTTCCTTGCGTCCCTTACCACGAACGCGAATCACTTGTTGATCGAAGTCGAGATCGCCATCGTTCAGCCCGACCAATTCGCTGACACGCAATCCGGCGCTATACAGCGTTTCCAGGATCGCGCGGTCGCGGAGGCCGTTGGGGTCGTTGAGCGGCGGGGTTTTGAGGATCCGATTGACTTCGGCACCCGAGAGAACGTGCGGCAGCTTGCGTTGCCGGCGCGGATTCCGCAGCGGGCTCGCTGGGTTGGTCGTCGCCAGTTCCTGCCGCTGAGCAAAGCGGTAGAAGCTGCGTAGCGAAGCGAGTTTCCGCGAGATCGTGTTGCGAGCGTAATCCGCCTCTTGCAACGCCGCCTGGTAGCCGCGGAGGTCTTGCGGCGACAGGTCTTGCGGCTTTGGCGTGCTGCCGCGCTGATCTTCCAGAAACTCCACCAACCCAAACAGGTCTTCGCGATAGGCTTTGATCGTCAGATCCGACGCATTGCGTTCGTGTGCAAGGTACTGCAAGAACTGAGGGATAGCGCTGCGCATCGGGATCCAATTCCTTAAGCCGCGAAGCGACGGTGTTGCGGTTCCTCTTCGACAACGGCTGGGATCGAGTCGCGAATTCGCTTGCTCAATACCGCCGCGTCGTACCAGGTGAAGTCGATCTCAGGATCGGCCGCAAAACGCCCCA
The DNA here is from genome assembly GCF_007753095.1 of Rosistilla carotiformis. Taxonomy (NCBI): domain Bacteria; kingdom Pseudomonadati; phylum Planctomycetota; class Planctomycetia; order Pirellulales; family Pirellulaceae; genus Rosistilla; species Rosistilla carotiformis. Next base: position 4,431,910 of record NZ_CP036348.1, read on the forward strand.
ACAACCGCAAGGTCTCGGTGCGATTCGCATCGTCGTACAAGAAGATAAACTTCTCCTCTCCTTTGACGAGAGCCAGAACATTGATTTCTTTGTCCATCCAGTGACGCCCTAAAAGTGCTCGTGTTCGCCAGTTTCGCACTTCAGGTCCATCTTGCCTGAACTGCCTAGCGTTCGTATCGGCTGATAGGCCACCTGAGGATGAGGTCGCTTTTATGCTTGCCCCCCCTAGAACCGAGCATTTCGGTTATATGCAACTTGCAGCAAAAACGGATGAAATCGTCACTGCGGGATAGGTAAGATTGCCACCCTCCAAAACGGGCGTCATCATCGGAATAGAAGGTATCGGCCAACTTTTGCGTAAATTCGGAATCGTCTCCGCGGTAGATTCGGGTATGCGATAGCACAGGCTCCGCCTGCGCAAGCATTGGAGGTGGAAAGGCGGTTGGTGGGTTGGGGATAAGGCCTGTTGGGTCGGGCCATCCACCTGGAAGGTTGCCAGCAACTTCCGCTTCCATGGCGCCACCGTTCGGATCGAAGATCCGCATGTCTGCTGGGGCCGGTGGCGCGTCGTGACTTGGATAGGGGGCGGCGTTGGCGGCGGTAGGACTTTGCGGCGATTGAGTCTTCAACTGAGCCCTCGCCAGTTCGAACTCCGTTTCCAAAACGACATCGCGTGGAATGTTCTTTTCTTCCGGTGTCCCCCAAGGCAAACCGTAGCCTGGCGGGATCGGATGGAAGCCGGGATTAGCGGCATACCAATGCGTCGTCATCGCCATCCGCGGTGGGTAGTACGGAGTGAAATCGGTGACAGCCCCCACGACGACCGCATCGACATCCAGATATTGGGCGAAGCGTTGGAAATAATCGGGGCCGGCCGAATCACCGTACATCCGATTGAATTCGTGCCATTTGAGCTTGGTCACGCCGACGGGCAAGACTTCGAAACCGAGGATCTCTTGCAATTCCCCATAATAGGCTTCGGCAACCGCGTCTTGGTTCAGCGTTGGCTCGCTGGACTGGTTAAAGAATGGCAGCACCGCCACCCGCTTCAATTGCGGAAACGGATTGTGGACCTGAGGATCCGAGATCACATCAGGCATCAAGCTGCAACCGGCCGCTGGAACCAGCAGGATTGATAGCACGCAGCGGGCGATTATGGATAGGCGCAACATCACACACTTGGTTTGCAAGTTATGCGCAGCTCCACCCTCCCCGACACTAGCATCGTCTCCCGCACCGGTTCGACTTTAACGATTATTCCGATTTTGCGGATCGATCTTCCGCCGGGCTGGATGCTGGCACATCCGCCTCATTTGCCAGCATTGCCAGTGATCGCGATACGATCTGCAAACCGTGGGACTACAAAACCAAGCCCGACTGCTCTAACATAGCGCCGCATTGACTCCTCCGCACTTTCACGAATGATCGCCATGTTCCTGGGACTGATTCGCCCGCTCGCAACCAGCAAAACGCTGACCTATGTTGCGGGCCTTGCCCTGCTGGTCGGGGCCTACTCGTTGCTGCCGATTTGGCTTGAGTATTCCGTCTTCCACGACGTCAACGACACGCCATCGCAGTTCCACGGAGTGCTCTCGTTGGTGCTCGGGTTGCTGCTGGTCTTCCGGACCAACACCGCCTACAGCCGCTGGTGGGAAGCGCGGATCTTGTGGGGTTCGCTGGTCAACGCGTGCCGCAATCTCGGCCTTAAATTGACGAGCATCGATGGGCTATCGCCTGAGTCGGCAACGCGGGCGATGGACCTGATCGTGGCCTTTCCCGTAGCGTTACGTTGTCATCTGCGCAGCGATTGTGACGACGAGACAAGAGATCGGCTGCAGTCGCTGGTTGGAAAGCCAAACCACATCCCTCAAGCGATCGCCGCAGAATTGTATGCGATGGTTTGGGATGCCAAACGCAGCGGACGCATCGATGGCGACGAGCTGCGTGTGCTGGATTCCGAACTGTTACGGCTGATGGATATCTGCGGTGGATGTGAACGGATTCTGAAGACCCGGATCGTCAAATCCTATCGCATCTTCGCGCGACAGTGCGTCGGCATCTTCTTGGGATCGCTCCCATGGGCACTGGTCCACGACTTTAAAATCTGGACCCTGCCGTTCACGATCATCACCGCCTATTTCATGTTAGGCCTGGAAACGGTGGCCGAGCACGTCGAAACACCGTTTGGATATGACGAAGACGACTTGGACCTCGAATCGTTGTGCGGCACGATCGATGCCACCGTGCGCGAGACGTTTGATCGTCACGCGCTGGCGACTTAATAGCCTGACAAATTCAGGCTTGTCGGCAGTTCGTCTAAAAGATGCCCAGTTGGTCGCGGGCGTCGTCGGTCATGCAGTCGGGAGTCCATGGCGGATCCATCACGACTTTGACCTCCGCCGTTTCGACCCCTTCGCATTCTTCGATCGCAGCTTTCGCTCCGGCGACCAATTGCGGGCCGGCCGGGCACATTGGGCTGGTCATCGTCATGTCGATTTTGACGTCGTACTTTTCGTCTTCCTTCTCAGTGATGTAGACCTCGTAGACGAGGCCCAGATCGACGATGTTCACGAACAGTTCCGGATCGATGACCTTCTTCAACGACTCGCGGACGGTATCTTCTTGCAACGGCATTTCGGTAAGCTCCGCCGAATATTAGGGTGAATGGACGTCGCTTACGCGTAGTCTCGGACTTGTTTTGCAATCGCATCGCCCAACGCGTCGCGAACGCTTTCGATCGAGATCCGGTCGAAGATCTGCTGGAAGAATCCGGTGACGATCATCCGTACCGCTTCCTTCTGCGTGAATCCGCGGCAGCGAGCGTAGAAGATCTGTTCGGCGTCAACTTGGCTGGACGTGCTGCCGTGCGTGCAGCGGACGTCGTCGGCTTCGATCTCCAGGCCGGGGATCGAATCGGCGCGAGCCGAACCGCTGAGCAGCAGGTTGTCGTTGCGTTGGTAGCCGTCGGTCTTCTGAGCGATCTTGTCGACCTTGATCATTCCCTTCCAAACGGTTTGGCTGTTGTCTTGCTGAGCCGATTTGTACAGGAAGTCGCTGTGGCAGTTGGGGGCCGAGTGATGCTGCAGCGTGTGGTAGGCCAGGTGCTGGCGTCCCTCGGTGAACATCACGCCGTTGACTTGGCTGTCCGCTCCTGGGCCGACCAGTTGAACCTGCTGGTTCACCTTGGCGAAGCCCGCTCCCATCGCGCTGATCGTCCATTGCAGTGTTGCATCGCGGTCGACGATCGCTTGTTGGTGAGCGAAGTGGAAGGTCTTGTAGCCCCAATCTTGAAGGGTCACAAAACGCAGGTGCGATCCGGGGCGTTGGATCAATTCGATCGCACCGCAGTGGAATCCGCCCGCCTTGCGATCGAAGCTGTTCGATTCTTGCAGGACCGTCGCTTCGGCTCCCTCTTCCAACACGACCAGCGTGTGGGACAGGTCGGTTGCCCCGTCGTTCATGAACGACGACATGTGCAGTGGTTTGTCGATCACGACGCCGCGTGGAACGTATAGGATCGAACCGCCGCTCCAGAACGCAGCGTGAAGTGCGGCGAAACGGTCGTAGGTTGGATCGACTGCCGAGAAGAGCAGCGGTTGGATGATCTCGGGGTGTTCGTTGACCAAGCGGTCCAGGCTGCCGAAGATCACGCCTTTGGCTGCCAGTTCAGGGTCGAGCGATTCGCTGACCGTGTGGCAATCGAGCGTGTCGACGTGTCCCGCCAAATCGACGCCGACGTTTAGCAACGGGTGCGTTTCGGCAGCGGCTGGAGTGTCGGTGGGGACGGAAAATTTGTCGAGGTTGAACAGCCGCAAATCGCTGCGAATCCATTCCTCGTGCCGACGATGCGGCCATTCCATCTGCTGGTAGCTTTCCCACGCTTTTCGCCGCGCGTCGACAACCCATTGCGGTTGCGACTTGGTAGCGAGGAACGCTTCAAAGCCTTCGGTGTCAAATTTTGTTTGCGTCGCTGTTTGTGTCATGTCTGATTTTGGTGACGTCTAAATGGTTTTTCTATCAAGGAAAAGCGAGCAAATCGGAGACGGGGCCTCCAGCAGCGCGAAGCGCTAAAGGCCCTGCGGTCGATCCGATTGCTTAGCCGACGCTGCCTTCCATCTGCAGTTGGATCAGCTTGTTCATTTCGACGGCGTATTCCATCGGCAGCTCTTTGACCAACGGTTCGATGAACCCGTTGACGATCATCGCGCTGGCTTCCTGTTCGGTCAGGCCGCGGCTGAGCAGATAAAACAGCTGCTCTTCGCCGATCCGCGAAACGCTCGCCTCGTGCCCGATCGAGACGTCTTGTTCCAAGATCTCGATGTAGGGATAGGTGTCGCTGCGGCTGATGTCGTCCAGGATCAACGCGTCGCAGACGACGTTGTTCTTGCTGTGGTGAGCACCCTTTTCGACGCGAACCAGACCGCGGTAACTGCTGCGGCCGCCGTTCTTGCTGATCGATTTGGAGATGATCTGGCCGGTGGTGTGCGGCGCGGCGTGAACCAATTTGGCACCCGCGTCTTGATGCTGTCCGGCACCCGAAAACGCGATGGACAAGATCTCGCCGCGAGCACCCGGTTCCATCATGTGGACCGCAGGGTACTTCATCGTCAACTTGCTGCCCAAGTTGCCGTCGACCCATTCCATCGTGGCGTCGCCGTAAGCGTAAGCTCGCTTGGTGACCAGGTTGTAGATGTTGTTGGCCCAGTTTTGGATCGTCGTGTAACGGGCGCGAGCACCTCGCTTGACGATCACTTCGACGACCGCACTATGCAAGCTTTCGCTGCTGTACATCGGAGCGGTACAGCCTTCGACGTAGTGGATGCTGGCCCCTTCGTCGACGATGATCAACGTCCGTTCGAACTGACCCATGTTCTCCGCGTTGATGCGGAAATAGGCTTGCAGCGGGAAGTCGATCTTAACGCCGGGTGGAACGTAGATGAACGATCCGCCCGACCAAACGGCGCTGTTGAGCGCGGCAAATTTGTTGTCTTCCGGCGGGATGATCTTACCGAAGTACTCGCGGACCAAATCGGGATGCTCGCGAACCGCAGTGTCGGTGTCGGTGAAGATCACGCCCTGCTTGGCCAGATCCTCTTCCAACGAACCGTAGATCACTTCGCTCTCGAACTGCGCCTTCACGCCCGACAAGAACTTGCGTTCCGCTTCGGGAATGCCCAGCTTTTCGAAGGTGTCTTTGATCTCTTGAGGAACGTCGTCCCAGGTCTTTCCCTGATGATCGGTCGGCTTCAGGTAATAGAAGATATCCTGGAAATCGATATCGATCGCACCGCCCCATTTGGGCATCGGGCGCTCTTCGAACGTCTTCAGGCTCTTGAGCCGGAAGTCGAGCATCCACTTCGGCTCGTTCTTGATCTCGGAAATCTGGCGAACGATCGCTTCGTTGATACCCTTTTGGGCCTTGAACACTCCGGTCGTTTCGGTCCGGAAGTTGTACTTGTTGATCTCGCCAATTTCGGAGTTGTCTGCGATATCGATCGCCATGGGAAATTCCTTTATATAGGTTAGCCGCCTGATTCGAGCGCGGCGTTTTTGTTCGTCGTTTGCGTCGAGTAGCGACTTGCGTCGCCCGTTCGATGCTTAAGCTTCGACAGCTTCTTCGGACAGCATCTCTTGGTTGAGAGCGTCTGCTTCGGGATGCGCCTTGCGAATTCGGTCGTATCCGTTGGTGTGCAATTCGTCAGCCAATTCGCTGCCGCCGGTTTCGACGATCCGGCCGCCCAACATCACGTGAGTGAATTCGGGCGGATTGTGTTCGAGCAATTTGTCGTGGTGGGTGATGATCAACAGCCCCATCTTCTCGCGGCCGATCTCGGCGATCGATTCGCTGGCCAAACGGACCGCATCGGCGTCCAGACCGCTGTCGGTTTCGTCGAGGATTGCGAAGGTTGGTTGCAGCATCGCCATCGTCAAGATTTCGGCACGCTTCATTTCGCCACCGCTGAATCCGTCGTTGACGTAACGTCGAGCGAATTCGACATCCATTCGCAAGTGTTCCATCTTGCCCTTCAGTTCCTTGCGGAACTCACGCATCGGGATCAACTCTTCCCCTTCTTTGCGTTCGGGGTTGCGGACGTTGGTTGTCGCGTGACGCAGGAAGTCGGCCATCTTGACGCCGGGGATCGCCATCGGGCGTTGGAACGCCATGAAGATTCCACCGCGAGCCCGCTCATCGGGGCTCATCGCCAGCACGTCTTGGTCGTCCAAGGTGATCGAACCCTCGGTCACTTCGTAACCGGGGTGTCCCATGATCGCCAAGCCAAGGGTGCTCTTGCCGCTACCGTTGGGGCCCATCATGGCGTGGGTTTCCCCGTGTCGCATGACCAGGTCGACGCCGCGAAGGATCGGTTTGTCGCCAACGGAAACGTGCAGATTGGTGATGGTTAAGGTTGGTTTTGTCATGATTTCTTCGATTCCTGGTTATCCAAACCGCACTCGGTTCGCCGCCAATTGGGGGCCGTTGTCGGTTCGTATGGTCGTTTATTGGCTTGGTACGGGGGCAAATTGACAACACGAATGCCCGTCTAATTGACAGCGAGACAGCTCCATCGGTTGCCCCAAGGCCTCGCTCAACATCTCTTGTTCTAAGTGACACATGTCGCGTCGCTGGCCTTCGTCGGTCAGGTCGGGGTAGGGACAGGCGTGAACGTCCAGGACGGGCAGGCTGCCCTCGTTGGAAAATTCGGCCAAAATCCGCTTCTCTGCTAGCAAATGCGACATCGAATCCATCCGATCCGCTAAACTGCTGTCCGCCAGTTGCTCGCGGTATTCCGCCCCCACGCGTTGGGCGACCCGCTGCAGCAACCATTTGCGAGTTTCCGGGTCGGGCAATTCGCTGATCGCCTGCCACATTGCGACCGCAAGTTGGCCCGGATCAGCACCCGCCTGACGGTGTCCCGCCGGACTGAGCATGTAGGCAAAACTCGGACGCCCGCGGCCGCCATTGATCTTGGTCCGTTGGACCAGTCCCATTTCCAGCATCCTGTCGATTCGTTGGCGAACCGCCGTGGCGGTGACACCCATCGCATCGACAAGATCCGCGATCACCATCGATTCATGACGCCTCAGCTGGTCCAACAATTGCCGGTCGACTTGGCGAACGTCGGTCGTTGGTTGCGTAGGGTTCATGAGGTCCGATTTCGGGAGTGCGAGAAGCTTTGCTGCACTTCACTCTAAGGGCATTTGATCTTTTTGACAACGGACCATGTCAAAAATAATTTAGCCCCTCCAGACACCCACTCCAAACAGCAGCATTCGGCTGTTACGATGGGGCGGTCCGTGTCGGTTTAATTGCAATCAATGGAGTGATTCAAGCCCTTGGTCGCTTTTGAATTCAGCTTGCTGCTGGATCGTCGGACCGCCGAAGCCAAATTCTTTTTTCCACTCACAAATACACTTTACTGAGACACTTATGAAAGCAGTCGCCGTCACGCCTGGAAAGCCTAACAGCGTCCATCTCGAAGATATTCCCATGCCAAAGGTCTCCGATATTCCGGACGAAAAGGGAGTATTGGTTCGTGTGTTGAAAGTGGGCGTCGACGCGACCGACCGCGAGATCAACGACGCCTTGTACGGCAATGCGCCTCCCGGTTTCGAATACCTGGTCCTCGGTCACGAATCGTTTGGCGTGGTCGAAGCGGTTGGGGCGAACGTCCGTCGGTTTAAGCCTGGCGATTACGTGACAGCGACCGTTCGCCGTCCGGGGGGATCGATCTACGATCAGATCGGCACCTACGACATGACGAGCGAAGAGACCTATTACGAGCGCGGGATCAACCTGCGACACGGTTTCTTGACCGAGTACTTTGTCGACGCCGAAGATTACATCGTTCGCGTTCCTCAAGGTCTGAAGCACTTGCACGTGCTGATGGAACCGATGAGCTGCGCTGCCAAGGCGGTTCACCAAGCCTACGAAGCCCAACGCCGGATGAAGGTCTGGCGTCCCGAGGTGGCTTACGTTCTGGGAAGCGGTCAGATCGGCCTGCTGACCACGCTGATCTTGAAGCTGCGCGGCCTGGATGTCTACACGATCGCTCGCGGCGAAGCGCCGAACTTGAAGAGCGAGATCGTGACCGGGATGGAAGCGAAGTACATCAGCACCAAGCAGACTCCGTTGGAGGAGTTGGTCAAGCAGACGGGCAAGCCGGAGTTGATCGTCGACGCGACCGGCAGCAGCCAGTTGGCCTTCGATGCGATGAAGCACTTGGGCCACAACGGCGTCTTGGTTTGGACCAGCATCACCGGCGGCGACAAGACGCACACCTTGCCGACCGACCAAATCAACATCAACTGGGTTCTTGGCAACAAGTTGTTAGTCGGCAGCGTGAACGCCAACCGCGATCACTTCGAGATGGGCATCCGCGACCTGGCGTTGGGTGAGATGATGTTCCCAAGCGTGCTGGAAAAGATCCTCACCAGCCCCGTCGACGGCCTGGACAACTACAAAGAGATGATGCGTCTGTTGGTCGAAGATGCCGACGCGTTGAAGGTCTACGTCAACGTGGCCGACGAATAGTCGCGGCGGGAGTACGGCTCGAACTTTGGCCCACTCAGTACACCCTCCCGGCAAAGCCGGGAGGGTCGAGAAACGAGCCTTCAGCGAGTTTCTCGGGGAGGGCTCATCTCCTGGGTCAAACAACCCAGATTCACCGCGAGAACTCCCCTCCCCGAACCACGCTTCGCTGGTTCGACCCTCCCCCGCAAACTGCGATTGGGGAGGGTAAATCGCGATACAAACTCACCCGCCCGGCGAAGCAGGGAGGGTCGAGAAACAAGCGTTTAGCGAGTTTCTCGGGGAGGGCTCATACCCTGGATCAAACAACACGGATTCACCGCGCGAACTCCCCTCCCCGAACGACGCTTCGCTCGTTCGACCCTCCCCCGCAAACTGCGTTTGGGGAGGGTGAAGTGCGCGACCAATTCACCCTCCCGGCAAAGCCGGGAGGGTCGAGAAACGAGCCTTCAGCGCGTTTCTCGGGGAGGGCTCATACCCTGGATCAAACAACCCAGATTCACCGCGAGAACGCCCCTCCCCGAACGCCGCTTCGCTCGTTCGACCCTCCCCCATAAACTGCGTTTGGGGGAGGGTAAATCGCGATACCAATTCACCCGCCCGGCGAAGCAGGGAGGGTCGAGAAACAAGCGTTTAGCGAGTTTCTCGGGGAGGGTTCGCTCCTGATATCGAGCAACCCGGATTAACCTAACGTACGCGATTCCGTGGCGGGTTCGACCCTCCCTCAGCGAGCTTCTGGGCGTTAATATGTAGGCCGTCGATGGCGTCCCTCGCTGATGTGCAGGCATCGCGCCCCGTCGACGAGGCTCGATTAAATAACTCATCTCCTCCCACAAGAGCACCTTCTTATGTGTCGCTTACTGTCGGTTGCGGTTCTCTGTTTTCTCTCTTGCTGCATCCCAGCAGCACTCTTCGCCCAAGCGGGCTCGCCGGCTGTCGAACCGGTCATCGCGGCGGCGTCGAGCGAAGGGGAACAGGCGATCGCTGGCTTCAAGAAGCCCGACGGTTGGACGGCGACACTTGTGGCGGCCGAACCGGAGGTGGCTAACATCGTCGCGTTTGACATCGATCGCAAGGGGCGGTTTTGGGTGTGCGAATCGTTCCGCCAAGACATTGGCGTGACCGACAATCGCGGCCATGACAACAAATGGTTGCGAGCCGATCTGGCGGCGCAGAATGTTCAGGATCGGATCGACTACCACAAGCGACTGTTGGGCGATCAAGCGATCACCTACGAACAGCAAGACGATCGAATTCGGTTGCTGCAAGATACGACGGGCGACGGAAAGTTGGACAAGTCGACAGTTTTTGCCAGCGGATTTAACGGGATCGAAGAGGGGACCGGAGCGGGCGTGTTGGCGGTCGAAGACGATGTCTATTACACCTGCATTCCCAAACTGTGGAAATTGAACGACCTCAATGGCGATGGGCAATCCGATCAGCGGACCGCTCTGGCCGACGGGTTTGGCGTCCGCGTCGCCTTTCGCGGCCACGACATGCACGGTTTGATCCGTGGCCCCGACGGACGGATCTACTTCAGCATCGGCGACCGCGGCTACAACGTGCAGACCGCCGAAGGGAACCATCTGTTTGATCCGGGCAGCGGGGCGATCTTCCGCTGTGAACTGGACGGTTCGGATCTGGAGGTCTTTGCCACCGGGCTCCGCAACCCGCAGGAACTCGCCTTCGACGAATATGGCAACCTGTTCACCGGCGACAACAATTCCGACAGCGGCGACCGGGCGCGGTGGGTCTACATCGTCCAAGGTGGCGACACCGGCTGGCGGATGAATTACCAATATTATGGCGACCGCGGACCGTTCAATCGCGAGAAGATCTGGCATCCGTTCCATGAAGAACAGCCGGCTTACATCGTGCCGCCGATCGCCAACTTTGCCGATGGTCCGTCGGGGCTAACCTACTATCCCGGCACCGGTCTGAGCGACGATTGGAAAGGGCGATTCCTGTTGGCCGATTTCCGAGGGACGCCGGCAAACAGTGGCATCCGCACCTTCCGCGTGAAACCGAAGGGAGCGTTCTTTGAGCTCGTCGACGATCAGCAACCGCTGTGGAGCATTCTGGCGACCGACGTCGCGTTCGGACCCGATGGCGGGATCTACGTCAGCGACTGGGTCGACGGTTGGGTCGGGCAGGGGAAGGGACGGATCTACCGCTTCGCCGATCCCGAGTACTCCGAATCGGAAATCGTAAAAGAAGTCCAGTCGCTGTTGGCTGGCGACTGGAACGCTTTGGAGGAAGGCCGGTTAGTCGCTCTGTTAGGGCATGCCGATCAACGCGTGCGGCTCGCGGCTCAGTGGCAACTGGCCGCGCGATCGGATGCCGAAGCATTCCGCCGCGTGATCCAAGACCCTACGCTTTCGACGGTCCATCGCCTGCATGGCGTCTGGGGCCTCGGACAGATTGCTCGTGGCGAAGGCCTTTCGGCTGATCTGATTCAGGCGATCGAACCCTTGGTCGTCGACGGCGATCCCTATCTGCGCGCCGCCGGAGCCGACCTGCTTGGCTCGCTTCCCAACCATACCGTTTCTCGGCACTTGCGCGATGCGATCGACGACCAGGACGATCGCGTCAAATATTTTGCCGCGATGGCCGTCGGTAGTCTTCGCGACAGCGAATCGTTCGACGCGATCGTGCGGATGTTGGAACGGAACAACAACCAGGATCCGATCCTTCGCCACGGCGGAATCATGGCCCTCTCGCAAATCGCCAGCAGTTCACAGATTGCCGAACTGAAGGATCACCCGAATCGATCGGTCCGCCGCGCCGCAGTCGTTGCTCTGCGTCGGCAAGCGTCGCCGCTGACCGCTGAATTTTTGAGCGACTACGAACCGATGGTCGCTCTGGAAGCCGCCCGCGCGATCAACGATCTGCCGATCGCCGAGGCTCTTCCCGCGTTGGCCGATCAAATCGCGCGGCCGACCGATGACGACGCGTTGATGCGGCGTGTGTTGAACGCCAACTTCCGCATCGGCAGCAACGATCGCCTGGTAGCCGTCGCTGGCTACGCCGCCGAACCATCGGCCAGCGAATCGTTGCGGTTGGAAGCGTTGGAGATGTTGTCGCAGTGGAAGCAGCCCGACGCGTTGGACCGCGTGATCAATCATTGGCGTCCGATGAAGCCGCGTCCCGATGCGGAAGTCGCCGCGGCGGTGACCGACCAATTGTCGCGGCTGCTGTCGGCGCCGGAGCCGATCGCAAATCGAGCGATCGAGTTGGCGGCGGAGTTGGAAATCGCCGAGATCGCTCCGCAATTGATCTCTCGCCTTTCGGACGAATCGATCGACGTGCAGACCCGCGCCGCAGCGATGCTGGCGCTGGCAAAGCTGGATCCCAAGGGAGCCCCTGGATTTGCCGGCAGCGCTCTGGCAGCGGACCAGCCCGAGTTGCGGATCGCCGCGCTCCGCGTGTTGGCAAAACTGGAGGCTGGCAATTTGATGCCCGCACTGCGCGACGCGATCGCATCGAAAAATCCGACTGAACGCCAGGTCGCTTGGGATCTTTTGGCGGCCAACGAATCAGCCGAAGCGACGCACCAGATCGAAGACGGATTGCAGCAGTACATCGATGGCAAGCTGCCGGAGGATGTTTGGCTGAACGTCGTCGAAGCGGCCAAGGGACGTGTGAACCCATCGCTTGCCAGCGATCTGGCGGCGGCTGAAGCGCGTTGGGCTCAGGAGGACGCCTTGGCCAGCTACCGCGCTTCACTGGTCGGCGGCGATCGCATCGCGGGTGAAAAGCTGTTCTTTGAAAAGACGGAACTCTCCTGCGTTCGCTGTCACCGCGTTCATCGGCAAGGTGGCCAAGTCGGCCCGGTCTTGACGACAATCGGAGCCCAACGCGATCGCAAATACCTGCTCGAAGCGATCGTCCGGCCCGACGCGGCGATCGCCAAAGGCTTCGAGACGGCAGTCATCGCCGACGACCTGGGCCAGGTTTTCACTGGCATCATCCGGGACGAGACCGATGACGAAGTCCGGTTGATGAAAGCCGATGGCAGCGAGGTGACGATCCCAACCGAAGAAATCGTGGCTCGCCGCCGCGGCAAATCGGCGATGCCCGAGGACCTCGTGAAACAGATGACGCCGCGCGAGATCCGCGATCTGGTCGCCTACCTGGAAAGTTTGAAAGTCGATCCGCGCGCCAGCGGCAATGAAATCGAATGAGTTTTGTGGGAGGGCAGATCCCAACGATGATGAATTTTGTTCGTGTCGAAGTGCCACGGGGGGAATGATTGTGCGATGATACTTCCCTTCTGCAACTCGATAGGGACCTACCTGTGAACATTTCAAGACGCCACTTCAATGCCGCGATCGCTGCGGCGGGACTTTCGACCACTACGACTCCTGGATTCGCGGACGCTCCGAAACCGGCGCCGCTGCGAGTCATCTCGTACAACGTTTTGGTCTGCAGAGGCTGGCCGAAGACGCGCCGCTTGGCGAAGCTTGCCGTGAAGAAGGGACAGATGGCGGATCGATTGGCGTTGGAACTGGCGCTGCATGATCCGGACGTCGTCAACTTTTCGGAATCGCCCAGCGAAGCGATCACTCAGGCGGTCGCTGAAAAGTTGGGGATGCATCACGTGCGATTCCCCAGCGGCGGCAATTGGCCAGGAATGTTGTTGAGCCGATTCCCGATTGCACATTCGCAGAACGCACCGCTCGGCGGGCCGCGTCCCAAGGATCTGTTCACGCGTCATTGGGGACGGGCTGAACTACAGACCTCCGACGGCGCACCCTTGATCGTCCATTCGGCGCATCTCTTCCCCGGCGCCGATCCGGCGGTGCGGTTGAAGGAGATCCGCACCATGCTGGCGTCGATGAAAAGCGACTTCGACGCCGGGCGGTCGATGCTGTTGATCGGCGACCTGAATCACGGTCCCGATACCGACGAGTACAAGCTTTGGATCGACGCCGGCTGGATCGATACCTTTGCCGCCGTCGGCGAAGGGGAAGGGCTGACCTTCACGGCTGACAACCCGCGGTATCGGATCGATTACGTGATGGCCGCCGGTCCGATCGCACAACGGATCACCGAGTCGCGGCCGCTGCTGGAAGGGGCGTTCCGCGTCGATAGCCAAGATCCCGAGTCGTTTGCACTCAGCGATCACATTCCCCAACTGGCCGTCTTCGGCGACAAACCGTAGCGCCGCTCGGGTAAACCTTAAGAACGCCAATCGCATCGCCGAAACGTTGTCATTGACAGTCAGCGTGCGACGGGTGACAATCGACAACCTAATGAGATACATTCTCATTAGCGACGTCTAGAAAGCCCAGCCAGCCAACGTACTTGTAGCCAGCTCCAACGGGTTCGCATCATCACCTACTGCCGCTGAGTCTACCAATGTCCGATCTGTATCGCTTCTCGCTCCCTCTGGGGATTCTTGTTTCCTTTGCCGCCGTGATCGATGTGGTCGCCGCGCCGCCGAGTTGGCCGGAGTTTCAAAACGGCGGGCAGGCGGTTGCTGCGGAAGTGAATCTGCCGACGCATTGGGCCCCGGATCAAAACATCGCTTGGACCGCCGATATCGTCGGCTACGGCCAATCCGCTCCCATCGTGGCTCACGACCAGATCGTCGTCACGTCGACCAGCGGCGAAAACAAGGACGACTACCACGTGTCGGCTTTCGATTTCGGTAGTGGCGATCTGCGATGGCAGGTCGACCTGAAGAACCCATCTCCCTTTAAAAACACGCCGATGGTCAGCCGAGCCGCTCCGACAGCCATCGCGACCGACACCGGCTACATCGCCTTTTTCGAAGGAGGCGCATTGATCGCGTTGTCCCCCGAAGGGAAAACGCTGTGGCAGAAAGACCTGGTGGCGGAGTATGGCAAGATCGAAGCGCGGCACGGTTTGTCCGCTTCTTTGGAACAGAACGACAGCTTGGTTTTTGTATGGGTTGAACGGGGCGAAGAGCCTTACATTTTGGCACTCAACAAAACCGATGGCGAAGTGGTTTGGAAGGCTCCCGGTGTCGGTTCGACCTCGTGGGCATCGCCTCGCTTGATTCCCGTTGGTTCATCGCACCATTTGGTCTGCAGCGCCAGTGGCAAGATCGTCGGACTCGATCCCGCCAGTGGCGAACGGTTGTGGGAATTCGACGAGATCTCCAATAACACCTCCTGCACTCCGATGCCGGTCGGCGACGGACAGTTCTTGATCGGTGCTTCGGATGGACGAGGCGAGACCGCCGCCGGGGCTGCGGCAGCATCGAACGGACTGATCGAAATCAGCAAGGGAGACGATGGCAAGTTCACCGCCGCCTACAAGTGGCAAGCGAAAAAAGCGACTTCCACTTTCGGAAGCCCCGTCGTTGCCGGGGATACCGCGGCGATCGTCAACCGCACTGGAGTCCTGTATCGGTTGGACCTGCAGACCGGCGATCAGGTCTCGATTGCTCGGACCGCCGCCGGTGGCATCTGGGCGACGCCGATCGTTTCCGGAGACCAGATCTATCTGTTTGGCAACAAGGGAACGACCTCGGTCGTCTCGTTGACCGACGGCAAAGAGATCGCCAGCAATCGCTGCTGGGATGCAGAAGCCGAATCGGGCGAAGGCGTTCGCAGCGGCAGCGTTTTGTACGCCGCCGCCGCCGCATCGCCGTATTTAATTCTCCGCCGCGGCGACAAGCTGTACGCGATCTCGGCGGGAGATGAATAGGTTCGCCACGTCCCACGATATTGCGTGAGATGGAAAGTAGGTTCGCCAGGCGCCACGACGTTGCGTGACGCGGATTAGCGAATTGGTGAGCCAGCGTGACAGCCGCCGCGGGGGCGGCTGAGAGAACGCCAGCAACGGGTTACATGTTGATTTCGTAACCCTTGCGATCTTCACGCGACAAGAACGAATTGGCTTGATCATCGCCAACGATCTCGCGTTTTGCGGGATCCCATTTCAGTTCGCGATCCAAACGCATCGCGATGTTCGAGAGGTGGCAGATCTCGAGCATCCGGTTGTGCGACCAGACGTCGGAGATCGGTTGTTTCCGCGACTTCATCGCATCGATAAAGTTGGCGGTGTGGTTCTCGCTGACCGGGCCGCCGTAGACCTCTTCGATCGCTCCCTCGGGCAACGGATTTTCCTTCAGTGCTTCAACGGGAGCACCGACGATCTTGCCGCGATTGACGAAGAACCGGCCTTCGGTCCCTTCGAACAGGATGCCGTTGTCGCCAGCGCTGTTGATCAGCATCTCGACATCGTTAGGCATGTCGACGCGGATCTTAAAGCTGGTCGCGGTGTTGTATTGGTCGTGGACCACAGGGTTGCCGTCTTTGTATTCGACGGGCAGGCTGTATTCCAACGGCGTGATCTTGCTGGGGCCGGTGTCGCTGGCTCCAAGCGCCCAACAGGCGATGTCGACGTGGTGAGCGCCCCAGTCGGTCAGTTTACCGCCGGAGTATTCGTGCCAGTTACGGAACGAGTAGTGGCAGTTGCTGTACAACGGAACGCCGCCGCCGTAACCCTTTCGCATTTCGGGCAGAGCGCGGTAGTCGACTTTAGGTGCTGGGCCGAGCCAGAAATCCCAATCGATTTCCTTTGGCACTTCCGCGACCGGGATTACCGGAGACGCAACCATGCCGCCGATGCCACAGGTCACTTTCTTGACCGTGCCGATCCGCCCCGCTTTGACCAATGCGATCGCTTGCAGGAACCGCTGTCCCGATTCGGTCCGCTGCATCGTGCCAACTTGGAAGACGCGGCCGGTATCTTTGACGACCTTCTCGATCAATTTGCCTTCGGCGATCGTCAGCGTCAGCGGCTTCTCGCAGTAGACATCCTTGCCGGCATACATCGCTTCGACCGAGATCTTGGTGTGCCAGTGATCCGGAGTCGCGATCATCACCGCGTCGATGTCTTTGCGATCCAGGATCGCGCGATAGTCTTTGTAGGCGTCGGGTTTCTTCTTTTGCTTCTCCGTCGCCTTTTCAACGTTGGCACCCAGGACGTTCGAATCGACATCGGCCAGAGCGGCGAAGTCGGCGAATTTGAACGACTTGTTGGTGATTCCCCAACCTTGGTTTCGCAGGCCGATCGTCGCGAAGACGGGGCGTTCGTTGGGCGATTGCAAGGCGAAGGCGCGGTTGGCCGAAGGGGCGACGAAGGCTGCGGCACCGGCTGCTGCGGTTCCCTGCAGGAAGCGACGGCGCGAGGTTGTTTTGGGAGATACAGACATGAGGTAAATCCTTATGGAGTCATTGATTTTTTAACAGTTTTCCAGCGTCAGCGTGGCGGCGGGCACCCTTGATGCGTCAGCATTGGCTCGCCAGCCGCCAAAAGCGTTTTTTTATGCAGGCCTAATAATAACCAAGATCGGCCCCTGCTGCACGATCGTCAGCTTTTACCCTCCATTCCCTCTCGGAAAATCGAGATCGGTATCGGTTGTGCGACGTAAATCACGCGCCGATCGCCCTTGCGGGGATCGGGTTCCCCGGGACAGTGGAATCCAATTGCCGGCGTGGCAACGGAAGCGACGGGGCCGGCGAATCGATGACTGACCAAAGACTGGAGATGTCGTACAAGTCTCGGTATGATGATCGATCCGACACTCCCTTGATTGGACGTCGTCGCCGTTGACCAAAGTCATCCCCCGATCCCACCTTCGCACTCCTCCTGCCATGAATACCTCGAACAGCAACATCAACCGCCGGGGCTGGATCCAAGCCAGTTTGGCGGCTGCCTCGGTCGCGTCGATGCCCGCTCCTCTGTTCGCCCAGTCCGAACCGGAACGGGAGGCGGACGTCGTGATCATCGGCGGTGGCCTTGGCGGATGTGCCGCAGCGATCGCCGCGCTTCGCAGTGGTGTTAAAGTGGTCATGACCGAACCGACCGAATGGATCGGTGGCCAGTTGACGAGCCAAGCGGTCCCGCCAGACGAGAACGCCCGAATCGAAACGAACGGTGCGAATCAGTCGTATCGCCATTTCCGCTCGCAGATTCGCCAGTACTATCGCGATCACTATCCGTTGACCGACGCCGCCCGCGCCAACCCGCGACTGAACCCCGGCAACGGGAACGTTTCAAAGCTGTGCTGCGAACCGCGGGTGGCGTTAGCCGTCCTGGAACAATGGCTGATGCCCTACGAGCAATCGGGGCAGTTGGTCGTCTTGCGAAACCATGTGCCGACGGCCGCCGATGTCGATGGTGACCGCGTGTCGGCGGTGAGTGTACGCAGCGTGAAGACCGGTGAAGCGACGGTCTTGCGCGGCAAGTATTTCATCGATGCGTCGGAGCTTGGCGATCTGCTGCCGTTGACCCAAACCGAGTTTGTCACCGGAGCGGAAGCGCAGTCAGAGACCCACGAGATGCACGCGGCGGCGGTCGCCGATCCGAACAACCAGCAGGCGTTCACCGTCTGCTTTGCGATCGATCATCTGGCGGGTGAGAACCACACGATCGATCGCCCCGAAGAATATCGATTCTGGCGCGATTACGTTCCTCAATTGTCTCCGCCTTGGCCGGGCAAGCTGCTCGACTTCACCTACACCCACCCACCGACGGGCGTTCCCAAAAAGCTGGGCTTTGATCCGGCGGGAGGCAAGTCGGTCGATGGTGCATTGAACCTCTGGACCTATCGCCGGATCATCGACGCGACGCTGTTTGAACCGGGGCATTTCGCCGGCGATATCAGTTTGATCAATTGGCCGCAGAACGATTACCTGCTGGGCAATCTGGTGGGTGTGACCGAGGAGCAGGCCGCGCAGCACGTCGCCCGGGCGAAACAGCTGAGCCTATCGCTGCTGTATTGGTTGCAGACCGAAGCGCCGCGCCGCGACGGCGGAACCGGCTTCCCGGGGCTGCGATTGCGAGGCGATCTCGTCGGTACCGAAGACGGCTTGGCCATGGCGCCGTATGTGCGCGAGTCGCGGCGGATTCGAGCGGAGTTTACGGTGCTAGAAGAGCACGTCGGACGAGAGCAGCGAGCGGCCGTCAGTGGGAAATCGATCAAGAGCGTGAAGGCTGCCCGTTTCGACGATTCCGTCGGTATCGGCAGCTATCCGATCGATTTGCACCCGAGCACCGCCGGCAACAACTACATCGATTTCGCATCGCTGCAATTTCAAGTTCCACTCGGGGCGCTGCTGCCCGTTCGGATGCGCAATCTGATTCCCGCCTGCAAGAATATCGGCACGACACACGTCACCAACGGCTGCTATCGCCTGCATCCGGTCGAATGGGGAATCGGCGAAGCGGCCGGGGCTCTAGTCGCTCACGCGATGCAAACTCATCAGACGCCTCACGCGATTCGAGCGAACCCAAAACGGCTGGCCGACTTTCAAAACCAGATCCGCAAGCAAGGGATTGCAACCGAGTGGACGTAAGAAGCGGACAGAAAGCCAGGGTTTGGGGCGGCACCGCATTCTTAAAAACTCAGTTGTCTTTTCGTCTGGCTCTTTTAGAACTGGATGCTTGGCTGAAGTGCTCCAGTCGCTCTCTCCGCACCACAGGCCGGAGGCCGACATAGGAACTGCCGGCGGCGTAAGCCGCCGGTATGTGGCGATTAACAAAATCTCAGGCCGCAGGCCGACACATGAACTGCCGGCGGCGTAAGCCGCCGGTAGCGGCAGCACCACAAATCCCTAGGCCGCAGGCCGACACATGGATGTATTCCTTCTGTCGGCCTCCGGCCTAGCATAACGTTCCACCTCGGGCACCGGCGGCTCACGCCGCCGGCACTAGATTTGTCGGCCTCCGGCCTGGGAGGCCCCCTCTGGTTGGTAGCGGTATGCGTTGGACAAAAAGATCCCTAGGCCGCAGGCCGACACACGATCTGCCGGCGGCGTAAGCCGCCGGTACCGGCAGCACCATAAATCCCATAGGCCGCAGGCCGACACATGGATGTATTCCTTCTGTCGGCCTCCGGCCTAGCATAACGTTCCACCTCGGGCACCGGCGGCTCACGCCGCCGGCACTAGATTTGTCGGCCTACGGCCTTAGATGCGGGCGCAATTAGCGGACACAAAGCCTCTGGTGGGATCGGCGATCGTTAGGGCTTAGTTTGTCGCAGCGGTTTCCAATCGGGATAGACCGGTCGGTCCTCGGTGTTTCTTCCCGCTTTGTTGCCCGACGGTGCCGGGGGAGCGGAATCGAGGATGGCCTGCAATTGGTGGCGGGCGGCGGTCTGGGCCTCTTGGGCGGGCTTGTCCGATAGGTCGTTTCGCTCTTCCAGATCCTTGGCCGGTTCATAGAAGCGTCCGTCGCGGTAGAGTTTGTATTGGGCGGTTCGGGCGAACTGTCCGGGAACCTTGTTCCAGTAGGGTTCGTAGTGGCAGAACACCGAATCGCGTGGCTGGCCGACTTCGCCGCGAAGCTGAGGCAAGAAGCTGCGTCCGTCGATCGGATCGTCCTGCCCCAACGAAACTCCCGCCGTTGCGGCGAGCGTCGGATAGATGTCGGTGAAGTCGACGAGATCGTCGACGACGTTTCCGACCGCGGTATGCCCTCGCCAATAGGCGACCAAGGGGACGTGGGTTCCCATGTCGGTCATGCCCCCTTTGCCTCCGCGGATCGTCTGCCCGTTCCACTGCGACCGAATTGCCGTGTGGGTGCCATTATCCGAAGTGAATAGGATCAGGGTGTTGTCCGCGATTCCCAACGCTTCGGTTTTGGCGACGATCCGGCCGACGATCTTGTCCATGTAATGAACCATCGCCTGAAAGTTTTCCTTCTTCTGTTTGCGAAGTCGGTTTCCGGCCTGCGAGCGGTCGCGGTCGCCAATGGTGTCGGGAGTGGGGACAAATGGATTGTGAACCAACACCATCGGATAGTAGGCGAAGAAGGGTTCGTCTCGGTTGCGGGCCATGAAGTCGCACAGGAAATCGCAGAACAGATCGGGGCCATACTTGCCGTTGTTTTCTTCCGCACTGATGAACCGCCCGTTCTGTTCGATCGGAGGACTCCAAAAACGTTCGCTCTGGGAATCGACGGTCCGTGTCAGTTGCCACAACGCGTATTCGTCGAATCCCAACTGATTGGGGCGCGTGGCATCGTCGTGACCGGGCAGTTCGTTATACAGCCCATTCAATTGCCACTTTCCGGCAACCGCGGTCTTGTACCCCGCATCGCGCAGCAGATTTGCAACCGTCTTTTCCTGTGGATTCAGGTAACCGAAGTGGGTGTAGTTTCGGAAGTTGTATTTCCCGGACATGATCATCACGCGCGATGTCGTGCAGATCGGAGTCGAATAGCAATGGGAGAACCGAACGCCCCGAGCGGCCATCGCGTCGATGTGAGGCGTTTGATAATCCTCCGCTCCGTAGCAACCAAACGCTTCCCAGCTGACGTCATCCGCCATGATCAACACGATATTCGGTCGCTCCGCGGCGTGGAGGGAAACCGACAGATTTAGGATGACAAGCGAAAGCAAGCGGAACGCGATTTTCATGGTTTCCCTATCGTTGTCCAGGGGAACGTGGATGTGACCAGCCGACGGAGTGCACGATGAATATACCACCATCGCCATGGCATGACGTCCGCCGGCCGATCCCTGTTTCCAACCACTGGCATCAATCGTAGATCAAAATCGCCGACGCGGTGGTATCGACGTCGCATGTGGCGCGAACCCAGTAGGCGCTGAAGCCGGTGGGGAACTGGTGCTTCACCGATTGGCCCGATTTTAATTCGAACGCGCGGTAGGGAATCCAACATCCCGTGCCATCGACATCGACTTCCAAAGCGATCGTCGCGTCGGTGGTCGTTGTCAATTCGATCTGCTTGTTGTCGTAGCCGGTCATTAGATAGGGATCCGACGGCTGGCCAGCGCTCACAGGGCTGTTCTTCCACGGTCCGCCAATGCCCCGCGGCTTGCCGAGCTTCCACAGGTCATCAACCACGCCCGCCCAAACCGCAGCGCGGCCGTCGTCGCTGCGGAAGATGTGCTCACTTTGGGCATCGCTATCGATCCCCGTGAACAACAGCAAACCGTTGTGCGAACAGAAATCGTGGATCGCGAGATTGTGCGTCGCGACCGGGCGAATCTTGGCGAGTCCCTGGGCGTTCTTCGCGGGCAATTCGTAAAACGTGCCATGAACATTTAACAGATCGCGTTCGGTCGCCACCTCGCGACAAACGCGGGCCAGTCCAAACGAAGCGCTGTGGTCGCGTTGAATGTTGGGCCGGTCGGCAAACAACGCCACTTCGGTCACTCGCATGTAGCCGTTTGTTGGCGAGAACAAGCGAATATGTTGTGCCGTCACCGGTTCGCTTAAGGAGACTTCACACTGCAGTTGCAGGTTCCCGCGGACCTTGCCATCGGGAAGCGTCGTCCATTGATCGCCTTGCTTGATTTGGATGTCAAAATCGCGAACCACTAAGTCGGCGCTGTTGTTCCATCCGGTCACCACCCAGACATTTTGGAAGGTCTTCGCCTCGCCGAGATCCAGTTCCAACCAGTTCGATCCTTCTCCCGATCGCCCCACCCAACGGTTGTCGTCGGCAAGACTGCCATCGACCGCCCCTTGAGCCTGGTAGTCGGCGTGCACCGAACTTGCGGTCGCCTTGGCGTTGAGCGAAAGGCTGTTGGAAAGGATATCGGCGAGCGTGACATTCGCCGCAATCTTCGTGGACGCCGCATCGCCGGTGGCATACAGGTCGTTTTTCGGCAACCGGTACCGCTTTCCATCTTCGACGATCACAATCGAAGCTTCGTCCGACGTATAGGCACCCGCTGGCTGAGCGACGTTTGAAATCAGCTTTTGCGCCGCAACGGGATCGTCGACGGCGACAAGCTGCATCTTCTGATTCAGTTCGTAGTACTGGATGTCTTTCCCACTGGGCTGCGACGATGCAGCCAAGCCCAGCCGATCGTGCGACAGGCTTCGCATCAGGCCATAGTGGGTCGGCTGGCCAGCGGCCGGAGCTAGCCCCGCGAACATGGCGTCGTTGCTTGCGTCGCGGGAGTCGCGGTTGCGATATTGAAAGTTCGCCGTGACCGACGATGCAGCTTGCCGGCTGGTCAATCGGATCCACGCGCCACGGGCATCGTCGTCGAAAACGATCGAGACCGCTTCGCCCGCCGGAACGGTAACGTCTCGCAATGCGGTCCATTGGTCGTTCCCTTGTCGATCGACTTCCAGTTTAAACGTCACCGCGTCATCCGAGGCGTGATTCAAATGCAGTTGACGAAAATCGTAACCGGCAAACAGATAGGGATCGCTGACCGTGCCGGCGGCGACATCGTCGCGCAACCAGACCGAACCGCGTCCGATCGGCGGTCCCAAGTGGTCCAGTCGATCGGAATCGACGAACCATAGATTGGAATTGGATTCTTTGGGGGCTCCGTTCTTGGCTTTGAAATCCCGCGTGTTCATGAACTCCGCTGCCGCGGAGTCATCGCAGCCAAAGACCACTTTGTCGTTCCAGCGGCAGAAGTCGCCGATCACTTTCAAGTAGTTCGATCGGGGCGCGATACCCGCTGAATTCTGCTTCGAAAACGTCGCGGGGAACCGCCAGAAGGTGCCGTGCATCGTCGCCAGCAGATCTTGTTCGCCGATCTCCCGAATCCGTGGCCACTCGGTATTCCACCCATGCGAACCGTCATAGCTATGGCTGCCTTTGGGCAGTCGATAGAAATGCCATTGTTGATTTTCCAGCAGCCCCAACAGGATCGATCGCGCGTCCCAACCCAACGTCCAAACCGGATCGCTTTGAGGATTCGGATTGCCGTGGATTCCTCCTGGCCCGGTCAGCTCGGTGAACTGATTCCGCCGAACCATCTGCCAGTCTCCTTCGCCGAACCACTGGGCCAACGCCCCCGACTCAATGGTCGGATCACGGCTGACATCGCGATGCCGTTCGCCGTTGTTGGCGTACAGCAACCGGCCCTGGCTGGAGTACAACCCTTTGCCGTGGTAGCCCGGCAATTTGGAAAGGCTTCCCACCTCGGGAGCTCCGCCGTTGCCATCGCGAAGCAGGCACTTCACCTCCAGCGTATCGACGTCGACTTCATAAAGTCCCTCTTCCATCGTGGCGTAGTAGACTTTGCCTGCCGGATCGACCAAGTGCCGCGCATTGCCCGTCAGCCGCCCGAACATTTTAGTCGGCGGAAGCACGCGGACGTTGCGATCGGCATCGATCACGTAGGGACCGATCAGCAATTGATTGGATTCACGATGAATCATGCGGTTCGCCGGAGTTCCTCCCACGCTGTCGGGAAAGATGATCTGCTGAAGATCGGCAGTGATCTCATACAGCTTGTCGGACGATCCGTTGGGGCGGTGCGGGGCATAGGTGACGCACCACAGTCGGCCCTGCCACGGCACGACCGCTCCGGTGCCGCATTCCCCTTCGTTGTTCCACATCGTCAGATGCGGATAGACGCCGGAGACCGAGATCGGTGGGTCCGCAAAAACCGTGGTCCAGCTGAACAGCAGCACCAGCATTGTCAAGAGCGTTCGAATGGTTGAGGGCATAGAGAAGATCTTGTATCAGGAATGGTTGGGGGTGTTAGAAAGTTCGTCGGACGCGATGAAGGTGCGGTCGCGGTGGTGTTCACGCTTTTATAAGAGGCGTATGACGGGCGGGCAAACGCATGCGAATACCAGGATCGTCTAGGAGCTCTCAGAGGTCACGCCACCGCCGCCGCGCGTTCTCCGCGACAACCGTGGCGACGACCAGTGTGTCAAAGCTTACTTGTTGCCCCAACCAATCGCAAAACACGACTTCAAATTCATGGGGTTCGGTTTGACAATTTCTGCCGCTGGTGTGGCACTTGCGTGGAAGCCCAGCCGACGTTTGATGCTTGCGAATCTGCGGGTTCCTCTGTCCATAAAACCGACACTTTCGAAGCATTCCACGGGGCCTGAAACAGGCAACACAAACCGCATGAACTGGCACGCGACTTGCATTTTAGCCAAGGCAAAGGGTCATGGCTGTCAAAATGACCTCTCCACAAATTTCACATCATCAAAAGGAGGAAGGCAATGTCTCGCACAATGACACGTCCAAATGAAAGTGGAAATGTGAGTCGGTTGTACGACGATCCCTTTCAATCATTGGAAAGCCGCATGAACCAGCTGTTCCGTGGCGTGATGGATTCTGTCGGAAATGGGGATGCGGGTTTGGGAGTCTATCCAGTTGACGTCGACGAAGATGACAATGCGATCACAATCGAAGCCGAGCTTCCCGGTTTCAAACGGGATGAAATCGATGTGCTTGTCGAAAATGGCGTGCTGACGATCAAAGCGGAACGACAGCCCAAAGAGAATGACAGCAGTCGAAAGCGTCACATGTCCGAACGTCGCTACACCCGCGTGCAACGGGCCTTCACGCTCCCTCGCACGGTCGACGGTAGCGATGTCGAAGCCAGCTTGGATGGCGGCGTGTTGACGTTGACACTGAAAAAGACCGAGGAGAGTAAGCCACGTAAGATCGAGATTCGCACAAACGAATGATCGATTGGCACGTCCGTCCCCGAAAGGTCTCACCGCCGAGCGGATCTCCGCTTGGCGGTTTCTTTTGACACCGCAAGCGATCAAGGGAGACGTCCAACCGTCGATTTTTGCAGACGTTGGGGCGACCAACGATTCGGAGCGTTTTAAGCAAAGCGAAGGCGTCGATCCTGCGTCCAATCATCAGGACGGAACCTGTCGTCATGGCAATGATGCGGCGGCGATGATGCTCCTGTTCGACGGACTGTCCGACTCTGGCCCCCGTTGTTACGGCGCGTTGTAGAGGATCGGCATTTGGCCTTTCCAGCGACTCCAAGTGCTCTCATCGCAAATCAATTCGGCCATAAAGTGTGCTACGTTGATCCGGCTCGATTTGCCTGCGTTAAAGATGGCGCTGCGGGTTGGTGACTGATGAAGGTCATACTGGCTAACTTCCGTTTCGTTGATAAGCGTATCGGGACGGACGACAACCCACTGGAGCATCGGGTTGATTTGCCCGATGGCGGTTCGCAGGTGATCCGCCGCTAATTCGTTGTCGCGATGGGGAGGGATGGTTCGTCGCAGCAGGCCCAAAACGCAGCGCTCCGCAAACGAAATGGGTTCGTCGAGATCGCGGTTGGAATTGCCTGCGGTGTTCATGAGGACGAACTTCGTCGGAGAGTTCGAGCCGTTTTCCATGACGCCGCGACACAACCGTTGCGTTGCTTGAGTCACCAGTCGCCGCGGAGGGCCAAAGATCCCTTTAAGCGTCAGATTGTGACCGAGGCATGACGCCACGGCCTCGCAGCCATGGACCCAGTCGGCGATATCGCGATCCGACGCGTCGCAAACTTCAGCCTCAACCAGCGACAGATGCGGGTGATCCGTCAAGGCTGCGCGGGCTTTTGAGCGGGACCGAACGATCGCGCGAACCTGTTGGCCACGGAGTAACAATTGTTCGACAAGGAGTCTTCCGGTGGCGCCGGTCGCTCCCATGACAAGGGTCGTCATCGATAGTTCTTTCAGCAAAACAGAGATGCAAGAAGCCCGTTGGTTCGTTCCCTTTGCAACCGTCCCGGAAGCAAGCGACGCAGCATTTGCACCGCAACGTGTCCCGATTCGGGCAGAACGGTCTTAGGATGTGCCCAGACCATGCGTCCGCACCAAACCTTTGCGACCAATGGGAACTGCCGATGCGCGATTTCCATCGCGGAACGGACGATTATTAGGGCCGATACGCACGAACGCGATATGAAATCGTATTCGCAATCAAAACGATGGGTGAGATCACTGGGATTGAATCGGTGGATGCAGGGCATTCCGATACCGTATCGGACGCTCGACCCGTCATCCCAATCCCCCGCGATCGATGACGAGCGTCGATGGAAGCCCGTTGAACCGAATCAGGGGTGCCAGCGGAAGATCGGACGCCAGCCGAGCGTTTGCTAGCGACATGCCGCTCCGCGCACAAAAAAACCAGCGGTTCAAGGCTTTAGAGCCTGAAACGCTGGTGAAGATAGTCAAAGTGCCCCCACTAGGACTCGAACCTAGGACCCTACGATTAAAAGTCGTATGCTCTGCCGACTGAGCTATAGGGGCTGCCAGAAACAGTCGTTGACGCGTCGTTTAAGACGCGACCGTTTCGGGA
Organism: Rosistilla carotiformis; assembly: GCF_007753095.1. Classification (NCBI taxonomy): domain Bacteria; kingdom Pseudomonadati; phylum Planctomycetota; class Planctomycetia; order Pirellulales; family Pirellulaceae; genus Rosistilla; species Rosistilla carotiformis. The sequence goes on from NZ_CP036348.1 coordinate 4,458,470, forward strand.
ACGGTATCTTCTACAAAATGTCGAATTTGTTAAAGGGGGTGGGCGGTTTTTCCGCCAGATGATTTCAAATTGATTGGCTGGAAATCGTTATCATCGGCACCAAAGGTGCGGATTCAACCCGCGAGTCAAATGAAAGACATCGCCCCGACCAGCTGGGTGCGCATAAAAACACGGTGGAACGCAAAATTTGCGTTCCACCGTGGCGTTTAATCACCCAAGGATGGAACTTCGTCAGGCCCCACACCCGAATCGGTCCCAGTTTCCGCGTCAGAAAAGCATCCTACCTTTCGTCCGGCTTGTGAGATATCGGCGCGCCAACTTGCATTATGCAAACATTAAATCGGCATTCTTCCCGAAGCCTCGAAATAGATGCCCTATTGCACCCGTTGATAGCGATGCAGCGGTTGTATCGATGATGCCAGGCGCCGCGACCGACACCAATCGGCTAGCCCTCAACACCGCACCGAAGCGACGCTAGCCAAACCGTGTTGGATGGATGCCGGTAAACGTGGCGGCGATTGCGACCCCGCCTACAAAGGCTTGGGGCCAATCGCCGTCAACCGATCTTCGGACCGCAACAACAAGTAGCCTTGGGTGTAAGCGGGTGTCGCTTGGACGTTGCCGTGCAGGTCGGCCGAACCAAGCTTTTCGTATTCCTTGCTCGCTCGCAAAACCGTCGCCTTGCCATCCATATCGATCGTCAACAGTTTGTCGCCAACCACGATGGGAGAGGAGGAGATGGTGCCGCCGATGCGTCGCGTCCAATGCGATTCGCCTGTCTTCACGTCGCTGCACGACGCGACACCATTGTCCGCGCAGGTAAACAGCATGTCGTCGACGACGACGGGAGTCGGAACATAAGGCGCCGACCGCTCCATCCGATAAACTTCCGTCGGCTCAGCTCCAGGCCGAACCGCCACCAGGTGATTGCCTCCCCCACCGCTGCCCGCGGTTCCAAGCACCAGATCTCCCGCGACCACAGGACTGCTGCAGCATCGCGAGCGGAAGGCTTTCAAATTCCACAGCATCTCGCCCGTTTTCGGGTCGAGACCGAACAAGCCGTTGCCGGTGTTGGCGTCGATCAATTGGGCCGCCCCGCCATCGGGTTGATAGACACAAGGTGTCCCGTAGCAAACGTTGGTCGTCTCCAGCGGTGTCTCCCACGCGATTTGCCCGGTCTGTCGGTTCAACGCGACCATCTTGCTCTCGCCCGCGGTCTCGCCGGGCTTCAGTTGCCGGGCCTGCTGCGAATCGAACACAACCACCAGCTCGCCGTACAGCATCGGCGACGTCGCAAATCCATGCTGACTCTGCCAACGCCCCAGATCACGCTGCCAAACCAGTTCGCCATCGTGTGTCAGACAACTGACCGTCGTATGTTCCGGCTCCGACCAAGCGACGTAGACAAACTTTTCGTCGCAACAGGGAGTGCTGGCCGCAAACCGATTCCGCTTGTGCAAATGATGCGGCACCGAGTCGAAGCTCTTGTCCCATAGCTGCTTTCCGCTGGTCAGCTGATAGGCCACAACATGCCGAAGGGCCGTCTTCGGATCGGCTGCCAGCAGGAAGACTCGCTCGCCCCAAGCGACGGGCGAACTGATCCCGCCACCGGGCAGATCGACGGACCAAGACTCGTCTTGGGCGGTCCAGGAATCGGGGATCTTGCCGTCGGCGACATACCCAGAGCCATTGGGGCCGCGAAACCGCGTCCAGTCCTGGGCACTGGAATTGGAGCTACCCCAGGTTGCGAGTACCAAGCTGGAAACCAGTAGACAAAGGCAGGAGGACAAACGGATCATCGGAACCTCGGCAGCAGCAGTGGCTGCGGAAAGCGTTTAGGTAGGCAAGATGGAGGGGCAATACGTCGAGGAAGTATTGTATCGCAATTCTCCTCAAACGTGGTGCCAAAATTTACCGGCTGTCCGTTTCGTGTCGGCCGATGTGCGAAATATGCCAGGTCGTGGCGGGGGCCCGTCCGTAAGCGACTACTGCGCCGTGATGCCGTAAGGAAACGGATCCCCAGGCTGGGCGATAAACCGTGTTTCCCCGTAGACATACGCTTCGCCAACGATCCTCGGAACGATGCGATTGTCGGCGTCGGGGCAGTACGAAGCGGTAAAGCGGCTGCCGATGATGCTCTCCTGGATCCAAGGCACCTCGGGATCCAATTTCCCATCGGCGGCCAAACAGGCGAGCTTGGCGCTGGTCCCCGTTCCGCAAGGCGATCGATCGTAAGCACCGCCGGAGCATAAGACGAAGTTGCGACTGTGGGCGTCGGCGACCGACGGAGGTCCGAAGAGTTCGATGTGGTCGATCTCCGCCCCGTCGACTCCGGTGATCTTTGCCGCCACCAGGGCGCTGCGAATCCGTCGCGCGACGTCTGACAATCGATCGATATTTTCTGGCATCACCGGTACCGGCGACGATTCGACAAGATAGAACCAGTTGCCGCCCCAGGCGATGTCGCCGCGGACGGTTCCGATCCCAGGGACTTCGACCGATACCGATTTACGCAAACGGTAGCTTGGAACGTTTTCGATGGCGACGCGGTTGGGACTAATCAATTCGATGGCGATGATCCCGACCGGAGTTTCCAAAAGATGCCGCCCCGGCGCGATCCGTCCCAGATAGGCCAGCGTCGCCGCGACGCCGATCGCCCCATGGCCACACATTCCCAAGTAGCCACGGTTATTGAAGAAGATCACGGCGGCCGCACAACGGGAATCGCTCGGCTCGCATAACAACGCTCCGACCATCGCATCGAAGCCACGCGGTTCGGCCAACATCATCGTTCGAAAATGATCGGCTTCGCAACCAAAGCGTTCCACCCGCTGCGGCAACGGGCCGTCGCCCAGATCGGGGCCACCTTCGACCACCACACGCGTCGGTTCGCCTCCGGTGTGCGAATCGATCACTCGGATTGCAGCAGCGTCAACGTTCATTGCTTCGCGCCAGGCCAGTGGTTCCACCAACTCTTGAACAGCTTCCACTGGTCGTGGATCCACGCCCGCTGACTGTCGCTGAGCGCGTCGTGGGAATTGAAGTGATGCTCGTACTCCGAATCCCCTTCCAACACCATCAGATATTTGTAGTACAGGACCAGATCGGGCCCTTCGTCGAACTTCGACAGCACCGCCATCGCGTCGTCCAGTTCCAAAGCCAATCGCCGCGCTTCGACATCCCCCGCCGCAGCCAAGCGGCACAGTTCGATTAGCCGAAGGACTTGTTTTGGAAGCGCGTTCCCGACCCCCGTGATCGCCCCGACGGCGCCACAGCGAACGAATCCATGAAAAACCTGGGTGTCGACACCCACCATCAAGGCGAGCTCGGAATTGCCGCTGGTGATATGTTCCGCGGCATAGCTGAGCGATTCGGCGCCGCCAAACTCTTTGAATCCGACCAGATTCGGGTGTTCGCGACGGAGTTCAAAAAACAGATCCGCTCGCGTCTGGAACCCGTAATACGGACTGTTATAGATGACCGCCGGCAATCGATCCGCTGAGCGAAGGATATCGGCAAAGTGATGCCGCTGAGCCGCCGCGGAGCTGCCACGCGACAAAACGCGTGGGATCAGCATCAATCCGGCCGCGCCAACGGCTTGAGCATGGGCGGCGTGCGCGGCGGCGAGTTTGGGATTTTGAGCCCCGGTGCCGACGACCACGGGCACACCCGCTGAGGCCAGTCGCTTCACTCCTTCTTGACGCTGCAGATCGGTCAACAGAGGCCAGTCTCCCATCGACCCGCAATAGACGACCGCACACATTCCTGCGTCGAGCAATTGATGCCCTTTGCGGACCAAGGCGTCGAAGTCGGGATTGCCCGCGGAATCGCAGGGGGTCATCAACGCCGGCATGCAGCCACAAAATAGATCTCGACCACGATTCACCGTCATCTCTCCCAAAGGGCATGCTCGCTGCGTCTCGAACGCTTCAACGCTCAAGCTTTAAACGCCGGATGATTGTAACTCGCCAAATCCGTTTTGACCGCATGCCGCGACGATGGTCCCGGCAAAATCCTCAGCGATTGCTCGCTACGGCGTCGAAGTCGTTTGTACCAACGCCTCGGGACGCGACAACTGAAAATAGTGTCCGTGGTCGGAGGTTAAGATCAACGCGGTGTCATCCCATCCCCCGTTTTCTTCGATCCACTGAACCACGCCCTCGAAAGCGTCATCGCCGCTGTGGATGGCGCCGATCGCGTTGTCGATGTTGTTGGAGTGGCTGGCCCAATCGACGTCGCCCGATTCGACCATCAACCACCAGCGGTCGTTGCGAGATTCCAGCACTTCCATCGCGGCAACCGCCATCTGTCGCAGATTGATGTTCTCGCTCACGTCAGCTTCGCTGTAGACCTCCGCTTTTTGCACCTTGCTGCCACCGATGCTGTCGACGGGATCATACTTTCCATCGGCTGTCTGGTAGGGCAGGTGTCCGCCGCCGACGCCAAAATATCCGAACAGTCGATTCTTGTCGGCGATCGCTTTTGCAACGGCAGCGGAAAGCACCTTCGGCCCCACCGTTCCTGGGGTTCGCTGAGCGACCACGTACTTGCCGCCGTTGGAAGCGTCGATCGCCTTCAGATCCTCTTCGGTCAGGTATTTGTTCCCCGGGACGAAGTTCTCTCCCTGGCCACCATCTTTTTCAGTGGCGACACCCCAGCCGCCTCCCATCAGAACGTCCAATCCCGAAAGGCCACCGGGATGATAGATCGACGGACGGCCGATCAGATCGCGGGTGATGTCTTGGTAGTCGTTGCGATGGACATTGTTGCCATAAGCACAGGCGGGGGTCGCGTGGCTGATCGGAACGCTGGTCACCACGCCGACCGCGAAACCGTCCTCTTGCAACGTGCGCGCGATCGGCAGGACTTCACGCCCCATCGCATCGACATTCACCGAATTGTTGTAAGTCTTGATGCCAGCGGTCAGCGAAGTCGCCGAAGAGGCCGAATCGGTGTAGGCGTGCGGTTGCTCTTTGCTCTTGCCGATCGGATAGTCGGCATCGGTGATCGGTTTCCAAGGGGCATCGCCGCAACGTTGGAAATCGTAACCGCCTCGCAATTTCCCACCGGGATTGGTCACCCGCTGCTTGTCGACGCTCACCGAAGTGCCGTCGTTGTGCGGGCTGGTTACACAATACCCGTAATCGGTTGTCGCACCGCGGTAGTCGAGAAACGCCAGTCCCTCGCCTCGCCCTTCGCTGTAAGCAACTTTGCCAAGCTTTGCGATCGCGGCGGCGCGTGTCGTGTGCCAATCCATCCCATCGAAGACGAACAGGATCACCCGTTTCTTTCCGGCGTCGACAGCCGATTGCTGCAATCGATAGACGTCGGTTTGGTCGAAGTATTCCGCCTCGGGATTCAGCGTCCCCTCGGGAACCTGTCCATACAATCGCTCGATCGCCGCTTCGTCGCGGTAGACGCTCTTCGCTCCCGAGACCGACTTCATGTCCATCCCAAACGAATAGACCGGAATCAGCCGGTTGCTGTGACTCCGCCAGCTGGAATAGCTTTTCGGATCGGGGCCCCAATGTCCCCAATCGGCAGCCCGTGCTTCGACCGCGGCCGCTTGCAAGGCAGCGATCGGATCGGACGTCTGCGCGGTGGCCGACCAAGGTGCAGCGGTAAGGACCAAGAGACAAGCGAGCTGGAAAGTCAGCATGCGGTGGGAAGCGGTGAGCATGGTGGATCGTTTGAAGGAGGGAGGTGGAGGGAAAGTTTTGGTGGGTTGGTTATTCTAACGCAGCGGTCAACGGTTTGCCGTCGCTGTAAGGGTATTTGAGTTCAAGAAGTTTCGCGATCGTGGGTGCGATGTCGATGTTTTCGACCGTCGGCAATTGGACGCCGCTGCGGATGCCAGCTCCCGACAGCACGCACAACGCTTTCATCTTCGGCAGCGTCGAGACAAACCCGTGTGAACCGAGTGCGGTCTTCGCTTCGGTGTTGCTGGCAACCAATGTCTCGCCGTCGACCGAACCCGAAACCGAATATCCATCGGCAGCCACGAGAACCGCATCGGGAGACTGATTGTATTCGCGAGGGTGCAGCAGACCGATCTCCGCGAATCCGTCGGGCAAGACAACGTCGGCGACACCTTCGAGACCGACGAACATTTTCTTAAACGCTTCGGCTTGCTCGGTCGCTTCGCCGGGGTTGGTGCAGTAGACCAAGCCGATGCCTCCCTCGGGTACAACATGCACCTGCGCCTCGCGAATTTTCCCCGCTTCGGCCGTCAGCAGTCCCGCCTGACGCAACACGACGTTGGGGCGGATCGCTTCGGGAGTCCGCGTGAAGCCGTGGTCCGAAAGGACAATCAACGTCGTTTGATCGCGGATCCCCGCCTCGTCGATGGCCGCGACGATCCGCGCCAAACACATGTCGGCATAGGCGTTGGCGGTGTAACCTTCCGGCGTTTGCGGGCCTCTCTGGTGATGGACGCTGTCGACATTCAATAGATGGATCAACGTCAGGTTCGGTTTCCGGTCGCGAATCAAGTGGCAAGCCGCTTCGGTCCAGACATAATCGCGGCCGACCGTGCTCAGCTTGCGGAACGACGCATCGGTCTCGTCGACCAGCAGTCCCAGTTCGACCAATTCCTTTCGCAGCCTCGGCGTACTGTGCAGTAACGCATCGGGAACGTCGGGGAATTGATCGTCCAGCGATTTCGACCCGCGGGTGCAGGGCCAATTGATCTCAGCGGTCGAAAGCCCCGCAGCGTGCGCGGCGTCGACAATCGTCGGAATGCGGACGAGATCACTCTGGTCACGACGCGAATCGATCGTGGTCGGAACACCGATCGGCCCACGCACCAAAACGCCATTGGCCATGACGCCATGCTTCTCGGGGCGGACACCGGTCACCAACGTCGTGTGGTTGGGCCAAGTGACCGACGGGTTCGACGGGATCATACCACCGTCGACGATTGCTCCTTCGCGAGCCAGTCGCCGGATCGTGGGCAGGGGCACCTTGGGGTCGTCGACGAGATAGGCCGCGAGCCCATCGAGACTGACCACAACAACATGTTTTGCAGAGTCCGCCGCGGGGGCGGAAGGGGCCAAGCAGCAGCAGGACGCAGCGGCGACCGCTGCGATACACAGCACGCGGGGAAGGGTTTGCATGGATCGATTTCCGTTGGGGACGGCAAGCGGCGATCGCAGCTTGAACCGGCGGTCAAAGCGATGCACCGCGTTGGAGGGAGCGCATGCAAATCATAGTTGCCCCGCGGAAGCCGATCAACGATGCGGTCGATCAACCCTATCGATCAAATCAACCTGCGGGTCAGGAAGCGCTCCGTACCAGCGACGATCGCGGTTGATCCCCGCGACTGACACCGGTCCCGGTCCCGAAGGGGCCAGCGGTGAGCGAACCGTGCGGTTGGGCTGCTTCGTTGTCCTGCGGGACAACAACGGTAAAGATCAGGCCATGGTTGGTTTGAACCAAAATCTCGCGTGGTTTCATTTCAGTCGACACGTCTAATTTTCCTTCAATGAAAGGGGGTGGATGAGTCAATCAGCAACGCCATGAAGGAGATGCAAACGCCGTTCCAAGAAGCGTCAATCCTCGCGACATATTTTTTGTGTGAAGAATTGTGTGAAACCGTCACCCCCCTTGCGAAAACCGCACCCAACCGGTGCGGTCCGATTTCCCAAAGCCCCTCGTGCGACAACGCACGTTGACACGATGTCCACTGCGGTTGACGAAACCACGCCCCCATCGGCGACTTTCGCGAAAGATTGCCCCGCATTCCGAAATTGGCATACCAATTGCCTGTGCCGCTCCGTCGCACAATGACAACAGAGCGCACCCAAAAGACACAGGTTACGATGGACGAAAAATTAGAGTCGATATTTTGGAATGTTCAGCAACGCAACCAAGGTGAAGCGGAATTCATTCAAGCGGTCAAAGAAGTCCTGTCGTCGATGGGGCCGGTCCTGGCCAAATATCCCCGGTTTGCCGAACAGAAGATTATCGAACGGATCTGCGAACCGGAGCGGCAGATCATCTTCCGCGTGCCCTGGCAAGACGACCGGGGCGAGGTCCATATCAACCGCGGTTTTCGAGTCCAATTCAACAGCGCGCTTGGTCCCTACAAAGGCGGCTTGCGGTTCCATCCGTCGGTCAACCTTTCGATCATCAAGTTCCTTGGCTTCGAACAGATCTTCAAGAACGCGTTGACGGGAATGCCGATCGGCGGCGCCAAAGGTGGCAGCGACTTTGATCCCAAGGGACGCAGCGATTCGGAAGTGATGCGGTTTTGCCAAAGCTTCATGACCGAACTGTATCGTCACATCGGCGAATACACCGACGTTCCGGCCGGCGATATCGGAGTCGGCAAACGGGAGGTCGGTTACCTGTTTGGACAATATAAAAGGATCTGCAACCGGTACGAGTCGGGCGTCTTGACCGGCAAGGGGCTACGCTATGGCGGCGCCTTGGTGCGGACCGAAGCGACAGGCTACGGGCTGGGCTATTTTGTCCAAGAGATGCTCGCCGCCCGATCCGATTCGCTGCAGGGGAAGACCTGCGTCGTTTCGGGAGCGGGAAACGTTGCGATCTACGCGATCGAAAAGGTGACGGAACTCGGCGGCCGCGTCGTCGCCTGTTCCGATTCCACGGGCGTGATCTACGATCAGGAAGGAATCGACCTGCCGACGCTCAAGCGGATCAAAGAGGTCGAACGGATGCCGATCGAGAAGTATTGCGAGACGCGAAAGCACGCTCAATATCAACGCAAGGGAAACATCTGGCAGATCGAATGCGACGTCGCCCTTCCCTGTGCGACGCAAAATGAACTGACCGGAAAAGATGCGGCTTCGCTGATCCAAAACGGCTGTATCGCCGTCGCCGAAGGAGCGAACATGCCGACGACTCCCCAAGGGATCGAATTGTTGTTGGATTCGAAGGTCGCTTACGCTCCGGGCAAAGCGGCCAACGCCGGCGGCGTTGCGACCAGCGCACTGGAGATGCAGCAAAACGCGTCGCGCGATGCGTGGTCGTTCGAATACACCGACCGCAAATTGGCTCAGATCATGAAAGACATTCACGATCGCTGCATGGAAACCGCCGACGAATTTGGAGCCCCCGGCAATTACGCCCTGGGAGCCAACATCTCGGGATTCATGCGTGTTGCCGATGCGATCCAGTCGATGGGGCTGATCTAGCCGCGCGGCAAACGGTCGAAGTCGATATCGGGTTTCGAACCCGCGTCGGTTTCGCGTTGGAACGTTTGGTCCAACGCGACGTGTGGCGAAAAGAAGCCGCAGTGTTTCATAAAGAAATGGTCGCCGACAGCGCCGCCGGCGTAGTCGAGCCGATGTCGGCCGCGAGCGGTGTTGTCGCCAGTTAACCGAGCGCGGGTGACTTCGTGCCAGTTGCCGTCGACGTCGCAAACCCATTGGTTGCCGTAGTTGGCGGTTCGCGGAAGGGCTCCAAAATCGGGGATGAAGTTTTCCAGAAAGCTGTGGAAGCCGGTCAGGTGACGGTCGGTCTTGGGTCTGCGAAAACTAGCGAGCAACCGCCAAGTCCCCTCCGCTTTGTCGCCAAACCAGGACGTATAGATCGTGTTCCCCTCGCCGTCCGGTTTAACTTCGGTCAGGAAACGATAGGTCGTCCCCGCAGTCCATGGATAGTTCAGGAAGCTTTGGCCCCCCGATCCTTCATTGCCAAAGTCCTTGGCCGTGACGCCCTCCCCTTTCGCCAGCGTCGCGACACGTTGATCTTCGGGAATCTCTTTGGGATCGTCAGTCCGAAAAGGACTCCACACCGAAAATAGCACGCGCCGCTCGCTGGGGCTGTTCACCTGGAAGCCAAAATAACCTTCGCCAAAACCATTGGCCATGTAATAGGCCCCCAACGCGTCCTGCCCTTCGGGGACCGTGATCTCGCTGTAGGCATAGGTCAGATCGATCTTCGCGGGAGTTTCATATTGAAGATGGACCGATGGACCCCGGCGGCCCCAGTAGTACATTTTCCCTTCGTTGTTCTTGACGTAATCGAGTGTCATCCCATCGACGTCCGACTGGACGACCAATTGAGAGACCTCCGCTTTTCCACCACTCGCCTGTAGATCGACGCGCACGTACCCGGCGGCGGCAAGTGAGACCTCGCCCAGCGGATATGCGTTCTCCTCCGCGCCGCGCACCTTCGTTGTCAGTCGATGATCGCCAACGCGAGCTTCGATCGCTGTGTCGCCATCGACGGCGCGAGCTCGCAGGGCAAGCGAGATCACTCCCGGCCGGTCGACATGAAAATAGACCGAATCGGTTGCGTCCCCCTCGCTGACACGAAGTGCTCCGGCGGGCGAAAAGAGCCGCCCACTGCGAGCGACCGGTGCGCGATACGCGTTCCCAGCCAGCGGCACCGTCCAATCGGCAGCTACCGCAACCGTGGCGATCGAGATCACAACGCCAGCAAAGGCCAAACGAGCAGCCAAGCCGAGCGGACGAAACAACGAAGCAAAGTAGTTGGTCATGGGGATCCCGAAGTTCCGATTTCCAGTGAGGTTCGACACAAGTCGCCATGTTGCCCCGCAACTCCGTTCGCATGGGCTGCGTCTTTTTATAGTAGCTAGAGGATCACGCCAACGGAGTCACAGGACCAGGTCGCATCAAAACACCACATCGGTTGAAACCAAACAATCCGATTCCGCGATGCAACAACTGCATCCATGTTGTCGATCCAAGCATTTCCCTGTTTCGATGGGGGTAGGTCCCTTTCTTGCGTCGGTAACGTATTGATGACGTTACGCCGCCAACACGTGCTGTCTCGTTCAATCGATCCGACGCGCGTTCCATCAACGACCCGCAAACGTAATAGGTCAAACCAGCAAAAGATTTTGCCACCGAGGTCACCGAGTCCACAGAGGAAATCGATCAACCACGACAACCCTCTGTGTCCTTGGTGAACTCGGTGGCAAAAAACAACTGCTCCCGCCACCCCATGCGGCAATCGGTGACGAGGGCTGGCGTCTAGGCTTCAGCCGAACCGCGCCTCGGCAAACTAGAACGTAAACAAGCGAAACCTTAGCCACCGAGGTCACTGAGTCCACAGAGGAAATCCATCAACCACCAAACCCTCTGTGTCCTTGGTGAACTCGGTGGCAAAAAACAACTGCTCCCGCCACCCCATGCAGCAATCGGTGACGAGAGCTGGCGTCTAGGCTTCAGCCGATCCGCGCCTCGGAAAACTAGAACGCAATCAAGCGAAACCATAGCCACCGAGGTCACTGAGTCCACAGAGGAAATCCATCAACCACCAAACCCTCTGTGTCCTTGGTGAACTCGGTGGCAAAAAGAACAACTGCCCCCGGCACCCCATGCGGCAATCGGGGACGAGCGCTGGCGTCGAGGCTTCAGCCGATCCGCGCTTCAGCGAACTAGAACGCAAACAAGCGAAACCTTAGCCACCGAGGTCACTGAGTCCACAGAGGAAATCCATCAACCGCGACAACCCTCTGTGTCCTCGGTGAACTCGGTGGCAACCCCCCCCCCCGCCACCCCATGCGGCAATCGGTGACGTGAGCTGGCGTCTAGGCTTCAGCGGATCCGCGCCTCGGCGAACTAGAACGTAAACAAGCGAAACCTTAGCCACCGAGGTCACTGAGTCCACAGAGGAAATTCATCAACCACCACAACCCTCTGTGTCCTCGGTGAACTCGGTGGCAAAAAGAACAACTGCCCCCGCCACCCCATGCAGCAATCGGTGACGAGAGCTGGCGTCTAGGCTTCAGCCGATCCGCGCTTCAGCGAACTAGAACGCAAACAAGCGAAACCTTAGCCACCGAGGTCACTGAGTCCACAGAGGAAATCCATCAACCGCAACAAACCTCTGTGTCCTCGGTGAACTCGGTGGCAAAAAAACGACTGCCCCCGCACCACCTCATGTGGCAATCGGGGACGTGAGCTGGCGTCTATACTTCAGCCGAACCGCACATCGGTGGGAAATGGAAGCGGTAGGGACATCCCCCATGTTTCGTCTTTTCCTCCCTCCAGTATTTCTCTACTCTGCATCCTCCACGGATCTCGCTGCTTCATTCGGCGCCCGATTGGTCTGGCGATCGTTGGATCGATTGCAATGAAAAAGAATATCGAGCAAGGAAGACATGGCCGGCGATTCCCAAAACGATCTCAACAAGATTAATGACCGAGGTCGATGCGTCCCTGCGCCTGTTTCTGCTTGGGCGATCGGTCTGTTGTTGCTGCTCGGTTGCCGGTCTTCCTGGCTTTCCGAGCGATCATTGGAAGACGTGGCATCCAGCTCCGAGGCTGTCGCTCTAGCCGATCTCTCCAGTGACGAACTCGGCTCGCGTGACCCGATCGAGGCGAGCCGAACCGCGTGCGCCCAAGCGGAGAAACTGCGAGCGGATCTGGACCCTCGTTGCACCGCTCATTATCTCGCCGCCAATCGCCTGGCGTGGAAAACGGTAAACCACGCTTCCCTTGCCGATGACGCGCAACGCAACCTCGCCGCGGAGCTGTATCACGAAAGTCTGCGTGGATTGATCGAGTCGGCGCAACAATTTGGACAGATCGATCCGGTCCATGGCATTCGCTTGACCACCGAAGAGGGCGATGTGACTATCCCGATCGTTTACGACGGTTTCGCCTGGAAACCGGAGGATTTCAATTGCTGGATTCCGGTCGATGAGTATCAGGATGAGCATTTGACCCACCAACACCGGCGCTCGGGTTGGGGAGTTCCGCTGGTGGTGCTGCGGCAACGGGATCAGCAAGAACGCTTCATGATCCCGCAATTGCCCTTCGCGGCGACTGCGATGCTTCGAAACCTGCCGGTCGATGGCGATCGCGAATCCGATGAAGCCCCGCCGAATCAAGTCCTGGAGGTTTTCAATCCGCTTGTTCACTCCGAGCTGGCGAAAGACGACGGAGGTGAAACTCCATTGGCGGCTGACCTTTCGGCGCCCATTGCTTGGTTAAACAACAACACGCCCCATCTCAATTACGAAGGCTTCATGCATCCCGATCGACTGCACCGAAGTGGTCAGTTGATCATGCTTGAGCCCTACCAGCCGGGCAAGATCCCGTTGGTTTTTGTCCATGGATTGGCTTCCGATCCACTCACTTGGATCGGATTGATCAACGAACTCCGCACGGCCGACTGGGTCAATTCGCGTTACCAGATCTGGTTGTTCGGCTATCCAACCGGCCGTCCATTCCTTCGTTCCGCTGCCGATTTGCGACGCGAGTGCAGCGAGGCGATCGCGTCATTTACGAAAACGACCGCCGACCCCGCACTCCATCGCAGTGTCATCATCGGCCACAGCATGGGAGGTTTGCTAACGAAACTGCAAGTCGCCCCGAGTGGAACATCGCTTTGGAAGTCGTTTGCCAAGCGGCCGATCGAGTCGTTGCAGGCGGACCCGCAGATGCACGAGTACCTCTCGGAGCTGTTCTTCTTTGAGCCATCGCCGTTTGTGGAGCGAGCCATTTTCATCGGCACGCCGCATGGAGGTTCGCCTATCGCGGATGAATGGATCGGTCAATTCGCCTCACTTCTCGTCTCACGTTCCCACGATTTCTCCGACGAGTACGATGCGTTCCTGGCTCGCAATCGCGAGGCGATCACTCCGTTCTATTCAAAACATATTCCAACAAGTGTTCACATGCTGGAACCGGAGGATCCAACCCTGCAGGCGATGAGACAATTACCACTTGCCCCTCACATCCGTCTGCATTCGGTGATCGGTAACGGCCACAAAATGCTGATCGGTGGGCCCGCCGATGGCGTCGTTCCGGTCGTGAGTGCTCGGCACCACGGTGCGGATAGTGAGCGGATTGTGGCGACAACCCATCGGCGATTGCAAAGCCATCCCGATACGGTTGAGGAAGTGCTTCGCATCCTGCAACTGCATCTGGACGAACCAGCTGAAAACTCGGCCCCCCAACCGCAGCTAGCCGAAGGTCTCACTCAGTCGGCAACTCGGTAGCGAATCGCTCTGCAACAAATCGCGTGCTACCCGTGCTGACACAGTCGGTGTGGCAGCCCACGCACTCACCTGGCTTGGCAATACCCGGAATCGGTTGGCGACGCATAACGTAGCGGATGTCGTCAAGACGATCGGATACGACTGCAGCCATTGCGCACCAATCCCGGCAGGGACGACAGCACGTAGCACACAGCGCGAGCCACTGGACCATCCACAATGGCGAAGCCATGGCAGCATAGAGCCTGGGACGCAAGTCCCAGGTGACAGCATTGACGATACAAACCAAAGTCGCGAAGCGACGACAGAATTAGTCCAACCGTCGCGTCCAAGCCCCGGCAGGGATCACAGCACGTACCCCATGGCGTGAGCCACTGGACCGTCCACGCCGCAAGCCCATCAAAAGCCCCGGTGGCGCGGCAGCGATGCACCTCAAACGTCCTGCCCGCGAATAACGTAAATCACGCGAATGCCATCCTCCGCTCGCAAGCTGCGTTAGGCAAACCTTCGAAACGAGCCCGCCCCACTTTCTGATTTTTCCAAGTTCAAACCGGCAAAAGCCTTAGCCACCGAGGTAAATGAGTCCACAGAGAAAATCCCTCATCCGCTCCAAACCTCGGTGCCCTCGGTGAACTCGGTGGCAAAAACAACAACTGAACACCGGAACCCCATGCGGCAGTCGAAGACCTGAGCTGGCGTCTAGGCTTCAGCCGATCCGCACTCAGGCCAACCAGCTCGCAATCCGCACAACGGCAACCCAGCACGCACAATGGCGAAGCCATGGCAGCATAGAGCGTGGGACGCAAGTCCCAGGTGCCAGTACCGAGGATACAAACCAAAGTCGCAAAGCGACGACAGAATTAGCCCAGCCGTTGCGTCCAAGTCCCGGCAGGGACGACAGCAGGTTGGCCGTGGCGTGAGTCCGCCGCAAGCCCATCAAAAGCCCCGGCGGGGCGAGAGCAAGGTACCTCAAACGTCCTGGCCGCGAATCACGCAAACGCTACCATCCACTCGCAAGCTGCGTTATAAAAGCCAGCAAAACGAGTCCGCCTCCCTTTTCCGACGTCGCTCGTGTGAACGAGCCACTGACTGAAAAGGAGTTCAAGGAAGTGCGGTGGGCCGTTCGTCGCGGCAACCCATTCGGAGAAGAGACATGGGGTGAGTCGTTTGCCCGGCGGCTCGACCTCGAATCGACTTTACGTCCTCGAGGACGCCCACGGAACCTGCCTGCGAACCCCGACAAACTCGAAAAATAGTCCTGCCCCTTTTGCTGAAAAGATGCAACGGTGAATCGTCGATCCAAAAGAACCATTGTCACACTGCCGAAGCGTTGGGGCAGCAGTTTGCTTTTGGTTGCCATAGCGCTGTCCTTATTCGGATTTCCGTTCCTCATCTATGGTGATCCCCAAGGGCCTGATGCGACGGTCTTTATGCTGTCATTGACCTATGTGCCGGGCCTCTTCCTCTTGGTAGCCGTAGTCGCCTTGTTTCGTTTGCGAGTCGAGCTTGAGGGGCGACGGAATTCGGGGTCCATTCGGCTGCAGCTCCCCAAACATGGCAAGCTGCCATGGACTCCGTGGATGGTTCATGTGCGGGAGATTCCCGCAATGGAGATCTCCCGTGTCGACGAAGTGCTCGAGGCGCATCCGACAGAGCCCGATCGAATCTCAAGGCGCTACATTCTCCGCACCGAACAAGGTGATTACTATTTCACTTCGCTCTGGTTTTCAAATATCGAAAAGTTTCGACAGTGGTGCAAGCAAAGCAAAATCCCAATCGGAGAAGTTTCAACAGCGCAGCTTGCCGACACGGAACGGGGCGACGCGACAGTCCCACCAGCGGGCGCATGGGCGGTTCGATCGATCGGACAGATTTTGAAAGCGATCGCCTTCTTGATGTTGTTGGCGAGCATCATCTCGCTGTTTTTTGTCGACGCAGAGGGGCGTTGGATCGCAGTTCAAGCGTTTGTATCCGCTGGCGCAGTGCTAGGTATTGCCGTTCACTTAACAAAATACCGGCGGCTGAAATAGCAGTAAATCGCAGTCGCAAGCGGCAGCAGAAACGACTGTTGCCCAGTGGTATCGTCACTAAAAGTGATTTTTAACGCGGAAACGAAAAGAGGTCGCGTGATATCTCGCTGACGCGTGGATCCCTTCCCCCTGGCTATTCTCTTTAGCTGCTTCGCAGTCAGGAGGCGGCTCTCCTATTCCCGCGCCACAGCGCGGCGGGCGTTCATCGCATCGAGTTGTTGTTGCAGGGTTTCTCGCAACTGGGCAGCGATCTCCGCGTGCGACTGGCTGAGGTCGTTTGCTTCGGAGATATCCGCTTCGACGTCGTACAGTTCCACGCGATCGTCTTCAGCGAAGTGAATTAGCTTGTAGTTACCTTTGCGCAGCGCGGACTGAGGTCGCGTCTTGCTGGTGGTGAAATCATCGACGCCAATCTTGTCGATGGCCTTCGAAAATGTTTTTTCAGGATGATAGTAGGGAAAGTGCCAGAGCAAATGGCGGTTCGGCTTCCAACTTGGCTCCCTCAGCACCCGCTGCATATCGATACCGTCCACGCCTCTTGCATCGCCGCCTGCGAGGCTGACAAATGTCGGCGACAGGTCGTATCCAATCACCGGCGTATCACTGGTAACGCCTGCGTCAATCTTTCCCGGCCACCTGGCAATCATGGGAATACGTATGCCGCCTTCATACAGGTTCCATTTCGATCCACGCAGCGGCGCGTTGGCACAATACTCGGGGTGGCCACCGTTGTCGGACATAAAGAACACCAACGTGTTTTCTCGCTGTCCCGACTGATCGATGGCATCCAAGATCGTTCCCACGTGGTGATCAAGCGTCTCGACAAACGCCGCGTATTCCAGCCGTTGTCTGCGATGCTTGGCGTCGGGGGGCAGGTGACGTTCGTATTTTTCGACCAGCCAACGGCAGCGAGTCTTCACGGGAGTATGCACATAAAAGGATGAGGCCATCAAGAAGTAGGGCTTGGTGGCGTCGGCTTGCCTTCGGATAAAATCGGCCGTCCGCTGGATCATCGAATCCCGAGGGAGCACGCCACCGGGGGCGGGTGAGGGAGGATGTTTTTTGTCCCACGCATAAGGGTGATCGCCAAAGTCTTCGCCGGCGACCGCAAATCCCTGTTGTTTCGGACCGAAATCGGGGTGCCAGGCGAGGTAGCGTCGCTGGTAATGCTGACTGACGTGCCACTTGCCAAAGAAGGCTGTTTGATAACCAACCGCCGCCAGTCGCTCGGCGATCGTGACTTCCGCGGTCGGCAGGTTCAGCGTCAGTTCGGGCGTCAAAAGCGGCACATCGATATCGAGCGACTGCCGCCCCGGAGTGTTTTTGGTGACAAACTCAAAGCCCAAACGAGCCACCGTCTTTCCCGTCAGAATGCTGGCTCGTGCGGCCGAACAGATCGGGGCAGGGGAGTAGCCAGCGGTAAACCGCAGCCCCTCAGCAGCCAGACGATCAAGGTGCGGAGTGTGGTGATAACGGTGCCCGTAGCAATGCAGGTCGGACCAACCCAGATCATCCACAAGGATGAAAACGATGTTCGGTTGGTGAGCCTCCGCGGCCTGTGCAGGCGAACTGAAAAAGAACAACAGCATCGACAGCAGAAACAGTGAGGTAGCTTTCATGGTGATAGTTCGGTTGTCGATTGAAACGTTTAACCCGTAGCCGCAGGCGTCGGCGAATACGCTCATCGCGGTTTCTGCGAGGCGACGTTTTGCAAGTGGATTATGGTATCACAAACCGTTAAAGAACGGCGAGTTATGCAACGGCAGATATTCAATATCGACTCCCGTAGTTCGGCTGGATATCTAGCTGCGGAGCGGCGGTCGCATCAAGCCTGGATCGCGGTTTGCCTATTCCACAGACAGGAGCGGTGACCCTTCTCGCAAGTGGGCATAGAAAGCTCCGGCGTTGGCCACCGGAACGAGGCGGGGTGACCGAAATTGGCCCAAACGCCAGCGTCTAGGATCAGGCTCTCTGCTCCCACAAACTTGTTTCGAGAGAGAACGAATGGGCATGAGGGGGCCTAGATCTATTCAGAAAAAATTGCTTTGGATGGCAATGCTCGCAAGCGTTATCCACGCGCAGATAGCTCGGATCTCCTTGCCGCCGGGGCCAGGATTGAGGTGTGATGAGACCGACCATTCCTAACCGGTAAACTGCTTTTTGCGGACGCAATGTATTAGGAATTGTCGCGAAAAAAGGTAAAGAAACGTCTCGCCGATAGCATTGTTTGATTGCGGCCCCACAGCGTTCTCTACCGATACCTCAAAGGTAGTCATCGTTGCTTAAAGGAGACGTCGAATGTACTGCAGTGAGTGCGGATGCGAAGTGAATGGGAAGTTCTGCTCGAACTGTGGCACTCGCGTGCAACTCGGTGAGGTGCCCGAGGTGTTTGACTGGCGTCAGTCTTATGACTTTGAGCGGATCACCCAAAGCGCCGAAGTCAATCAACGCGTGACGCAGGCGAAAGCGGGCGCGGGCAGGGACACTAGTTCACTCCTACTCGACTTGATCGATGCTGTGGCCTCGCCGATGATGGGGGGAATCTCAAGCCTTGCGATCGCCAAAGCCTCGCAACCTCTCACAGCGAAACTTGGCTTCAAGACGGGGAAAGAACGCCGGGAGTTCGTGACGCTACCGCCTGGAGAAGTGCTAGCGAATCTCGCAGTGACGCTGGCGTCGATCGAGCACTCGATCACATGCGTCACCTTTGGCGATAACCACTGCCACATCCGGGCAACGCTTCCTCCGGACCTCCGCGCGATGGAAGTGCGTCTTTCGGTAAACATTGATGGTGCCGAGCAGGGCATGTGGATCACGGCAACCGCAGAAGCGGAAGGCCAATGGTATGATTGGGGGAAATGCCAATCACAGCTGGATCGATTGTTCACCGGCCTGCGAGCCGCCTAGCTTCGTCCCCGGCGAGTCGCGCACCGCAGTGCAAGTCCGAAATCTTCTCGGAGCCACACTGGCCTTCTATCCTTAAAAGACACCAAGCCCCCAACACGATGACGAGGCAAACGCGATCTACCACGCACTGAACCGCGGTAATTCCCGAACCAACGCATAAGAGTCCTGCACCACTTTCTGATTTTTCCGAGTTCAAACCGGCAAAAGCTTTAGCCACCGAGTCCACCGAGTCCACCGAGGAAATCGATCAACCACCTCAACCCTCTGTGGACTCGGTGAACTCTGTGGCAAAACCAACAACCGCCCTCCGGATTCCCTCGGAACCACATCCGGCAGTCGGTGACTTAAGCTGGCGTCTAGGCTTCAGCCGATCCGCGCACTGGCCAACATGCTCGCAAACCGCACAATGGCCAACCAGCACGCAAACCGCGCACTGGCGTACCAGTACGCAATCCGCACAATGGCGAAGCCATGGCAGTATAGAGCCTGGGACGCAAGTCCCAGGTGACAGCACCGACGATACAAACCAAAGTCGCAAAGCGACGACATAATTAGTCCAGTCGTCGCGTCCAAGTCCCGGCAGGGATCACATCACGCACCCCGTGGCGTGAACCATGGGACCATCCACGCCCAAGCCCATCAAAAGCCACGGCCGGGCGACAGCAATGTACCTCACATGTCCCGCCCGCGAACCACGCGAATGCCATCATCCGCTCACAAGTACGTTGTACAAACCTGCGAAACGAATCCGCATCTTTTCCTGAGTTGCCCCGGATTAGGCCAGCGTCTTCAGGAATGATTGACTTTCCGCCCGCCGCGTGCCACGATTGAAGAACAAACTTTACGAAAGCCCGACGTTGGAGCGAAGCGATGGCACTCGAAATCCCTAGCGAATATGAAGGCGTTCTTAACGACGCTGTCGCAAGCGGTGCGTTTGCGACGCCCCAGGATGCGTTGCGTCATGCACTGGCGACTTTTGCAAAAGAGCGTGCTAGTGAAGCGCGGCAGCCGTCGACAGAGACACCGCCTCGCCTAAAGCGCCAGACGTCCAAGGCAACTGATATTGACGAATTAGCGAGGAAGCAAGGCGTGCCGCCTTTGAAGGACTTCCGACAACTCGAAGCGAGCTTTTGGCCTGCCGATGAATCGGTCGACGACTTCATTCAGGCAATTCGAGAAGGGCACCAAGACGACGGAGCACGGACGCGATAATGTCAGCTCTTGTTGTCGACACCGACGTCGTTTCTTTAGGCTTCCGTCAGTCCGACAACTTTGTCCATCACTACGGACCGGCTCTGGTAGGCTCCCGACTGATCGTCTCGTTTATGACGATCGCTGAGCTGGCTTTTGGTGCCCTGAATCGCCAGTGGGGACCAAGGAAATGTCAGCAGTTATCTGAGTACATGAATCGGCACTATGTTCGCTTCGACCAAACCGAGCCAATGTGCCAGATCTGGGCCGAATTGTGCTGGGAGGCGAAAACTCGCGGGCGAGTGCTGCGAACTGCCGACGGCTGGGTTGCTGCAACAGCCGTCTATTTGAATCTGCCCCTTGTGACCCACAATGCTCGGGACTTCAATTATCTACCTCAACTGCAACTGATTACCTTCCCGTCGACTGGATAAGCTAGGGCACATAAGCGTTTCACCATAACCCCGAAGCCCATCAAAAGCTCCAGCGAGGCGACAGCAATATACCTCAGCCGTCCTGCCCGCGAATCACTCAAACGCTACCATCCACCCGCAAGCTGCGTTATAAAAGCCAGCAAACCAGTCCGCCCCAATTCTCCAACTTCAAACCGTCAAAAGCTTTAGCCACCGAGGTCACTGAGTCCACAGAGGAAATCGATCAACCACCTCAACCCTCTGTGGACTCGGTGAACTCTGTGGCAAAACCAACAACCGCCCTCCGGATTCCCTCGGCACCCCATCCGGCAGTCGGTGTCCCGAGCTGGCGTCTAGGCTTCAGCCGATCCGCACACTGGCCATTCAGTACGCCTAACCGCACATCGGCGAACCAGCACACAATCCGCACAACGGAAACCCAGCACGCACAATGGCGAAGCCATGGCAGCATAGAGCCTGGGACGCAAGTCCCAGGTGACAGCACCGACGATACAAACCAAAGTCGCAAAGCGACGACATAACTAGTCCAGTCGTCGCGTCCAAGTCCAGTCAGGGATCACAGCACGCACCCCGTGGCGTGAACCATGGGACCATCCACGCCCAAGCCCATCAAAAGCCACGGCCGGGCGACAGCAATGTACCTCGGCCGTCCTGCCCGCGAATCAGGCAAATCACGCGAATGCCATCACCCACTCGCAAGCTGCGTTATACAAACAAGCGAAGCGAAGCCGTCCCAATTTTCCAGGTTTAAAAGGGCAAAAGCTTTAGCCACCGAGGTCACTGAGTCTGGAATGCTCCCCAAAACCTGATCCAGGTGTTATGAAAGTCTAGAGCCAATTCCGGCAAAGGATTTTCCATGAGCAAGAAACGACGACGACATTCACCCGAACAGATCATCAAGAAGCTGCGTGACGCGGATGCCATGCTTGCCGCCGACAAGAGCGTGGGTGAGGTTCTCCAAGCACTGGAAGTTAGCGAGGCCACGCTGAGCCGCTGGCGGAGCCAGTATGGCGGCATGAAGAGCGAAGAGGCCAAGCGTCTTAGGGCACTTGAGGAGGAGAACAACCGACTCAAGAAGATTGTGGCCGACCAAGCTTTGGATATTTCGATGCTGAAGGAAATCACCAAGGGAAACTGACGACCCCTCGATCGCGACGCGCGGCAGTAGCAGAGCTTCAACAGAAGTTCGCTGTGTCGCAACGACGTGCCTGCCGCGTGCTCGACCAACCGCGATCGAGCCAGCGATTTGAGGGGAAACCCAAAGACGAAGACGAGCGACTGACGAAGCGAATTCTTCACTTTGTTCGCGAGCGTCCTCGCTGGGGGTATCGACGTATCTGCCAACTTCTTCGCCGCGACGGTGAGACTATTAACAGGAAAAAAATGTATCGGCTTTGGAGAGCATCGGGGCTGAAGGTGCCACAAAAGCGTCGCAAAAAGCGTGCTACTGGCGTCCGAGGCAATGCATGCGACGTTCAAGCGGCAGGTTTTGTTCACGATGTTTGGAGCTGGGATTTCGTGCAATCGTCGACACTTGATGGACGAACGATTCGCTTCTTGAACATCGTCGATGAGTACACGCGGCAATGCCTGACGATCAAGGTCGGCCGCAGTATCACGAGCGAAGATGCGATCGACACGCTGGCTGAGCTGTTTGCAATGCACGGCGTTCCGAAACGACTTCGTTGCGATAACGGCCCCGAGTTCATCTCGACAGCGATCAAGCAATGGCTGGCAAAGATTGGCGTTGAGATCCTTTACATCGAACCTGGCTCGCCATGGCAGAACGGTGTCTGCGAGAGTTTCAACAGCCGGCTTCGTGACGAGTATCTGCATCAAACGGATTTGATCAATGAAGACGACACACGGATGAAAGCACGAGCTTGGCGGGAGGACTTCAACACCCAGCGCCCGCACAGTTCGCTTGGCTATCTAACCCCATCAGAGTTCGCGCATCGCAGTGCTGCTTCCGTTCGGCCTACGGCCTCACTCCAGCAGCACTGCGAATCACCCACCCCTGTTTCCTAACCCAATCTTTCATAACGCCTGGTGCAGAAAACTGGGGCATCCCAAGTCCACAGAGGAAATCGATCAACCACCTCAACCCTCTGTGGACTCGATGAACTCTGTGGCAAAACCAACAACCGCCCTCCGGATTCCCTCGGCACCCCATCCGGCAGTCGGTGACCTGAGCTGGCGTCGAGGCTTCAGCCGATCCGCACACAGGACATTCAGTACGCCGATCCGCACACTGGCCAACCAGCACGCAATCCGCACAACGGCAACCCCGCGCGCAATGGCGTAGCCATGGCATGATAGAGCCTGGGACGCAAGTCCCAGGTGACAGCATCGACGATACAAACCAAAGTCGCAAAGCGACGACAGAATCAGTCCAGCCGTTGTGCCCAAGTCCCGGCAGGGATGACAGCGCGTACGCCGTGGCGTGAGTCCGCCCCAAGGCCATCAATAGCTCCGGCGAGGCGGCACCAATGTACCTCACACGTCCTGCCCGCGAATCACGCAAATCACGCGAATGCCATCACCCGCTCGCAAGCTGAGTTATACATACCACCGAAACGAGTCCGCCCCAATTTTTCCAAGTCTCCAAAAAAAAGGGCACGAACCGTCGAAACGGAACGTGCCACCGAGCGGAAAGTGTGTGTGCTCCGTAAACGGAGCGGGGTACGGCACTTGCGGTGTTTTCCCCCGTCGCTACAAAAAAAACGCACATAATACAATACTATGTACGCCTTAGCTGAGAAGCCGCAAACAAAGTTACAACAAGTGTAGCTTTGCATAGGAGTTCCTGCCTCGGATGCTTAAGCGTAGCCAATCGGCGTCTGTTTTTCAAGAAGGTAAGTCAGTGTCGACGTGCTACTATCCCAGTCAAAAAACATAGACGAACCTTTGACTGATTTGAAAACTTGGTTGCGATTTAACTTCATCCCGGAAAATCGGCTGACTGTATCGATCATGATCTTTCGTTCCTCCACAGAAAGAAATGGGCAGCAAGCGAGGTCCGACGCAAGCATCAACGCATCTGCTCGCTTGCAGTTGTCCGGCATGCGATCCAAAAAAACTCTAATTTTCGACATGATTGCATTCCTGATCGCGCTGTATTGAGCACGATCTGAGGCAACGAAAAGCAGCCCAAGAACGGTGAAATAGTCAACCTCATCATCCAGCATGCATTTTGTTGCCGATAGCCATATCGAATGTAGTAAGTCCGGATGCGTCTCGTGCAACAAGTCACGAGATGCAAGTGGTATAAGCACAACAAGCAGCGGAAGCACAGGCACCAACTCACGTGAAATCGCGTTCGCACCAATTTTAGTGATTTGATTAACCATCTCCTCGTCAAGTCGATGCACCCGTGACACTCCGTCGTCATTACGACTTAACTTCTCTCGTCCGATCTCATAAAAGAGCGAGAATCGCACAGCCGTCTGGTATCTAAAGTCAAGTTCAAGAAGCCGGCTCGCAAATAAGACGATTCCACTTTCAACGTAGAGCTGGGATAAATTCGGCCCCGATCGCTCAAACTTCTTCTGCAAAATTGTCAATGCGTAGCTAACGCAACTTTCGTAAGTGCAATTTGATTCCGAAACAATACGTTTAAACTCTTTAAGCATTCGAAGCCCAATACCGCCATGCGGATGCGACTTCCGTTCTTTGTACGACCTGACTTGACTCTCATAACGATCCATCGAATCGCTGATTTTGTGCTTGAGGGCGCTCGCGTCAGACATGAATGGTGACTCTACCTGAGTCGTCTTAGACTCGTTGATTAGTAGTTTTACACGTCGCAGTTCTTCTCGAATTGCCGCCTCGACTTGATCGGCAACGACTTCGTCATTAAAGAAAATGAAGATATCGTCAACATATCGACGCACCTCATAGTGGGTTCCTGGCACAAAAGTTTTAAGCAACCTTACTTCTGCTGCTGAATCCACTGTTTGCAGCAGCAGTTCTGCAAACACTCTCGAAAGCTCCGGGCCAACGAGTATGCCGTGAGTCTCTCCATGGTTCATGCTGCTCATCAGTCTGTCGAACTGGGCGTCAAAAGTATGCCGTGCGTTTCGACTATCTTGTCTCTTGGCATTTGACTTACCACGAATCGCCCAGGAAATTGCGTGCGTGTAAATATTGTCGAAGCACGCCTGAACATCTAGCATGCGTTGGAAACGAAACCGCGACTCAAGCGATCCAAAGTCCTCAGAATCATAAAACGAATAAAGCAATCGAAACGGGCGATACGCAAAGTAGCGAGTTGGGTTTATCGATTGCTCTTTATCGCTATCGCTTCCTGGCCTAAGCGGAGTGTTTATCCTAAACCGTTTTGCGATGGCATATGGTGCACGCAGTGACCAGCCACTCTTACGACAGTTTACAATTACTTGGGTTGCAAATGTCTCAAGAAATTTCGCAACGGTCCGATAGTGGAACGGATGCATCACGTGGATTTGGCGTGGCTTCTTTCTGTCACGCACTAATTTGTAAACATATGGGATCGTTTCAAGAGGCTTATTGGCTTGACCTGGACAAACAGCCTTATCTAATTCGTGCTCCGCATTATCGCGGATGCGTTCGTAAATGGTGCGCAACGAGAATCGCGGTGGCACTTCATGCGGCAATATCTCGCTCAATAGCACTCTGTGGTGATCATTGGCGTCAATTCTCAAATAGTTTCGCATACCTAAAACACATCCCGTACCAGCCAAAGCCGTTTCCCGCTAAAACGGTGTCGAATGTTTAGTTTATAGCTCGCCGAAAAAGAAATCCGTCGGAGCAGTCGTAACTGTTCGGTTTTAAGCGAGGCATCGGTACCATCTGAGTTTATCGTCCGAATCCATTGATGTAGGTAACCATCCAAGCTGCTAAGTCGTTTTAAGTTAGTTAATTCAGGATGAGAAGACCGGAGGCCAATTTGAACGCGACGACGTGTGAAGTTGCTGTGAGTCGTAGTCCCGCCGGTAAGGTAGCGAAGGCGATCACGAAGCAGTAGAAAATCTTTGCTTTCCTGGAATGCTAGAAACACACGGTCCAAGCGTTGGCGGATTTGAAGTTCCTTTCGCTCTGATAATCCGATCTCAATAGCGGTTCGTTTTTTGGCTTGTACTTTTTTCGTCAGCATAAACGAATAGCCCAGGTATTCAAATTCTGTCCTGTTCGCAATTCCGTCGTTCCAGTGACATTGCGACGTCTTTCCTCGGTTCAACGATAGTCCGGTAGGTAGTGCGCAATCCACTTTTTCCAATATATGTTCGCCTGATCGAGCAGCTGTGACAATGAGGATGTCATCAACAAATCGGCTATAGTAAACAACTCCAGGATGACAGATAACTTGGCGATCGAAATCTGCAAGAAAATGTTCAGCTAAGTCACTGCTTATGGCCAAACCATAATGTAACCGTTGCAAGGGATCGTCGTTGCATCTCAATAATGTCTTGCACCACTTGAATTCTACAGCTTTTAACTTTTTTCTGACTGAAGGCAAGTTCAGCGATTGTTCAGCAGGCATAGAACCAAAACACTTAGCAATATCCGTCCTGACAATAAAGTGAGGAACATCAGATTCCAGCACCGATTTTAACTGGCGACAGATTACTTGCCGAGATGGGGGGTGATGTATATCGCCGCTTCTTAGCACGCGACAACAATGCCGCAAAAAAAGTGCGTCTGCATACGACGTCACGCGAAGCGTTGATTTACCTCGATTGATAGTTGCCTCGACAGGCTGCGGCACATACGAGCGATCCGCAAACCTTGCGGCGATCTGAATTGCAGCCTCTTTTGGGCCAGGATGTCTCGCATCAATAAAGCGGAGGCAGTCATCTGCGCGAACTAAGGTTGTTATGTACTTAGGATCGCTTAGTCGTGTCATTGAAAGTAGAGCGTTTTCGGAGAGTCGGTAACTCGAGCGTAATAAGTGCGACCGAGCCTTTTTATGGATTACTCATTCTAAATAGCATTTTGCGAGTGATTTCCCAGCAGGCCTCGTTCGCCAACAGTGAATGTTTTACAAGAAGATGAGCACTCAGTCGACCTATCATACTATTGGTTGGTATGTCGTTGGCCTAGTGATGGCTCACAGGGAGCGCCCAAACGAACGGGCAAACGTATCAGGTTGCGTTTTTGGTGAAGGAAAGGTTCCCGGACTCAAATGCCCCTTCGGGATCAGCCCGTCGATGCCCCCATGGCTGACGCCGGATTCTCCGGTTTCGTCGGCCAGGGCTTGACTATATCGGATCGCCAAGTACCGGTGGCCGAATCGAGCACGGTATAGCATTCCCTTGGTATTGCGACGATAATTTTGCACATCGTTGTTGGCCTGCGGTATCAACGTTGGGATTTTGTTCACCTTGTCTTTTATCAACAGCCTGTAATCCAGCTCAGTGAACGAGAGAGAGATTGAGTATTTCAAGTCCTACGAACTCGCTCCTAGCACAAGTTCGCTTGTTCCCTTGGGCAAGTCGAAACAGGCGACGAGGTTTTGATCGTTGGCGATCCATGTTCCTGCGTCCAATGTCGATCTGTCGGACGCCTGGCGCAGTAGTGTGTGATCGTTTCCCTGCTGGAGACTCACCGGTCCCGCGGCGCCGTCGATTTGCAGCGTGTAGCGCTGTGCAGCAAAGGGGGCCGTGAGCGTTAGGCGATTCCCCTCGCGGCGGATCTCGGTCAGTTGTTTCGCGGCCCAATAACGGGCGATTTCGCTGAGCTTCATCCAGATCGTGTCGTCGGCGAATCGCGACGCCAACGATTGAACCACTCGTTTGAAAGAATTGAATCCTTCTTCACTGCCATTGCTGTACATCCCCGGCCAATGACAGATCATGACCGCCGGTTGCCGACGCTGGATCAGTTCGACCATTCGGCCGCTGGTCGCCGCGGCGTTGCAATAGCGGTCGGGGTCGGAGAGCGAATCGCCTTGCCAACCGCCAAACCAATCCCCCGTTCCCGCCGGAACGTTGACGGTTAACCGGACGTCGTCGGTCCCCACGCCGCGCAAATGTTCGAGCTTCGGCTCCGTACTCTCGTCCCCCGAGATGACGTATTTGAAATAGTGTGGCAGATCGACGCCGTAGACGTCGCGAACCGCCTGGTCGACCGCGATCGGCAATTCGGATTTCATCGAATTACCAAAGCCACCGGGTGTGGTGATTCCTTCGCAGGGGAGATCACAGTTCTTCACGATGCGAAGTGCATAAGCGAGATAGGCGGCCAATTCGTCGACGCTCTTCTTTTCCTGAGGATACGAATTCTCCATCGTTGCCGGGCTGATCTGCTGCATCGGTCGGCCGGTCTTCAGATCGATCACCCGCGTGTGCGTGATCATCTCGGGATGAATGTCCCAGTTGGGGAGCATCAATTCGCGGACAAGTTTTAAGCTGGACTGCAAATCGGCTCGCGACCAACCGGGCAATTCCCGATCGAGCCAGCCGACGCAGGCGGGATTGGGGACGATGCTGTATTTGCCTTTGACGCCCTGGTCGGCGCACCATTCTCCAAACTGGCGGACAAAGCTATCGGGGATCTCGCGCGGCCATGATCTCCACGGCTTTTGATACTCGGCGCGGTTTGGCATCGCGGTGGCGAACTGCGGAGTGCAAAAGTGTCCCATGTTCACCAAGCAGGTCGAATCATCGATGATGAACGACAGCGGCACGCGATCTCGCGGCATCAGCACCTGGACGCCTGCCGGCCGGGTCGGCAGCGGAGCAGGCGCGGTGAGCTCAGGCGTCTCGGCCAAACCTAAACGGGGCAGCCCCATACCAGCCACTGCCGTCGCGGCACCCCAAGCCGACCCGCGAAGAAACGCTCGCCGGTCCTGGATCCTCAATGTACGGTGCTGGTTCACGTCGGACACTCCCGGTTGCCGTTTGCCTCGCTCATGGCGGGCGCAACACGGCTCGCCGAACGGCCCTATTCTATCGTGCTCCGAAGGGCGGATGGAAACAACAAGACCTTCCGTCCCAAGGCAGGCAACTATTTGAGCTTAGAGCCGGACAGAAAAGCGAGTTCTAAAATCTGGTGCCGATCCAACCCGAGGTTTTCTGTCCGCTTCGAAGGCCGGCACATGGGGGCGATGAATGTGTGTCGGCCTCCGGCCTCTTGGATTGTTCGCACACAAGCAACCGGCGGCTTACGCGGCCGGCAGTTCGTATGTCGGCCTCCGGCCTGTGGTGCTGGCGATTTGTTTTGATCTGAGCAGGCGGGGCATGGAGTGCACGGGCGTTGAGATAGACAAGAAAAATGGAGGGCAGTGCTTTTCACCGGAGCACTCTATCGCGTCGTCATCGGCCCCATTTTCACGACTTCGAAGTCGCTCCCTCTGACTTGCCGGATCGGAGTCAGTTCATCATGCACCCAGCGATCGTCGGGAGCGCCACTGACAAACCAGTCGCCACCGTTGTCGGCCAGGATCATACCGTACGTTTTTAATCCTTCGAGCAGCACTCGCGCCGGGCCGCTGAATTTGGAAGTGTCAAAATCAGCTTTCAATCGCACTCTCATGCCCATCGGGGGCAGATCGGGATCGTTCTCTTTGCTCGCGAAATGTGAGGCGGGGAAAACGTAGGCGCGGCGAGACTTCTTCACAGTGAACCGCAACGCGTGCGTCAACTTTTTTGTCACACAGAGTTCATCGTAGCGAGCCAGACCAGGCAGGATCGGCAATCCGGCAGCATCGGCGCTGGTCCAGCCTGCCGGCCGCGGCTTCGGATCTTTCAGATCAAAGACCGCACCACTGGCAGCTTTCCACGACTTGCCGCCCTCGATCGGGAACGCATGAAACAACTCGTAGAGACGCCAGTTATCTTTGTCCAGGATAATCACATGCCGGTCGCCATCGCCTTGCGGACCGCCCTCGATAGGAGCATCTGGCGGAATGGGATAGGGACCTGGATCGCTTTCGCCCGCATAGCGAAACGTCACGGGCACCTTGGGCTGGTCACCGCCGACCACGTAATACGGGATGCCGCCCGGCGCCCCCTTCCAGATCAGGCCGAAGTCTTCATGCAGCCTGGTCTGAGCACCGATTCTGGCAATGATGGCGTCGCTTCGTGGATCGACCGGGTCTTTTGACACATCGCGATTCCACTCGTCGCCAGCTGGCATAAGACGAACGCCACCGAGGTCCGCATTCGGGCCGACTGGGAGCTGCGGATGTTGTGCCAACGCAGCGGTGGCGAACAGTAGGAGAGGAACCAGTAAGGCGGCTGTTGGTCGCATGGTCCGTTTACCCGAGTTTAAGCGGTTCGTTTCAGGAAATGCCATGAAACCAATCATACCAGAAACGGCGTCGGATTCTCCGATCGGTGCCAGCCATGAAGAACGCCCAAGAGGCGCGGAGGCTTTTTAATGGACGCACGGAACCAACGACGCCCTACGTCCTAGGGCAGGCAACGCGTGGCGGCTGATACCTCATACAGCCCTGGCAGACTGATACCCAGCCCTGCAGGCTGGGCTATGCAAATTGCTGGACCTTCGGCCCGCGCCAGGCCTGTGAGGAATGTTCCTGTCCCTTTCGCCGTTGCCCATCGCATTCATCCGAGTCCGGGCCGCAGGCTCGGCCATTTGCATAGCCCAGGCCATCGGCCTGGGTTCTAGTGGCGATGATTGACATGGTTGGGCTGTAGGCCCGGTCGATTGTCACCACCTACCCCGGGGCGTTGCCCCTTCGCCCATTGTGAAATGAAACCGGGCGTCGTCGGCTGATACCCAGCCCTGCAGGCTGAGCTATGCAAATTACTGGACCTTCGGCCCGCGCCAGGCTTGTGAGGAACGTGCCTGTCCCTTTCGCCGTTGCCCATCGCATTCATCCGAGTCCGGGCCGCAGGCTCGACCATTTGCATAGCCCAGGCCATCGGCCTGGGTTCTAGCGGCGATGATTGACATGGTTGGGCTGTAGGCCCGGTCGATTGTCACCACCTACCCCGGGGCGTTGCCCCTTCGCCCATTGTGAAATGAAACCGGGCGCCGTCGGCTGATACCCAGCCCTGCAGGCTGGGCTATGCAAATTGCTGGACCTTCGGCCCGCGCCAGGCCTGTGAGGAATGTTCCTGTCCCTTTCGCCGTTGTCTGCGACTTGCGTAGAAGTGACAGTATTTTAGCCCTGGCCCTCGTCGGGCCCCGATTCCCCGAACCTATTTGAGAAGACTGAAAACGAGCGTGCCGACGGTGATTAAGCCGAGGACGACCACGAGCAGGTTGGGCATAACCTTCAACTTCTTCCGCAACGAGGGACCAAACTGGCCGATCAACAGCAGCGAAACAACGATCCCTAGAATCGCTCCCGCGGTGATGCCTTTGGCGATCAGAAACGCCGAGATTAGAAGGAGTCCGCCGGTGATGCTGCCTGCGATTAAAGAAGCCTTGCTTTGAGCTTTGACATAGCCCATGACGCCTCCAAAGACGACAAAAGCTCCAAAGATTGCTGTCACGATTACCGGAAAGTCCACACAAGTCTCTTTATTTCAATTGCCAAGTTCCGGCAGCAATGATTCCGCGGATTCGAACACAGATCGATCCACGCAAGCTGCCTTTCCCCGAATTGTAGTGGCTCGCCCCCAAGCTGCTAAGCCGCTGGTGGAGAGTCCATTCATTTTTGTTTACCCCCACAATACCGTTCAACGAAGCGTGGTGGACGAGGCTGCGAGTCCTTTTGCATGCATCAGACCAAATCGCTGGGACTCGTAACCTCGTCCACTACATCCCGCCGCTAATTCTTGCGACGGTCCGAGGCTCCTTCGTTGAACGGTATTGCGTTTAACCGCAGGCGTCGCCCCGCGTCTTTGAAGGGTACGCGGACCGATGGGCACGCGGTTAAACGCAATACCGTTCAGAGAAGCGTCGTGGACGAGGTTACGAGTCCTTTTGCATCAGACCCAATCGCTGGGACTCGTAACCTCGTCCACTACGTCCCGCCGCCAATTCTTTCGACGGTCCGAGGCTCCTTCGTTGAAAGGTATTGCGGTTAAACGAAAAAAGACAACCACTGCGTCTTTCCGCCTCGATGAGAAAGCACTCGATCGCGTCCTATCGCACGATGCACAACGCACAAACAACGGGACCCACCGGTCCTCGAGAAGCATTTTTCAACAGCCGTTCCTTACAAACGGAAACGGATCGGCAGGACTTCTTCGCTGGCGACCGGACGGCCGTAGCGCCGCGCTGGCTGGCCGGTCCACCTTTTGACAGCCTCCATCGCCGCATCGTCGAGCGTTGCGTGACCGCTCGACTCGACAACCTCCACATCTTCCACGCGCCCCGTCGAATCGACGAACAGTCGCAACAAGACCGTCCCCTGCAGACGGTCCCGGACAGCTTGGCTCGGGTATTGCGGCGGTTCGTTTGCGGTGAAACTGGCCGGTTCTTTCTCCGACAGTCCCGTCTGCTGTTGGATCGGAATGGTGGTGGCCGTTGGAGGAAGCATGCGGCTGGCAACCGCGCGGCGCACCACGGGCATCGTTTGCGGTGTCACTTCCGGAGGCGTCGGTGGGACCGGTGGGCGGTGCAGCAACGGCGCAGGGCGATCGGTTTGAAATTCGATCGGATCCTCGCGCGGCAACGGAGGCGTCGGTTCGATCGTCATCGCCACCGATTCGACCGCCGCGGGCTGAGCGATACTCAATTGAATCGAGATCACATTCCGCTGCCCCGATGACGTAAACCGCTCGCTGACCGCCAACGGCACCGCGCACATCGCCACCAGCGCCGACGCATGGACGGCGAAGGCAAAGCTGGTCGAGCGGAAATAGAGGTTCAAAATCGGTTCACGCCACTGGGGAAAGCTCGTTCTATTTGGTCAAGTATAACTTGCCGGCCGAAGTTACCCGAAGCCGGTAGACCGCATCGCCATGTTGAATCCAGACCTCCCGCCGACCGCACAACAAATCGCTCGATGAAACGATCCGCGGTCGGTCATCGGATTCCCCAAGCGGTTTCTCGGCGGGATCATCTGGCGGGAAGCGTTCATTGTCGTCGGGCATTCGGTGGCGATGCGGGTGAAGGGCAAAGAGAGAGCGGCACGGGGACGGCGGCACGGGATCCTGAGTCCCTCGCGAGGCAGCCAACCCTTTTCTATGCACACGCTATGCCAGACGCTGCACTGGCCAGGATTTAGCGGGATAAGCCGCAGAACGCTGCGCCGCCGCCCAGATCTGTCGCGGTCGCCGCTTACCTGCGATCGGGCAGATGGCGGATTCGCCACCCTACGAGATGGATTTTCCGTCGCGAAACTCGCCGCAATGGCAGCCTTTTGCTCCTCTTGGGTTGAGTTTGACGGTCCGGTTGTGAAGATCGAAGCGGCTGGACCGGGGGGACCGATAGTCCTCGATGTAGCACTCGGAACGATTAGGCACGTCTAGCTCGGTCGCCACGGCACGCCCATCGTTCCGGCTTGAAGGACAATTCGATGAGAAAGTTATTTGCGTTCGCCCTCGCTGCCGTTCCAACAGTGGGGTTGAATTTGTACGCCGACCAGCCGATTCAGCCGGTCGTAAGATTAGCTGCACTGATGCAGGAGGATGCTCAGCCGACGCTGCCTGGGATCGAGATTCGACCTCCCGTCGTGGAAGCTCCCGAACCGGCAGTCGACACGCCCGCGACGCCATCCGAAGGTTCGAGTCTGCTCGATTCGCCAGCGGTTGACTTCGACTTTCCGCCAGCGGAGCAGTCACCGTTGGGCGATCTGACAGCTCCGTTTCCCTCGGATCCCGCGCCGCCAAACAACAGCGCCAACCAGCCTGCGAGCGCGACAACCAATCCGTGGACCAGCGGCGGGTTCCCGTCGTTGAGTCAGCAGACGTTTGGCGGAACCGCCAGCGATCCGACCGGACTCAACAGCGTCCTGCGGAGCGAGTCGAGTAT
This sequence comes from Rosistilla carotiformis, assembly GCF_007753095.1. Taxonomy (NCBI): domain Bacteria; kingdom Pseudomonadati; phylum Planctomycetota; class Planctomycetia; order Pirellulales; family Pirellulaceae; genus Rosistilla; species Rosistilla carotiformis. Next base: position 4,491,841 of record NZ_CP036348.1, read on the forward strand.
TTGGGATGCGCCACAGCTGGGGACGATCGTCGATCGCCAGGATCTCGAGCGACGGCAGGCATCGTCGATGTACCGGGCGTTGCAAAACGAGGTCGGCGTGTTGTTGCAACAGACCGGCAACGGGCAACTGTCTCCCTTCATCCGCGGCCTGACCGGCCAACAGATCCTGGTGCTGATCGATGGCATCCGGATGAACACCAGCATCTTGCGTCCCGGGCCCAACCAATACACCGGCACGATCGATCCGGGAACGATCGAGCGGATCGAAGTCATCCGCGGTGCGGAATCGGCGATCTGGGGAAGCGATGCGATCGGCGGCGTGATCAACGTCGTCACGCGATCGGCCGATCCGATGCGCGGCGACTACCTGAGCCCTCAGTTCACTCAGTTCTACAGCACTGCCGAAGCCTCTTCGTACACGCGGACTGCGTTCAGCGGATGGTATGGCGCGACCGGCGTCACCGGCGGCGTGTCGTATTATGACGTCGGCAACCTCGACATCGGTGGCGACATGGGCCGCCAAGCCGCGACCGACTACACACAATACGCCGGCGATATCAAGCTGCAACGGATGATCCACCGCGATCACATGTTAACCGTCGCCCTGCAGCACTTCGAACAGAACGACCTCAAACGCAGCGACCGCTTTTTGCCGTTTGTGCTCGGGCCGCCCTCCAACGGAAACATCCCGACTCAGCGACCCACCGTCTTCGACCCTCAGCAACGCGACCTGATCTACGCTCGCCTGGAAGGTATCGTCGAAGACGACCTGTTCTTCGCCGACGCCTACTCCTTCACCATGTCCGGTTCGCGAACGAAAGAGGCGACCGTCGTCGACCGATACGCCGACAACGATCCGACCTCGGTCCCAACGCGTCGCGAGATCGGTGAGTTCGACGACCTCGGCTGGGGCAGCGTGATGTCGATCGTCAAAGACATCGGCGACTTTGGAACGCTGACCTATGGAGCGGATTACTACGACGAATCGATCGACGCTCAACGCGTGCGGATCGACAATCCGACCACCGGCGGCGCGACGCCAACGCCTATCGATCCGCAATACCCCGACGATTCCAAAGCCGACCGCGTGGGAGTCTATCTGTCGTGGCACGTTCCGTTGACCGAACGGCTCGACGCGACCTCGAGCGTCCGCTACGAAAACATCAACGTCTCGGGGACGCCCAACTTCACAACCCTCGGGCCAACCTACTTTGAACGCTCCTATCAAGACTGGATCGGCAGCGTCGGCCTCAGCTATCGCTTGACCGACGAGTGGCGTTTGATCGGCGGCGTCTATGAAGGCTTCCGCGCCCCGACGATCGATGACCTGACCGCCAACAAGGACTCGCTGCAGAACAACGTCTCGGTGCCGCTGGTCGGCAACCTGGCGGTGCAGCCCGAGCACAGCCTGACCTATGAAGTCGGATTCAAGTTCAATTACGATCGGCTGCGGATGCAGGTGGTCGAGTTCTGGACCGACTTCGACAGCTTTCTGTCTCGCGAAACGATTGGCGGCGTCGACTTCCTGACCAATCAAACCGCGTACCTCAACGGTACCGAACTGACGGGCGAATACATGCTGCACCGCAACCTGGCCCTCTACGGCAACTTCGCCTACACCTACGGCCAGCTGACCAGCAGCAACGAACCGATCTCGCGGATCCCGCCGATCCAGGGGATCGTGGGGCTGCGATTCGATGAGCCGAAACAAGGCTGCTATTTCGACATCTACACTTGGATGGTCGATCGAGCGGATCGCTACAACGACGCGAACCTCGGCGACGTCCGGTTCATCCCGGGCGGCACGCCAGGCTATGCGACGTTAAACATCCGGACCGGGCAGCGGTTTGGGGACGCCAACCAGCACCTCGTGTCGATCGGCTTGGAAAACATCACCAACAAGTACTATCGAGTGCTCGGCAGCGGCGTCGATGGAGCTGGTTTCAACGCTATTTTCGGATACCAATACGAACTGTAGACGCTCGCCAAACATCGCCTGCGAAAAACAAAAGCCGCGTAGGAAACGGAATCCTCCGATTTCAAACGCGGCTTTTTCGTGGCTTCAACAGACCGCTACATTCGCGGCACGACATCGATCCCTAACAACTTCAGTCCTTGGCGCAGGATCCTCGCCGTGGCGGTGACGATCGCCAATCGGCTGTGCAGCGTCGCGTCGTCGTCCGCTTTCAGAACGGGGCATTGTTCGTAGAAGCTCGAATAGGCTTTGGCGACATCGTACAGGTAGTCGACGATTACGTTGGGGCGATAATCTTCCAACGACTGGTCGATCGCTTCACCGAATTGCAGCAACCGGATCACCAACGCTCGTTCGGCGGGGGCACCGATCAGGATCGCCGAATCACCGTCGATCACTTGCTGTTCGCTCGATTCGGCGCGGCTGAGGATACTCTGCATCCGCGCGTAGGAGTATTGAATGTAGGCCGACGTGTTGCCGTCCAAGGAGACCATTTTTTCGAGACTGAACTTGTAGTCGCTGGTTCGGTTGTGAGCCAGATCGGCGTATTTGATCGCTCCATGCCCCACGACTCGCGAGATCGTCTGCTTCTCATCGTCCGACAGCGGCGGATCGATCTTCGCCACGCGATCGGGATCGCAGACCGCGGCAAAGGCAGCGTCGACGGCGTCGTCCAAGAGAGCTTCCAGCCCGACGGTCGATCCCGATCGGGTCTTGAACGGCTTGCCCGATTCATCCAACACGGTGCCGAAGGGGAGATGCTTCAGTTGCACGTCGCCGCAGCCGAGCTTGCGTCCGACGATGAAGACCTTTTCAAAGTGCTCTGCCTGGCGATGGTCGGTGACGATCAAGATCTCGTCGGGAGACCACTCGCGCATCCGATACTCCAGCGTCGCCAGATCGGTCGTCGCGTACAGGTAAGCCCCGTCCTTTTTGCGGACGATCATCGGCGCTTCGAATTCGGGCAGGAAGACGCACAACGCGCCATCGCTCGGCTGAGCCAAGCCGGCGGTTTCCAGTTGTTCGATCACTCCGCCCAGCATCTCGTGGTAGAAGCTCTCGCCGTGCTGATGGTCGAACGAGATGTCCAACCGCGTGTAGATCTTGTCGATCTCGTCGCGGCAAAACGGCAGGACTTCATGCCACAGCGCCAGGTTCTCCTTGTCCCCTTCGTGCAGCTTGGCCGTCTCTTGCAGCACAGTCGCAGCGATCTCTGGGTGGGCGAGCGCCAGATCGTGCAGCGATTTGTCGGCTTCGACCGCCGCAATTTTCTGACGCGTCGATTCCAGGTCGTCGCGCGTGCTCTGCAGCTTCCGCTCCGCAGCGGCTACGTTTTTCAGAGCCTTCTTTTTTGCTTTCTTCTCGGTCTCGGCAGCTTCCGCGGCAACGGCTGTCGCCAGATCGGCTGTCGCTTTTTCGATCGCCGCAGCGCGCTGGGGCAGCGAAGCGACGCTGTTGTGATAATCGATCAGGTTGTTGACAAGCCGATACAGACGCAGCAATTCGGCGACCGGATGCGACTGAAACGCCTCGCGGTCGAGGAAGTGCTTGTAGCCGTAGATCACCATGCCAAACTGAGTGCCCCAGTCGCCGACATGGTTGTCGGTGATCACGGTATGGCCAGCGAACCGCAGCAGTTCGGCGATCGCACTGCCGATCACTGTCGATCGGATGTGCCCGACGTGCATCGGTTTGGCGACGTTGGGCCCCGAATAATCGAGGACCACGGTGCGAGGATTGGCGGCCGTGGAGACGCCCAACCTTGGATCGCGCAACATCGCTGTCGCCTGCTGAGCCAGCCAGTCATCCTTTAATCGCAGGTTGATAAATCCGGGGCCCGCGATTTCCGGCGGATCGCAGAGATCGTCGATTTGCAGCGCCGCGACGATCGATTCAGCGATCTCGCGTGGCGGCTTGCCCAATTCATTTTTCAGCGGCATCGCGCAGTTGGACTGATAATCGCCGAACTTGGGATCTTGCGTCGGACGCAGCAATTGAGCGGCTTCGTCGGGCGAAGAGGTCAGACCGGCCAAAGCGGCGGAAAAGCGGTGTTTCAGTTCTTGCTGGATTTGCATGGGTCGATGGAGCAATAAAAGGGGAGTCGCCAGTCCTGAGGTTTTATAGAGGAAGGCTATCAGATCTTGAATTTCCGTCGAGGGCAGGTCGTCCGAAGTGGGCCGGCAGTTCGCCGCGAAACACGGGGTTTGCCAGGTTTCTGGCGGCGATGCCGATTTGCCTCGATCGGCCCGGTCTGCTACAAGGGGACGACGACTTTCTCGCGAATCCTTCCTCGCCACTCGCGGAAGCGGCCGCGTTCGTCCGGGGTGGTGACGGCACGATTTTATCCACTCGGGCAATTGCTCCGAAGCCACCGATAAGCCTACAAAAAAGTTCCCCATGGACGCAGAGATACCGCTTCCTTTGATCGTCACCGGAATCGCTGGTGTCGCCGGCTACAACGCATTCCGTTATTTCCGGGCTCGCTTTCCCGGCCAGGTCTACGGGGTTCGCCGCGAGGACAATTGGCCGCTTTCGGGCGATGGGATCCTGGGCTGCAATTCGGATGACTTCGATCGCTGGCAGGAAATCATCGACCAGATCCAACCCGCGGCGGTGCTGAACTGCGAGGGTTCGTGTGCGCTGAAGTCGTGCGAATTGGATCCCCAGATGGCCGAGCGGATCAATGTGACGAGCGTCGAAAATCTGCTCCGCGTGATCGCCCCGACAACCCGCTTCATCCATCTGTCGATCGACTTGGTCTTCTCGGGCGATAAAGAGGGGGGCTATACCGAAGAGGACACCCCCGATCCCGTGACCGTCTATGGCAAGACGATGGTCGCGGCGGAACGGTTGGTTTTGGAACGCCGCCCCGACGCCTGCATCTTGCGAATTTCGCTGCCGATGGGGATCAGTTTCAACGGGCACGCCGGCGCGATCGATTGGATCCAGTCTCGTTTTAAGAACGGTCGCCCCGCGACTCTCTACTTCGATGAAGTCCGCACGCCGACCTATACCGATTGCTTGATCCTGGTGTTGGAGCGATTGTTGGGGAACGATTTGGCCGGCCTGTATCACTGTGGTGGGCCGCGGAATTTGAGCCTCTACCAGATCGCTCAGATCGTCAATCGCGTCGGCGGCTACGATCCCAAGCTGCTGATGGGTTGTCCGCGAATCGACGCCGGACCAATGCCGCCGCGCGCGGGCAACGTGACGATGGATTCCAGCCGCTTGATCGCCGCGTTGGGCGATGAGGTCTTTCATCCGTGGCCGCTTGATTGTTCGATGGTCCCTAGCGATATCGACTGGCACCACGATCGATCGACGCTGCAGGGATCGCCCGAACTGTTGGCCGATGTGTTGTATCGCAATCCACGCCGCGTCGCCTCGATGCCAGAACTTGAGAGCATCGATTCCCCTTTGAATTCAAGGTGATGACGCGTGCGGATCACTTGTGCCATCCATTCGCTGACCGGCGGCGGAGCCGAACGCGTGATGGCCGGATTGGCCAGCCGATTGGCTGTCCAACACTCGGTCACGCTGATCACGCTCGATGCGGCAGCGCTCGATCGCTATCGATGTGACGACGCGGTTGTGCGAATCGGTTTGGACCAGATGTCCGAGAGCGGTTCGATCTTCGAAGCGATCTCCAGCAACCGACGCCGGATCGCCGCGATTCGCGCCGCGGTCGCCGCGAGCAGGCCCGACGTCGTCCTCAGCTTTTGCGACAAGATGAACATCCTGACGCTCGCCGCCTGCAAACCGCTGGCGGTGCCGGTCGTCGTCTCCGAGCGCAGCCAGCCCGCGCACCAACCGATCGGACGATTTTGGGAGACGCTGCGACGCTGGCACTATCCTCGCGCTGCAGCTTGCATCGTGCAGACCGCAGCCGCCGGCCGCGCGGTCGGAGCCTGGACCTCTGCCCAAACAACAATCATTCCCGCCGCGATCGATCCTCCTCAGGCAGACCGCATCGTCGACGATGTCGATCGCCGCGACAAAACATTGGTCTCGGTAGGCCGGTTGTCGGAGGAGAAGCAGATCGATCGCTTGATCGACGCCTTTGGGCGACTTCCCGAATCGCTGCACGATTGGAACTTGAAGATCTGCGGCGACGGACCGCAACGGGCGGCATTAGCTAAGCAAATCGAAACGCTTCGATTGAACGATCGTGTTGAATTGTGTGGCTGGTGCGACGACGTCGGGGCTGTGTTGGCGGGGGCGGGAGCGTTTGCATTGACAAGCCGCTACGAAGGCTTTCCCAACGCGTTACTGGAAGCGATGGTATCGGGCGTCCCGTCGCTGTCGGTCGATTGCGACAGCGGACCCGGCGAAATTATCGACGATTGCGAAACCGGTTTAATTGTCGAACAGGATGATCCCGATGCGTTAACCGCCGGCTTGGCTCGTCTTTTGGCCGACCGCGACCTGCGGCAACGCCTCTCGGACGCCGGACGTTTGGTTGTCGACCGGTACAGCTGGGATCGGTTCGTCAAGGCGTATGTGGATGTCTTGCGATCGGTGACCGCTTGATTCGATAGCCAATTTGGTCGACAGTATCGCTCCGCTTATTCGCTGATTCACGCTCTCCGAGGTCCCTGGTTTGACAACGCAGCCGTTCCCAATCCTGTTTGAAGACAATCATTTGTTGGTGATCGACAAGCCAGCGGGGATCGCAACGCAGGGAGTGACCGATGGGACCAGCGTGTTCGACCAGGCATCCGAATACATTCGCGTGAAGTATCAAAAACCGGGGAAGGTTTATCTGGGAATCGTCAGCCGTTTGGACACCGTCACCAGCGGCGTGTTGGTTCTGGCGCGGACCAGCAAAGCGGCCAGCCGGTTGTCGGATATGCTGCGACGGCGAACGATTGAAAAGCGTTATTTGGCGGTCGTCGAAGGAAAACTTCCCGATGCGGAAGGAACCTTTGTCGACTTCGTTCGCAAAGACGACGCGGCCCATCGGATGGTCGTCTGCCGCGAATCGACGGCGGATGCCAAACGAGCCGAACTGAAGTACCGCGTTATCGAATCTTCGGGCCAGCAGAGTTTGATCGAGGTCGAATTGATCACCGGTCGAAAGCATCAGATCCGCTTGCAGTTGGCCAGTCGCGGGATGCCGGTTATCGGCGATCGTAAATACGATGCGACGTTGACGTTCCCGCTGGGGATCGCACTGCACGCGTGGCAGTTGACGTTTGAACATCCGACGCGGCGCGAGCCGATGTCGTTTGAGTGCCGACCGCCGAAATCGTGGCAGCGGTTGTCGGTTCAACTGCCGTAGACGACTTCGGTAAACGTCGGCAATTCATCCGGCCAGGGCCGATGGCTATGCGATCGGTCCGACGGCCCGTTCGCACCACTGCAGCATCGCCTTGGACGCTTCGGCTTCTTCGCTGACCACCGCGGCCGCCCCCGCCTTCATGATTCGGTGGACGTTCCCCTGATAACGGCAGCGGACGATGATCTCCGCATCGTGGTTGATCCCACGCAGCGCGGTGACAATCTGCAGCGCCGCATCGTCGCTGGGAACGCTGACGATACACAAACCGCAGTTCTCGGCGCCGGCCCGGTGCAGGATGTCGGGATCGCGCGCGTCGCCGGCCGTTGTGTGAAAGCCTTGCTGAGCGAAGCCGTGCAGATTGATTGGGCTCTGGTCGACTAACCGCACCTCCGATCCCATGATCTCGAGCCGCGAAGCCAGTTGTCGGCCGATCAACCCGATTCCGATCACGATCACGTGCTGGGAAACCGCACTATCGCGTCGATGGTTCATGCGGTGCGGATCTTCGTCGGGCGATCGTTCGGTCCAACGCAAACCGTAACGAATCAACTGAGGCGTGAGTACCAACGTCCCCAAGGCGATGAACAGCATGCGGTTGTAATCGTCGCGGCTGATCAAGCCCAATCCAGCGGCTTCGGAGATCAGCAGGAAGGAGAACTCGCCCAGTTGGGCCAGTCCCAATCCCATCCCAAACGCAGTCTTCCACTGCAATCCGACCAGCTTCAGCGCGATCGAAGCGGCTCCACTTTTCAGCACCAACATGCCAACCAACCCAGCGGTCAGCAGTAGCGGTTCCTGGAAGAACATGCCGGGATCCAACAGCGTCCCGATCGTGACGAAGAAGATCACCGAAAACGATTCGCGAAACGGCAACACGATCGAATCGACCTGCCGGCTCAATCGATTGCCGCTCAAGATGATTCCTGCCGCCAAGGCACCAACGGCTGATGGCAGGCCCAATTGGTATGCCGACCAACAGACGCCACCCAACAAACAGAGTGTAAACAGCATCACAAGTTCGACGCTTCGCAGTCCCGCCAGGCTCGGCACGATCCAACGCCCGACAACGCTACGACAACCGATCAACGCTGCAAGAAAGATCGACGATTTGACAGCCAGCAACAGGTAGGTGGTGATCGTCGGCGGTTCGCCTTGATGCGTTAACAACGGGACCAGCAACATCAGCGGCACCAGGGCAACGTCTTGGAACAAAAGGATAGCGATCGCGCGGCGACCATGCGGCGAGGCTGTCAGTCCCCATTCGGCAAGCGCTTTGAAGACGAGAACCGTCGAACTGAGTGCGCCGGCAAATCCGGCCAGCACCGCGGCGTTTAAAGTCATCCCAAACGCCATGCAGACAAACGTCAACGGGACCGCGACAAGAAACATCTGCGTGGCGCCGCCAATCAGCGAATAGCGGCTGAGCCGCATCAGTTCTTCGAGCGAGAATTCCAACCCCACGGCGAACAGCAGCAACAGCGCCCCGAACTGAGCCAGCACCTCGAGTTCGTGGTCCTGTTGGTTGACCAGATTCAGCACGCCTCCGCCGATCAATGCCCCGACGACTAGATAGCCGACGAGCATCGAGACGCCGATCCGCTTGCAAATTGTCCCCGCGATCAAACCGGCTCCCAGCACAATCAAAACGTTGACGGTAAGCGATTCGATATCGTGCATTGTTGCCTAAGCGGCGTGAAGGAACGGCGGACCATCAAACGATCGATCGCTGGCAGGCTGCAACCAACGAATCGACAGCAAGTCTAACCCAATTCGGCGATTCATCGCAGCGGGGGCGGTGGGCGACACCATCCAGCCGCCGAGGTCAACGATAGCAAACAAATTGTAAAATTTTCAAAAGGATTCGCCTGAATCGCTTTGCGGCTTTCGTCCAGCTCGCTAAAATTCCCGCTTCGACCCATATATTTTGCTTTCCAATGTCATAGGAGGACTGAAGCAATGACCCGCATTCCGCTGAGTCAAGCCGAAGAGCGTGCTCGCCTGCGTAGCGAGCGTCTTGAACTGAGTATCGCTGAGATGGAGCTTTCGGTTCGTACGACCAATTGCTTGGAAGAGACAGGCATCTTCACCGTCCGCGACCTGCTGCAGGCCTCCCCAAAACGACTGTTGGGGATTTCCAACTTCGGCGAAAAGACGCTCGAAGAGGTTTACGCAGCGTTGGAAAAGTTAGAGTTCTATCGTCCGGGCCGCAGCGCTCAGAACGAAGTCCTCTGCTAACAACCGCTCTATCGCTCTTAGCCCACCGATGGCTTGGGGCACAAAAAAAGACAGGCCGGCAATTTGCCGACCTGTCCTCTTTGAATCTGGATTCACTCGAAGCGCGAGTGGGTTTTCAGTCGAAGCAACTCAATCGTTAGATTGTTCTCGTGGCGTCAGCGTTTTGCACCCGTGACGCCGATCTTGTATCTCGCTTCTCTCTGAACGCTTGATGAATTGAATTCTTAATTCTCGTACAAGGTCTTCCCAGCCGACCGGCGACGTTTAAGTGTTGCCGGCGAAGACTGTTTTAGTTGCAGCAGCAGTTGCAAACTGGAACTTGGATTTCTTTGCAAACGTTCTTGCAGACCTGAACTTCAACGGTTTGTTGTTCGCAGTAAGGAACGCAAACGCTGTAGGTTTCGGTAACTTGCTCTGGAACCTTCTTGCACACGGTGTAAGAAACTTCACGAGTGCGGCATTCTGGAACGCACACGGTGTAAGAAACTTCACGATGGCGGGTTTCGCAGCGAGTCTTGCAAACTTCGCGTTGACGAGTTTCGCAAACCATGTTGACAACCTTAACTTCACGAGTGCGGCACTCGGGAACCATTACGGTGTACTTCACGGTACGAGTGCGAGTCTCAGGACGGCACTTCTTGACGGTGTAGCAGCGAGTTCGTTCTTCGCAACGAGTCTTGCAAACTTTGACTTCGCGTTGACGGGTTTCGCAACGAGTCTTGCAAACTTGAACTTCACGTTGACGGGTTTCGCAACGAGTCTTGCAGACGTTGTAGGTGCGAGTTCGCTCTTCGCAGCGAGTCTTGCAAACCTTGACTTCGCGAGTTCGCTCTTCGCAACGGGTCTTGCAGACCTTCACTTCGCGAGTTCGCTCTTCGCAGCGAGTCTTGCAAACGTTGATGCAACGAGTGCGAGTTTCGCAACGAGTCTTTTGAACTTGGCAGCAGATCGTTTGTGGGCAGCCACAAGCGTCGGTTACCGTGCGAGTTTCGGTTTCGGTGTAAGGAACGCTAACCGTGTACTCTTCAGTGCGAGTTTCGGTGTAGGGAACGCTTACCGAATAGGTTTCGGTCTTCGTTTCGGTGTAAGGAACGCTAACCGAATAGGTTTCGATCTTCGTTTCGGTGTAAGGAACGTTAACCGAGTAGGTTTCGGTCTTTTGTTCGGTGTAAGGAACGCTGACCGTGTAATCGACAACCTTGGTTTCGGTGTAAGGAACCTGGACCGTGTAATCGACAACCTTGGTTTCGGTGTAAGGAACCTTCACCATGTACTTCGCCGTTTTTTGTTCCGTGTAAGGAACCATGACGGTGTAGCATTCTTCACGCGAGCGGCATTCTGGAACCATCACTTTGTAGTTGACGGTCTTGGTGCTGCATTGAGGAACGCGAACGGTGTAGCTCTGGGTTTCGGTGTAAGGAACCTTGACCGTGTAGCTTTCAGTGCGAGTGCGTTGTTGAGGCACCTTGACCGTGTACGACTCTGTGCGAGTCTTTTGCTCGCTGACGTTGCGATAAACGGTCTTCGTGCGAGTTCGCTCTTCTTGACGCGTTTTCGCTACATTCACAACACGAGTTTCGGTGACCATTTGTGGAACGCGGATGGTCTTCGTAACCATCTGTGGTCCACAGGCAACGTCGCTGGGGCTTCCTGCCACGCTCGCGTTGCAATCCGATGTGCCACAATCATTGCAGTCGGCAAATGCCATTGGACACCAAACTGCAATCATTGCTGCGAATAGACCAGACATTAGGAAATGTCTCATCGTTGACTCCCTTCCAAGGATTGGTAACTTCTGTTTTCTGAGAATTCGTTTAATCGCACACATCACAAAGTGTGCTAGCTAGGGTATCGGGGGAATCCAGGGCAAATGCCAGCGTCAGGGAAAAAATGATACGTGTAACGATTCTCAGGCGTTCAGCGAGATTGCCGGTCGGCGCGATCTCCCGCTTTAACCGGTCACAACCCCGCCAATTTCATTGTTGTTTCAAGATTACCAATCGCGGTCGTCGCCCCGCTTGCGGTGACACAAAACGCACCCGTTGCGGCGGCCAACCGCCCCGCGTCTTGCGGCGTCAGATTTCCCAACAGCCCTGTGATCAATCCTGCATAAAACGAATCGCCGGCTCCCGTCGTGTCGACGATCTCGCCCGGGGGTGGGACTGCCGGGATCCCGAGAAACTGCCCATCGGGCGTCTGCAGCAATGCACCCTCGCTACCCAATTTGACGCCCAACAGCCCGATCGCGCCACAGCCGCGATAGACTTCGATGATCTCACGCGGGTCCACCTTGCCCGTCTGGTGCGTCGCTTCGCTATGACTGGGCACATATACATCCAAGTGCGGAAGAATCCGGTCCAACGGCTGCAGATCGCCACCGCTGCCGGCAGCGTCCATCGCCGTCATGCAGCCGGTTTCTCGAATCCTCGCGAAGATCTCCGGCAGGTCGTTCTGCAGCTTCGGCAACAACGAATAGTAACCGATCAGAAACATTCGACTGGCGGCGATCAGGTCCAAGTTATCCAAGATCATCTTTGGATCGATCATCTTCGGTGCCCCTTGATGGTGGGCAAAACTGCGTTGACCGGCGGCATCGATCATCACGACCGTGCTGCTGCTGGGCAGATCCGGATGCCGCAGCAACCGGCTTGTGTCAACGCCTTCGCGGCGGTAGTTTTCCCGCATCATGGTGTTCCAGGCGTCGTTCCCGGTATAACTGAGCATGGAAACCCGCAAACCGAGCCGCGACATCGCAATCCCCGCATTGGACGCGAGCCCACCGGTCGTCAAACCGATCGGTTCCACATGATGCAATTGTCCCGCGCCAACAGGCTGGTCCAACGCCATCGGCCGAACCAAGATATCCGCGGTACACGAACCACAGACGACGCAGTCCCACTGTTTTTCCATTTCAAAACTACCTAAAGACTATGGACAAATCGCTCGATCAAAAATTGGCCCGGATCGCCGCCGATCCCAGCTGCAACGACTTCATTCTCGCAGATGCCAAAGACCCTGACCTGGCGTTCGGATTGATGGGGCCAGGTCCCGCCGCGGCGGATCAACGGCATCGCTTCCGGACCCTCGACGAATTCCGTGACATCGTCCGCGAAATCGTCGATCGAAAACTGGTCGACATCATGTTGATGAGCGCCAGTACCAGTGAGATCTTAACGATTGATGAACGGATTTTCGACGACAGTCCGGTCACTCCCGCCGCCCGCGCCAACGATACCACCGACATCTGGTTCGCGCCCGGATCGCATTACCGCCATCAGCCGTCGCTGCCGTTCAGCAGCACCACGATCGACCACATTCAGTCGGGAAAATATGAGTGTCGCGACGTCGAACGCACTCTAGGTGCGAATCTAGGACTGTATTCGATCACGCTCAATAACGATGCCCAGCGGGACGCACTGACGCTGCAGCACTACAAGCAGTTCCGTTTAGAAGCCGAACAAAAAGGCTTCCGCCACTTTTTGGAAGTCTTTGCCCCCAACGCCCTTGTCCATCCCGTCGAAGATGTCGCCAGTTATGTCAACGACAGCATCGTCCGTCTGTTGGGTGGCATCACGCGCGCCGGGCGTCCGCTGTTTTTGAAGATGCCCTATTTCGGCCCCGCCGCGATGGAAGCGCTCGTCCGCTACGATTCCTCCCTGGTCGTCGGCATCTTAGGTGGGTCGGCGGGAACCACGATGGATGCCTTCCGGATGTTGGCCGACGCCAAAAAGTATGGCGCTCGCGTGGCCTTGTTTGGTCGCAAGATCAACTATGCCGAAGACCAAGTCGCGTTTCTCGGCTATCTGCGCCGCTTGGCCGATGGTGAGATCACGGCGACCGAAGCGGTCCACGCCTACCATGGGGATCTGCAGACACTTGGCAAGAAGCCGCATCGCGATTTGGCTGACGATCTGATGGTGACGCATTGCCCGATCTAAGCGCGACGAGAAACGGCGACCGGTCGGCTGCAAACGACGATACGATCGATCACGATCCGCGCTGGCAAGATTCCGCGTGGCGAAGCCGGCTGCGGCGGCAATTGCTGCGGTGGTTTGAAGGGAATGCGCGGACACTGCCTTGGCGGGAATCCCGCGATCCCTACCGCGTTTGGATCAGCGAGATCATGCTGCAACAGACCCAGGTTGCCACCGTGATCCCTTACTTCGAACGTTTTACAGCGCGTTTTCCATCGGTCGCCACGTTGGCAGCGGCACCGGAGCAGGAGGTGCTTCGGCATTGGGAAGGCCTGGGCTATTATCGCCGTGCCCGCCAGATGCATGCGGCGGCACAGAAGGTGGTCGAAATCCATGACAGCGAATTTCCCGAAACCTTTGCCGATGTCTTGGCGCTGCCGGGAATCGGACGCTACACCGCTGGGGCGATCCTTTCGATCAGCCGAGACCAACGCTTGCCCGTGGTCGAAGCCAATACGCTTCGGTTGTACAGCCGATTGATCGGGCTGCGAACGCCCCCCACCCATGCCGCGTCGCAGCGTGTGTTGTGGGAATTTGCCGAGTCGATTTTGCCCCGGCGCGGCAGCGGGCAACTCAATCAGGCCGCGATGGAACTGGGGAGTCTTGTCTGCACACCGCGTGAACCGACATGCAAAACATGCCCGCTGGCTGCCGGATGTACTGCGAGGGAACTTGGGTTGCAGGAAACGATCCCCGGCAAAGTGAAGAAGATCCAATACGAAGCGCGCCGCGAAGTCGCCGTCGTCGTGCGCAGCGGATCGCGATTTCTGGTCCGCCAGTGTCAGCCGGGCGAACGCTGGTCGGGACTTTGGGATTTCCCACGCTGTGAAGTGCCCGGGGATGCTGACCCAACACTTGTCGCCATCGATCATCTCCGCGACGCATTTGGACTATCGATCGAGCCACCGGAGCGGTTGGCGACAATTAAACATGGCGTCACGAAGTACCGGATCACCTTGGACGTTTTGAACGCGGAAGCCGTCGGAACACCGTCTCCGGCAAAAGACACGGCCATCCAGTGGCAGACTCGGGCGCACATCGGCAAACTGCCGTTGAGCACCACGGGGCGGAAGATCTTTCAAAAACTGTAGGCGCGGACGTTACATCCTTCGCCGAAGCTTTATTCTTTGATCACAAATTCCGGCTGCAGCGTATAACCGGCCGCCTTGGCACCATCGCGCGTCGTGACCAACACGACTTGGTTGGCGGGGGCATCGGGATCGGGACCGATCACCCAAACCAGCGCCTGCTTGGGGTCGGCCGGATCGGTTAGATCCTTCACGATATTCGCGCGCTGCACCAACTGGGTCAACACATCGCGAAGCTTCACGCCGTCGGCTTTAAAATCGCGAATCTGTTGGTTTTGCGTGATCCCCATTTTTTGCAGATCGTTGCCAATGATCACCACCTTCAACTCGGGGCTCCCCTTGGGGCGGATGTTGTTGACCTCGTCGACAACGGTCGATCCCGCGAAGTGCAGCGGCTCTTGTTCAAAGTTGACCTTGATCGGTTTTTCCAACATCTCGGCAACCGTCCACGGCTTGGCCGAGGCCGGGGCCGCGGCCATGCTGACCGTTCCCGCAGGCGTGTTCATCGCCAACCAAGAACCCAACAGAACGTTCGGCGCTGCATGACTGGGGAGATAGAAATTGGCAACCGCTTGGTTGTCGCTGATTCCCGTTCGCGATTGCGCGTCGACCGCGTCGAGCATCCGAGGCAACCGCAGCGCCAAAGCCCGCCAGGAGGGATGGGGTGTCGAACGATTGAGGAACGCTTCGGCTTGCAGCGCAAGATCGGCAAACTGGGTTTTCAGACGTTGAGTCAGCACCGCAGCCGACGTCCCGCCGCCGGGAGCCAAACGAATTTCGCCATACCATTTTGGCTCAAACTGCATCGTCAGCATCGCCACCGAGGTATCGGGGATCAGCATCTGTTTCAGCCCCTCGATAGCGCTTGGGGCGTAATCGGTCAGCATCGATTTACCGTCGGCGAACAGGAAGTTGGGCGTCGCGACGACCGTGAATTGCGAGTCGCCTCGGACATGGTTCCAAGTCTGTTCAAACTGTCGGGGCAGCGGGATCGCACCGCCCCCCATTTCAGCAACCAATTTCATCTGTTCGATCGACCCAACGGCAAAGTGCTGGATCGACATCGAATCGATCGGCGGTTGTTGGGCAACATAATAGGCGTCCGCGGTGGGAGAATCCCCTGCGAAGAGGGTCTGGTTTTCAGGCAATTCGGCGGCTTCGGGATCTCCCCACGCTTTTCGTAGGCTGCCCAGCGATTTCGCGTCGACCAATTCGACCGACAGCGCCGCCTGGATTCCCGAACCGGAAGTCGCTTCGACCGCCATCGTTAACCGTTCGACTTCGCCCAACGGAACGCCGATCCGTTTTTCCAAGCGTGCAACCCCGTCGGCCAATTCGGTATCCAACGCCGCCAACACCTTGCGGCCCGAGTTGTAGCCGAGGATATCGGCCGGGCGAACGACCACGATCATCTGAGGCCCAGGAGGCAACATCGCCAACGGTGGCGGCTGGCTTTCGTCCGGCGGCAACCATAACGCATAGCGGTCATCGCTAACCTCAAACGTTCCCCCCGGCGAAGTGGTGGGCGCATCGGGCGTCTGCGTGGGCTCTCTGCGTGGCGTTTGCGAAGCGACCGACGCCCCGGATCCGGCAACCGATGGCAACACCACCGGATCGGGCTCTGGATCGCGACGTGGTCCGCGATTGTTCATCAACAGCACCGCGATCAACAGCGTGAGCATCGAAAAGCCGACGCCGCCGATGACCATCGCGGCTGCCTTTTTCTTCTTTTTCTTCTTCTTGCGAACCCTTCCGCCCGGCCGTTTCGATTTCGGTTTGTCGCCATCGGTCTCATCGCGACCGGGCGCCGCGACGGTCGTGCCGACCGCTGCCGGAGCCGCTTGCGCTACCGCTTGAGGTGCCGCGGAGCCGGCCTGCGGTTGGGCCGCGGCAGGGACGGAGGCAACGGTAGCCGTCGGTTGCGGCTGAGCGGTTGGCTGAGTGGGAACTGGCTGAGCCGCGACAGGCTGTGCCGCTGCGGGCTGTGCCGGCTTGGCCGCAGCCGCCGGCTTGACGGGGACGACCGGTTCTGCGGCGGCAGCGGGACTTGCCACCGCGGGAGGAACCGAAGCGTCTGCTGCGGCCGGTTGCGACGGAGTCGGAACGGCTGCCGGTGCCGAACGCTGGGGCGGAGGCGTTTGCGGAGGCGGAACGGCCGCAGCGGCGGGAGGCGACGCTGGCTGAGGAGTGGGTGGCGCGGCGGCCGCTGGCTGCGGCGTCTCGGGAGCGGCAGCCGGTTGTTGCGGTTGTACGGGTTGTTGTGGTGGAAGCACGGGCGCTGCGGGCGTCGCAACGGCGGGTTGAGGATCCGATTCGACCACCTCAAAAATAGAGAACAGCACATCGGCCGAAGCGATCCGCGCGTCGCGATTCTTGGCCATCAGATGGGCGATCACGCGCAACAACGGATCGGATCGATCCCCTTGCTGAACGCGTTGCAGGCCTTCGGGGATCGAACTGGCGTGCAGCTGGATCACCGCGTCGGGCTGTGCCGCAGAAAACGGAGGTTGGCCAAAGCGGGCCAGATACAACAGACAGCCCAAGGCGTACAGATCGGTCGATTTGTCAGGACTTTTCCCGGGGATGCTGAATTCGGGAGCCGCCAATGCACTGGGGTGCAATCCACCGGCCCCCTTGGTGTCGATCGGATCCAGACAGCCGACGTTTGCGGCGTCCAACGGCGAGACAGGGCGGACGATCGGGTCGCGTAGCAAAATCGCGTCGTCGTGGTCGCTGATCCAGACATATTGCGGATGCAGGATGCCATGCGTTAGATCGGCCGCATGCAATGTCGACAACCCGGCCGCCAATTGTTTGCCGATTCGGGTCACCCGCTCGCTCGGCAACCGCCCTTGCGTCAACAACTGAGCCAGCGTTTTACCGGCTGGCAGATGCGACCACAGCACTCGTTCGCCCGTGGGCGTCGCAATCAGATCATAGGCTTGCACGTGGTCCGATTGGATTCGCCGCGCCTGAGTGAATCGGTTGCCAACGGTCTTGCCCGCTTGTTTTGCATCCAGGAAATAGAGCAAACACTCCGAAGCGGCTTGCCCCAATTCCCGGTCGAAGGCGCGAAACCATCGGCTCAACGGAGGGCTATCGACCGGTTGGGTCAACGAATAGCGTTCGAAGACGAGTCGCTGGGAGGAGCCCGAAAGCAAGTTCTTGGCCTGGAAAAGCGTCAGCTGTCCCGAGCTGATCATCCACTTGGCGAGGTCTTTGGCGCTGATCGGCGGGCCACCGTTGCTTTGAGCGTAGGCAACCGCCCAGACTCGGCACTGCGCGGCGTCTGCCAGACCACTGTTGGCGATGCGATTCCAAAAATCATTGACCGATACCGACATGAACACTTAGGTGGTTATTGGGTTCCGAGAGCGGGCGGCGGGGGGACAGACCCTATTCTTTGCCCAGCAAGTTTACTTCGCCAATTAACAACGACCCACCCACAGTATAAGGTAATCGAAAACTCTTCAGAGAACCCAGGGGTAATCGTCGTGGCAGGTCGTCGTTTCTTGGGGTATGTTCAATAGAAGACTGTTCGGTATCGGGGGCCAAGGGGCCTCCGCGCTGGCGAGCGGTCGCGCATCATGAAGTGACAGCGACAGTGGAAGAAAGCCCGTTGAATATCGTAATCCTCACAACCGAAGCGGTTCCGTTTGCTAAAACGGGAGGGCTGGCCGACGTCTGCGGTTCGCTGCCCCAGCAATTGGCTGAGCGTGGCCACAAGGTGACCGTGATAATGCCCGCCTTTCGGCAGGTGTTTGCGGCCGGCCAAACAATCACAACGACCGATGAAAAGGTCTCCGTTGCGATCGCTGGGAAGACCGTCACGGCGCGATTGCTGAAAAGCCATCTGCCGGGAAGTCCATGCGAAGTGGTGTTGATCGACCAGCCGACGTACTACGATCGCGAACAGCTCTACGGCGATGCCCAGGGGGACTTCTGGGACAATTGCGAACGATTTACTTTTTTCTGCCGCGCGGCCCTTTCCGCGATCGATACGCTCGAATCCCCCCCCGATGTCATTCATTGCAACGATTGGCAAACCGGTTTAGTTCCCGCGTACGTCGCCAATCGCTTTGAATCGCACCCGTGGATGGATCACGTCGCGACGGTCATGACGATCCATAACATGGCCTACCAAGGGCAGTTCTGGCACTGGGATATGCTGCTGAACGGGCTCGGTTGGGGGCAGTTCACCCCTGACAAGATGGAATTCTATGGCCATCTGAACCTGCTGAAGGCGGGAATCGTCTTCGCCGATTCGATCACCACGGTCAGCCAACGCTACGCCGAAGAGATTCAACAACCCGAATATGGTTGTGGTTTGGATGGCGTCCTACGCAACCGACGTCAGGTGTTGTCGGGAATCGTCAACGGCGTCGATTACCAAATTTGGGATCCGGCGACCGACAAGCATCTGGATGCCAACTACGGAATCGATGATTGGAAGACCGGTAAACAAGCCAACCGATCGGCGCTGCGACAAGAGCTGGGATTGGAGGACAATCCCGAGATTCCATTGGTCGGCCTGATCGGCCGACTCGCGGATCAAAAGGGTTGGGATCTTGTCACCGAATTGATGAACAACTGGCTGGGCGAAGGAAGCCCGGTGCAGTGGGTTGTGTTGGGAACCGGCGACCATCGGTATCACCAAACGCTGTCGGATCTCGCCAGCCGATACAACAAACGCTTGGCCGTGCACCTTGGTTTTTCCGACCAAATGGCCCATCGGATCGAAGCCGCCGCGGACATCTTCATGATGCCCAGCCGCTACGAACCGTGCGGGTTGAACCAATTGTACAGCCTGCGTTACGGAACCGTTCCGATTGTTAATCCCACCGGCGGCTTGGCCGACACGGTAACCGATGCAACGGAAGAATCGGTCCGTTTGAAGACCGCCACCGGTTTCTACATGCCCAGCTACAATGTCCGCTCGTTGGGCGAAGCGCTCGACCGTGCCGTCACAACGTATCGCGAGAGTCCGCAGATTTGGGAACAGATCGTGACCACCGGCATGCAACAGGACTGGTCCTGGCGACAAAGTGCGGTCCGATACGAACAGGTTTACCTGGAAACGATCGAACGACTGCATGGCGCAGCGGTCGTCTAGTTCCGCCGCGCTCACAGCGCACGGTGGTCCGATCGGCCGTCCCAATCCGAAGCTTGCCCAGTGGCGCGGTTAACGCGTTTGCACCCGCGCTTGGTGCACGACCCGATGGCAATCGGGCAACGATTCCAGGAAGATCCGTCCGTAGGGTTTGGTCTGCACCCGCGGGTCTAAGATCACCACCATTCCAGTATCGGTGGCCGTTCGGATCAGCCGCCCAAAGCCTTGCCGCAGCTTGATCACCGCTTCGGGCAACTGGTAGTCGACGAACGGGTTGCCGCCGGCGGCGCGGATCGCTTCCAAGCGGGCTTCTAACAGCGGATGATCGGGAACGCTGAAGGGCAGTTTCGTAATGATCACGTTCTGCAACGCGTCCCCCGGAACATCGACTCCCTGCCAAAAGCTGTCGGTTCCAAAAAGCACGCTGCGTGGATTGCTACGAAACGCGTCGAGGATCTGTGTCCGCGATTGGTCGCCCCCTTGGGTGTATAGCGACATACCTTGTTGAACCAGCCAGGGCGTCAGGGCGGCGGCGACTTTCTTCAATAGACCGTAACTGGTGAAGAGCACAAACGCATGCCCATCGGTCTCCAAAATGTAGCGTTTCACCTGTTCGGGCAACGCATTTTCGAACGCTTCCCGCTGGCTCGACGGATCGGGCAGGCCATCGACGACAATCAGCGTCGCTTGATCGCGATAGTTGAAAGGGCTGCCGACGCGCAACGATTCCCCACCGGTTAATCCGACCCGTGACCGGTAGAAATCGAAGTTGGCTTCGCTGCCAACCGCCAGCGTGGCGCTGGTCATCACGACCGACCGCGTTTTCTGGAACAGCATCTCGCGGAGCGCTTCGCCGACATCGATTGGTGTCGCGGCGAGGTTCACACGATCAAAACCACGATGCGATCGCGTTCGTTCGACCCAATAGACGTATCCTTCCAACAACTGCTGATTCCACGACTTCAGCGATTCGGCCAACACATTCAACCGATCATGCGCCGACATGAAATCCTTGCGGACCGATTCGTTGTCCATCCCGTCGCCGTAGCGTTTCAACTGTTTGGCCAACGACAATAGCGGATCGCTGACGACGTTAGGGGTCAGGTTCGGTCGACGGACACGGCCGTTGCGCCGCGGGTCTTCGTCCCACCAATCCAACAGCCCGGCAAAATATTCGTCGGCGGCAAAGTGACAGCGGTCAACGTCCTGTTGCAACCGCTGCAGATCGTGCGCGATCAGCAACCCTTTTTGGGTCCGCGGATTGTACAACTTGTTCAAGACATAATCGATCTGGCCGTTGGAAACTCGGATTCCCAAGTGATCCCCGGCAACCGCTTCGATCGTGTGGCATTCATCTAGAATCACCGCGTCGTAATCGGGCAACAGGCTGATGTCCTGCTGTCGCAGCGCCAGATCGCTGAAGAACAGGGCGTGGTTGACGACCAGGATCTGAGCGTTTTGCATCCGCCGGCGGGCCGCATAATAGAAGCACTTGTCGTGCGTCTCGCATTTGCGTCCCATGCAGTTGCCGCTGTCGCTGGCGACTTCGTCCCACACGCCGGGTTCGATCCGGGCCGGCACGGTGCTGCGGCTGCCGTCGGTCGTCTCCTTGGCCCACTGGGTGATCTGGCGCAGCTGAACGTGCTGCGTATCGCGTTCGAACATTCCGACCGCTTTGGTCTGGGCCAGTTTTAACCGGCGCAACGAAACGTAGTTCGACCGGCCTTTGACCAGCACCGACGAAAACTCGCGCGGGATCACGCTGTTGAGAAGCGGCAGGTCTTTCATGATCAGTTGTTCTTGCAAACTGATCGTGTGCGTCGAGATCACCACGCGGCGAGGTCGCGGCGGGTCGCCGGACGAATCGTCGTCCTCCTCTTCGCGTTGATCGCCGGTGGCGAACAGAATCGCGGGTACCAAATAGGCGTAACTTTTCCCCGTTCCGGTCCCTGCTTCGGCAACCAGATGGTGCCCCTGTTCGATCGCATCGGCGACCGCATCGGCCATCCGCAGCTGTTGGGGGCGCTGTTCGTATTGCGTCAGCCGCTTGGCGATGCGTCCATCGGGGCCAAGGATACTGGCGGCATCGAGCATGAGCGGACTTCGGTTGAGGAGAGCGAGGGAGGGCTACGCCAAAGCGACGTGGAAACCTGGAGTTTAACGCAGAAGGTCGGAGTCGGAAATCACAACGGCTGAATTTGTAAGCTATCTTCCCAACAGAGGCGTGCGCGCCGCAGGCTGCCGGGCGAAATGGGCCCTGAAAATCGTTGCAACCCGCACTCGCTGCACCCCGTAATCGTTGTATTTTTCCAAATTCTCGCTTCGACGTTAAGAATGATTGACGTTGGTTGGTGGGATTTGGTCCAACAAGCATTCCGCAAACCGAACTCCAACGCCCCCTTCGGTGTTGGCGGTGGAACTTTAAAGAAAGCTGCGAAGCGTTGCGACTAATCGCTCGTGCTCTCTGCAAACCTATCCGTGGTAAAAAACATGTCGACTCAAAACAAACCAGCGCTTGCAATCGTCGTTCTGACGGCAATCCAATGCTTGGCAATCGCCGCGCCCGCCCAAGCTGGCCCGCTATGCGATTGGTTGTTTGGTCGCAATCGAACGGCCTACTACGTTCCCACCGGTACCTACATGCCGACGCCACAAGGCCCCACCGTAACCGCCGGTTACCTACCGACGACCAACGTGGGCTATCCGCCGATGTACACCGGCCAACCGCAATTTGGATCGACCGCCACCGCCTTTCCTCCCCAAGGAATGGCGGTCACGTCGTATTCGTTGCCGACCGCCACGCAACCGGCGCTGCCCGTCGCGCCACGCTATTCGGCGGCCTACGGCGCTCCATCGCTAAACCAATACGCCTTGCCCCCTTCGGGAACGACAACGGCCTATTCACCGATCACCGGCCCCGCCACGGGGAACCAGAACTATCCGCTGCAATCGGCGCCCTACTTCTGGCCGAGCCCACCACAGCAGAACTCCTTCACGTCGTGGTTGCCCAACATCGGTTCGTATTTCGGAACGGGGAACTATTACCCATCCAATACGCCCTACCCAACGAACACCTATACCAGCAATTACTGGTCCAGCTATCGCGTGCCCAGCGCTGGCGGCGCCGGAGCTCACATGTATCCGCCGACAACGGCCGGCTACCCCACGGCAGCCCCGGTCACCGCGGGCTATCCCAGCTACCCGAGCAATCCAGTGGTCAGTGGCAGCCCGATCATGACGGCCCCTTCTTATTCGTCCGGCTACGCTCCGAACACCAGCTTCTCAACGAACACCTACAACGTACCGGTCACCTATTACCGCCCGATCCAATCGGTCGATCCAACCACCGGTCAATCCGTAACCACGATGCAAGGTTGCCAGTCGTACCAAACGCAAGTTCAACGAGTCCCTTCCTATTCGCTTGGCGGATCGGCACCGGCTCCCGCATCGCAGTGCTCCGGTGAACCGCAGTGTCCGCCCGGCAGCTATGAATCGACACCGGGCTACGGCACCAACCAGTATGGTCCCGCCCCCAACACTTACAATCCTCAGGCCGCGCCAACCAATCGTCCGTCGTTTGGCAACACGCCAGCGCAGCCCAACTATGGCACGCCCCCTGTGACACAACCGAACTACGGCACGCCCCCGGTTTCTCCCCCCAGCTACCAACAGCAAGGGGCTTATCCGCAGAGCACCTACCCGCAGAACGGTTACCCGCAGGGGAACAACAATTACGCCGCACCTCCACAAGGCGGCAACGACCAAACTCCGCTGCAACAACCTCAACTGCAACCCAACAGCAACACTTCGATGAGTTTGCCATCGTTCCCTGGAACGGGAGCCAGCAATTCACGATCGGGCTTTGAGTTCCAACCACAACAACCATCGACACGCCTGGATGTAAAGCCGATTCCCGCGCCGCAGCAGTACCAGTTCCAATACAACACGACCGACGATCGCACCGCGCGTCACGAACCTGTTGTATCCGAACCCCGTTCGTCGACCGTGGCTCAAGCAACCTACAAGACGATCCAGTGGGCGGTACCCAAATCGAACCCATCGACTTCGGCCGTTCAGGTCTCCGCTCCGAGCACCGAATTGCCTCGGTTGTCCGCACCTCGGAACGCCGCCCCTAGCCACGCCAGCCCTCGCTACGTTGCTCCAACGCGTCCAGCGCCGCAAGGCAACGGCGGTTACCGCGACAGCGGATGGGTTAGCGGACGCTAGTCGCCGACAAGCGACCACTTTGCTGCGAATGAACCCTTTCGCGGGAAAGAAATTCGAACGAAACAGAAGGCTCCGATCCGTCGGAGCCTTTTTTTGTTGGAACCTGCGTGCCGGGGAGGTTGCCGTTGAACGTGTCGGCGCGTTGGATGCGCGAGCGGATTTCAGAGCGGCGAATCGGTTTCGGCGATCTGATTGCGATCCGAAGCAATCAGCTTTTCTTTTGCTTGCCGGGGCAATGCTTTGATCGCGAGTTCCCGTTTCAATGCAGCGCTTTGATCGGGCTGTTGCTCGTGATAAACGATCGCCACCGGCAACCGTGATCGGGTGTAGCGCGAGGCGGTTCCGGCGTTATGCTGTTTCAGCCGTCGCGCGAGGTCTTTGCTGATCCCCGTGTACAGCGAACGGTCTTCGCAGCGGAGAATGTAGACGAACCAAGGGGCGGGAACGCTTTGAGGTTCGGCGTCATCTGGCGAATCGGTGGGTGAAGGGGATGGCGACACGAGTGGCTTGCTCAAATCGGGGGCTCGAAACACAGAGGTAGGTTCGCCTGCGACCTCGTCGATCGGCGGCGGTCTCTCGGCGGCCGAATGTAACAGAAACCGGCGAACGACGATGACATCGATTCGATCCACGGTCGACAACGTCGGTCGTTCCCATGGTATCGCCGTCGAAAGATCGGAACCGCGAGCGGTTCGTGGCTGAACGACCGGCGGGTCATGTGGGGTTTCAACCGCGGGACGGGCTGATAATCTAGTGCTTTCGCTTTCGGAGTGACGATTGGCGAGCGCGAGTTTTGTTTCACCGCATCCATTTATTACGAACCTAAAAGATCATGAGCGATAACGCAGCCTTTGGCGATCGGTTGGCGGCAGCCGTCACGGAAAAAAAGTCGGTCGTCTGTGTGGGATTGGATCCACGTTTTGGGCAATTGCCAGCCGGCCTACGCGATGCAGCGGAGGCCAGCCCGCAGGGGCGTGCGGCGGCGTTCAGCCAATTTTGTCGTGAGATCATCGACGTCGTGGCGCCGCTGGTGCCGGTCGTCAAACCGCAGGCGGCCTTCTTCGAACAATTGGGCCCTCACGGAATGATGGCCTTGGCCGAAACGATCGAATATGCCCATCGCAGCGGTTTGATGGTCATCCTGGATGGCAAACGGAACGATATCGGTTCCACCGCTGCGGCTTATGCGTCGGCCTATCTGGGCGCGGGAGACCGGAGCGCTTGGGGCAGCGACGCATTGACGGTCAGTCCTTACTTGGGCGCCGACAGCATCGAACCGTTTGTCGAAGTGTGCGATTCCCGCCAGGCAGGCATCTTTGTGTTGGTAAAGACCTCGAATCCGGGCGGTGGTCTGCTGCAAGATCGCCGTGGCGAGGATGGCAGCGTCTACGAAGCGGTCGCCAACCTGGTCACGCAACAGAACGCGGATCGTATTGGAAAAAGTGGCTACGGGCCGGTCGGAGCGGTTGTGGGGGCGACATACCCCGAACAGCTTGCCGAACTGCGTCAGCGGATGCCATCGGCGTGGATCTTGATTCCTGGCTTCGGCGCTCAAGGCGGATCGGCTGCCGACGTGGCCGCGGGTTTTGATGACCAAGGACTCGGTGCGGTCGTGAACAATTCGCGCCACATCATCTTCGCGCACGAGCGCGCGGAGTTCAAAGACCAGTATGGCGATGCGCGATGGCAAGCCGCCGTCGAAGCCGCCACGCGTCAGATGAACGACCAACTGAAGCGATAGTTTCCGGAAGAGGCCGTTGCGTTGAAAATTAAGCTCGTTTGGATCGGTCGTTCGAAAGACAAAAACTTTGCCGATCTGATCGATCAGTATCGCAAGCGGTTATCGCATTACTGCGCGTTGGAAATTTCCGAACTAAAAGAACTCAAGGCGGGCCGTTTGTCGGCGGGGGAGCTGATGAAGAAAGAGGCCGACCTGTTGCTACGGCAGGTGGCCGATCAAGACCTGATGGTGTTGATGGACGAGCGCGGACGCCAGCTATCGTCGGTCGAATTGTCCGAATGGATTCAAGCGAAAATGAACATCGCCACTCCACGGATGACCTTGGTCATCGGAGGCGCATGGGGCGTCGACCCCAAAGTCAACGAACGGGCGGATTGGATATGGTCGCTGTCGAAATTGACGCTAACGCATGACATGGCGCGGGTGTTTCTGATCGAACAGATCTACCGTGCGTTCACGATTTTACGTGGCGAAAAATATCACAACGAGTAGGCGGGAGGGGGCAGGTCGTCAGGCGGGCAGGTGGGAATCGCGGACCTTGGGCTTGTCCGCCGGGTCCGAATGTCGAGCGCATCGCAACGATCGGTTTTCTCGAACCGTAAGCCCCGCTTTGGTGGCGACAGCGGGTGGCCTCGCTTTTTCAGAGCGAAACGCTCGACAAATGCTACTCTTGGCCGCGAACCGATTTGGTGGCGTCGGTTCCCAATTGCGATGCGCGTTGATTCTCGCGTTGGATCGCATCGTAAACTTCCTGACGATGCACGGGAATGCTTTGTGGCGCATCGATGCCCAGTCGCACTTTGTCGCCGCGAATGTCGACGATCGTGACCACGACGTCATCTCCGATCATGATACTTTCGTCGCGGTGGCGTGATAGAACAAGCATGGTGCTCTCTCTGAATGTTCGGGTTGTGTGAATATTGGCTAAATTCCATAACGCCGAGCAGAGCGGCACACGCTCGCTTGAAGGTCATGGGAGACTGGGGACGGGAAGCGATTGAAGGTTCCCGACAAGTAAGTCTATCGGCGGCCCGTTCTCACCAATTCAAAGAGTTCTATGCGTTGGCGGTTTCGCAGATTCTGCGGGCGCTACCGGCCAACGCTAGCATCGGTTGGTCGAGAACGCGCAACTCACACGATTGATACAGGCTGCACGCCGCGACGATCGAAGTCTCCACCTGGCCTCTCCCAGCCAACGTTGGGGATCGAACTTAACGTTCGATTCTCGACCTCTTCATACTCCGTGAGGCGGGATCCGACGCAGTTAGCCGTTGTCGACGTGGAAGTCGATGAACATTTGGTCGGTCGCCCATTTTTGAAACCACGCGACAAGCTGCGATGACAACGCCGCATCATCCAACGCGTCCAGCGCGGCGACACTTGAGATCGCCCGTTCCAGCGATACGCTGTCACACAACAACTGGAGGACTTCAAACTCCGCCGGCTCCAAGTCAATCGTGCGGACGACGTAACGGATCCGTGTGATCGCAAGATACGTCGGCCGTATCTGGGGAATCACGCCGTCGACGTCCTCCCCTTTGCGGACCGCAATCGCATATTCATGGGCCCCACTGTTCAACTGCAACAGCCGCAGGCAAGGGGCTGGCGTCAAGCAGATCCTACCCATCGAATCCGGCGGGACGGCGGCCAACGCGTCGCCGCGAAGGGTTTCCAACCGTTCGATCCCCGGTCCGCTGAAGACCTCGCTGTAGGTTCGCTCCAGCCGCGCAAGATCGATCATCAAGTCGCTCCACGATCGTTCCTGCGAATCGGAATCTTCATCCTCACAAGCCGCATCGCGATACTGG
The DNA here is from genome assembly GCF_007753095.1 of Rosistilla carotiformis. NCBI lineage: Bacteria > Pseudomonadati > Planctomycetota > Planctomycetia > Pirellulales > Pirellulaceae > Rosistilla > Rosistilla carotiformis. Next base: position 4,519,280 of record NZ_CP036348.1, read on the forward strand.
CTCAGGAAGCGATGAAAATGAGCCCCCAGGTCCGCCAAAGTGTAACTTTGCGACGGGAAGAACTGGAGATATTCCACGGCAAACGCGTTAAACGTCTCCTCACCCAACAGTTTCACAAGCGCCGGAAACTCTTCGCCTAAACACTCCAACAACCGCGCATAATACGCGTTGGCATAGACCTCGATCCGCTGCTGGCTGTCGAGTCTTTTCGATGGCAGGATCAAATCTTCCAGGCTTGCCCCGACGGCTTCTCCCAAAGCGTCTCGAGCGGTCTCCGATTGCGAGCCGCTCTGCACCCCATCGGGATGCGTGATGACCGCCTGCATCCATTGCTGAACGCGCTGCAGTCCGTGCGAAGTGGATTCCATCTACTCGACCTCCGCTCGACTGAACAACGCTGGCTGAGGAATCGCATCGCGACGGCGCTCGTTCGCCGGTGCCACCGCATCCTCCGTGGGAAGGGGCCGCGGCATGTTGGACGATTGCGACGGCGCATCCCAATCGTCCAACGGCTCGGCTTGGGCCGAACTCAGATAAGCTTTCGCCTTCAGCACCTCGGCATGCAGCACATCGAATTCGGGAATGTTGGCGTCCCATTCCAACAGCGTTGAAGCCCGGATCCCGCGTTGGTAGGCATATCGAAACAGCTCCCACACGCGATCGACCACGCGTCCATCGTGCGTGTCGATGCAGTGGGTTCCAAGATCGGTGTGCCCCGCCAAATGGAACTGGACAACGCGATCGGCGGGGATCGAATCGAGGTATTCGGTAGGAGAGAAATCGTGATTCACGCTGGAGACGTAGACGTTGTTCACGTCCAACAACAACTGGCATCCACTTTCGATCGTCATTCGGCGGATGAACTCCCATTCGCTCATCGTCGAATCGCGGAAGGTGACGTAGGTGCTGGGATTCTCCAGCACCAACGGCCGTTCCAGAATTTCTTGCACGATTCGAATCCGATCGCAGACGTGGCGTAGCGATTCTTCGTGGTAAGGGATGGGTAACAGATCGTGGGTGTTTTTTGATGCGATCCCAGTCCAACAGACATGGTCCGAAACCCAGCGTGCGCCGGTCTCATCGGCCAGTCGCTTCAGCTTTTTCAAGTATTCGAGGTTCAACGGATCGCTGCTGCCGATCGACATCGAAACCCCGTGCATTACGATCGGGTACCGTTCGGCGATTTGGTCCAGGACGTAAAGCGGACGCCCTTGGCAGTCCATGAAGTTCTCGGAGATGATTTCGAACCAATCGACCGCCGGTTGATGCTCCAAAATGTGTGCAAAGTGGGCGGTCCGCAGCCCAACGCCAAGCCCCAAGCCAGATGCCGTAGGCGATGGTTCTCGATTCGAATCGGTCATTGGTTCAAGGCTCCCGGAGGTGTTGCAACAAACAACGGCTGGTCGTGACAAAACAGGACCAGCCGTTGGAATCGGTTAACGAACATGGTTTGCTGCGCGTCACGCTTTATTTAGGTGCTGGACCGACCTTCTTGGCGGCAGCTGTCATCAATTGCTCGAATTGCTTGCGAGCCAATTTCCAAGCGTTGGCGTTCAAAGGCACACTGCAGCTGCCCTTGCCTTTGCATGTGTTCTGTCCGGGATAGCCGCCGCAGCCGCCAGCTCCCTTGCACTCATTGGCACCCGCGCAGTCGTGTTTTGCAACGCTTGCACAAGACCCCATACCGGCGCAATTGTGATCGCCTTTGCCTTCGCCCTTGCAAGTGTTCAATCCCTTGCAAGTGTTCGGAGAGGCGATCAACAACGCCGGATCGACTCCCAAATCGGCTTTCCCCTCGTCGGCCGATGCCAACTTGCTGCCGGCCACGAGCCCGCCCGTTGCAATCACGGCCATGCGTCCAAAATTCCGGCGTCCAATGTTCGTGTCACTCATAGTAAGTACCTTCTTTCGGGAAGTGGATGTAAACGACGACGAGCTTGCTGCCGATGCCAGTGGATCCGGTCGGAGCCAAACCAACGGTGCTGCCGAAGCAATCGTCACGCAGACGATTACCAATCGAATAGCGATCGCGGCATCTGCACTCGGTGCTGTGGAATCCTGAGAGAATTCCACCGCAATCCAATCGTCGCTTCGCAGTCTAGCCGCGTCGCCTCCCAGTGATTGTGTGCCATCTAACAGAACCCCACGCCTTAGCCAAAAGAAGTAGCCAGGGAGAAAGCCCCCCCACCCTTCGACGAACGGATTCCTCTACCCGGGGCGTCTTGGCAGTGGAGCCCCCAATCGAACGGAAACGTCTCCCATTCGCGCCGCACATGGATCGTGCAATTTTTTCATGTTGTATTTTCGATCCGCAGAAAACATTAGGTCGAACAATCACCCTAACCATGTGCCCAACCATCAATCGAAACGATCTGCCCGAGAATGAGATGCACGCACGACGCCGCCCCGCTCCGCGATTTGCCCTTATCCAATGCGAATCATGCCATCTTCCTCATCGCTCCCCGCATGAGGAACAGCAGCACTCCACAACCGAAGGGTTGGCCGAATTCCTATAAAGTGAAACGCCCCACGGCTGATGGAGCACTGCCCTTAAAGCGATCACAGGGAGCCCCCCTGTGCGCCAAAGCCGCGACCTGTTAACACTTCGCACTACCCGACCTCGCAGGAGCGGACCGTGGTTCAAAGAAGCCGAATGGTGCCGGCAACTGCGTCGTGTGAGGCGCCTTATCTACACTCATCCCCAGTCCGACAGACATAAGCGTTTACAAACGCCGCGATCGCCACCGGTCCAAAGGAAAATTGCATGCGAGTTTGGAAAGTTGGAATCATAGGAGGCGGGCCCGGCGGCTTGACGACGGCCTATTCGCTGCAAAAGATCGCGGATCGCCCGTTCCATGTGACGCTATTCGAGGCCAGCGATCGGCTGGGGGGAAAGATCCTCACGCCGCAATTCAGCAAAGCATCCTCACGCTACGAAGCGGGGGCGGCGGAATTCTATGGATACTCGCAATTTGACGACGATCCGCTGCGGGAATTGATTGCCGAACTCGGATTGCCCGTCACGCAAATGGAGGGCTGTGCGGTGATCATGAACAACCGCGTCCTTTCAAATCTCGATGATGTTCGCGATCACTTGGGGCTCGAAGCGTTCGCTGCGGTGACAGCGTTCGACCGCCGCGCTCGCGACCACATGACACCGGAGGAATTCTATCAATCCGACTACCCCGAAGGGTCGACTCGCCAACCCGACCGGCGTCGCTTTGATTCGATGTTAGACGCGATTGACAACGACGACGCACGCCAATATATCGAGGCGATGATCCACAGCGATCTGGCGACGGAGCCCAAGCAAACCAGCGTCGATTATGGTGTGCAGAACTACGTCATGAACCATCCTGCGTACATGAGCCTGTACAGCATTGAAGGGGGCAATGAGCGTTTGCCGCGCGAACTCGTCGCACGGATCGACGCGGACATCCTGCGTGATTGCCCGGTTCGCAGCGTCTGCAAACTCGAGGATGATCGATTGCGCATTGCATCGCGCCATCACGGTGAGGATCGACAGGACGATTTTGATTTTGTTGTCATCGCCCTGCCACACAATCAAGTGAACTCGGTTGCGTTTGAAGGGGATCGGCTTGCCGAGGCGATTCGAACGCACCACGACTACTTCAATTACCCAGCCCATTATCTGCGCGTCACGATCTTGTTCGACGAACCCTTCTGGCGTCGTACGTTGACCGATTCGTTCTGGATGCTGGATCGCATGGGGGGATGCTGCTTGTACGACGAATCCTCACGCGATCTGGAGAGTACCCACGGCGTGTTGGGTTGGTTGTTGGGGGGCAGCAATGCGGAAGAGATGAGTCACTTGGACGACGAGCGGTTGATCCAAGAGGCACTCGATTCGCTGCCCGACTTCCTCGCCGATGGACGCGAGCGTTTTGTCGAGGGGCGCGTCCATCGTTGGATTGGCGCGGTCAATGCGATGCCAGGTGGGATGGTGCCGCTGAGCCAAGATCGCCGCCACCAACCCGAGCCGACAGAACATGCCAACCTCTATATGGTCGGCGACTACTTGTATGACTCCACTCTCAACGGTGTCCTCGACTCGGCCAACTATGTCGCCGCGTGGATTGCGGGACGCATGAACAACAACGGAAAGGACCTAGTGTGATTGCCAAAGATATTCAACGCGGCAAGGCATCGACCGATTTTGGTGTCTTTAGTGAACTGCCGTTTGGATCAGAGATTCAGCAGATCGCGTTTGTCTCGGAACATCGCCCCGAACAAAAACTGCTGCTGGCATTGCCGATGCCGTTTCGACGATATGCGGTGAACGCAGAATCCGCCCCCGACCCGCAGACGGATGAATCCCATGACCGGCTCCAGATCATGACGATTCCCACCAGTAATCATCAGGATCCCGAACTGCAAGCGGTGGCAAGGCATTGGGTCGGTTCCCGCGCGACAGAGCAGAAGCTTCCGCTGGAAATGATGACGCTGCAGGGGGCTCAAGTTTTTTGGACGACCGGACGCGTGGCGGTCTTGGCTCCCGAAGACCGGCTCGATTCGGTGTGTCTCGCGTTAATCGAAAACTGCTGGTACGAAGCTGAACTGCGCGACATCGAACAGTTGTTAGGAGAATCGTGGCCGCAAATGGAAGCCGATGCGCCGTTGGCGTTTACGTTTGATGAGAAGTCGTTGTCGAAACAACCTCAGCTGAAGAAGCGTTTTCAACAGCTGGTCGGAATCCGCGCCCGCCAATCGCAACTGGGCCCCTTCATTCACCAACCGCATCTGCATCCACCCACGTTGGCCAGCCAAGTGGGCGAACGGTATCGCGAACGTTCCCGCATGCTTCACCGGCATGAATTCCTGGGTGAACAGCTCGAGGTCTTCGAACGAATCTACGACGCGCTTGGACAACGGGCGAGCGATTTTGTTCAAAGCCGAACCGGGCATATTCTGGAATGGATCATTATCGTGCTGTTGCTGACCCAGCTGCTGCTGTGGGGATTTGAACTCCTGACAAGCGCAGGACAATAATCCATGCGTTACTCATCGATTGACATTCTCAAGACGGTCGCGATCGTCGTGATGGTGCTGGTGCACTTTGCCGAAAACCTATCGGGTATCGGCTTACCGATTATCGGACTCGGTGCGCCGCTGTTTACGTTCCTGTCGGGGCTTGGCTATTGCCTGTGGGTGGATGGTCTGGAACGGCGTGGGATCAGCGAGGAAGAGATTTCGAAGCGTTCGATTCGACGGGGACTGTTCGTGTTCGGCGTCGGATTCGCTTTTAACATTCTCATCTGGCTTCCCGAAGACACCTTCAATTGGGACGTCTTGACCTTTATCGGAACCGCGATCCTGTTGTTAAATGGAATGCGGCGGTTGCCCGTACCGATTCCGATTTTGATTGCGATCGTGTCTGTCGTGGTCGCCCCTTTCCTGCGCGAGATGGCCGACTATCAAGCCTATTGGACCGAAGCCTATTTTGAAGTCGACCTAACCTTGTCCGACATTCTGATTGGATTTTTGGTCACCGGTTATTTCCCGATGTTTCCGTGGTTGGCCTATTCGATTGCTGGATTGGTCACGGGGAAGTTGATCGTTGCGAGCGCAGCAGAGGCTGAAGACGAAAGCCAACCGGAGAGAGAAAACCGATCCAGTTGGAAGATCGCCTTGGTGGGCGTTTTGTTGATGGGGAGCTCGGCCCTTCTGCTTTCGATTCGGCCGCAGATGCCCGATGCCATTGCAGAGCGTTTGTTGGGGGGATGGCATATGTTTCCAGCGACGATTGAATATGTGATGGCGACGATCGGGATGGCGATGTTCCTGTTCGGATTAGGACACCGCTTCATCGATCGAGAAACCAACACCGCGACGAAATCGAGTTGGCGAACGATTACCAAAACGTTCAGCCGATATTCGTTTACGATCTACGTCTTGCACCACTGCGTCCACATCTGGCCGATGTGGATCTACGCGATGGCGCAGCAACAGGAGCCAACCTATTATTGGCGATCCCTGATGCCACTTGAGGTTTCCTTGCTCCTGGCGGTTCTGTTTCTCGTCGCCTGCTTCTTCGCGCTGCGGAAAGTTGGCCCCGATCGGCGGCTGGGCGTCGAAGGCTGGATGCGATGGCTTTGTGACTGACGGTCTGAATCGCACTCACCGCGGAAGTCCACAGAAGCCAAGGGTGCGTTTTGAATTTCACAAAGGGGCCCCGGCGCATCGGCTGGATCGGTCGCTCGATATGGCAAACGAGTCCACTTGTGGGGACAATGCGGTTCTGTTCAGATGAACACAACGTTTCATTCCCACACATAGTTCCAACGAACTGGGACATACCGATATGGTGCGGGTAGATCACAGGCAGGTTCCCTGGTGGAAAAAAGGGGTGATCTATCAGATCTATCCCCGGTCGTTTCAGGATAGCGATGCGGACGGGGTCGGAGATCTGGTCGGCATCAAATCGCGTTTGGACTATCTTGCCAGCCTGGGGATCGATGCTGTCTGGTTGTCACCGATTTATCCCTCCCCAATGGCGGATTTTGGATACGACATCGCGGACTATTGCGGTATCGATCCAATGTTTGGTGATCTTACGGGCTTCGATCGACTGCTTTCGGCGGTCCACGCGCGTGGGCTTCGGCTGCTGCTGGATTTCGTTCCCAATCATACCTCCGACCAACATCCTTGGTTTATCCAAAGTCGGTCATCACGCGAGAACCCAAAGCGAGATTGGTACATCTGGAGAGATCCGGCACCCGACGGCGGACCGCCAAACAACTGGATCAGCGACTTCGGTGGCTCGTCTTGGGAATGGGATGCAAGCACCGGCCAGTATTACCTCCACGCATTCCTGACGTCGCAACCCGACATCAATTGGCGCGAACCCCAGGTTCGTGAAGCGATGATGGCGGTGCTGAGATTTTGGCTCGACCGAGGTGTCGACGGATTTCGAATCGACGTGCTGTGGCACATCATCAAAGCGGCAACCCTGCCCGACAATCCGATCAACGCCGACTGGACGCCCGACCGCACACAGCGCGATCGGCTAATCCAGCTCCATTCGACCGACCAGCCCGAAGCGCATGCGATCTCTGCCGATTTCCGCGCGCTGGCCGATAGCTACGGCGACCGCGTCCTGATCGGTGAGATCTGTCTGCCCAATGATCGCCTGGCTCGATGGTATGGCACGGCAAATCGCCCGCAAGTGCATATGCCGTTCAACTTCCAGCTGATCGAAAGCGTCTGGGACGCCGCAGTGATCCGACAGTCGATCGCCGACTATGAGGCCTCGTTGCCGGAATTCGGTTGGCCCAACTGGGTGATCGGAAGTCACGACGCGGCCCGCATTGCCGCGCGAGTCGGCGACGCGCAGGCTCGTGTTGCCGCAATGCTTCTGTTGACTCTTCGTGGCACGCCGACGTTGTACCAGGGGGACGAAATTGGGATCGGCAAGGTGACGATCCCGCCCGATCGCGTGCGCGATCCACAAGGACTGCGTCAGCCTGGCCTGGGGCTCGGACGCGATCGTTCGCGCACTCCGATGCCGTGGGACGGATCGACCCACGCTGGCTTCAGCACGCTGGATCCCTGGCTGCCGCTCAACGAAGACTGGCCAACTCGAAACGTCGCAGCGCAAGATCGGGACGCCGATTCCCTCCTATCGCTCTACCGATCTCTGTTGGCGCTGCGGCGCTCCCACGACGCACTCGCAATCGGTGAGATCACCCTTGTCGACGCAGCCGAGGACGTGCTCGCCTACCAGCGGCGACATGCGGGCGAGTCCTTGCTGATCGTGCTGAACCTGGGTGGCAAGACGCGTCCTCTGATGTTGCCGACCAAGACTTGTGTCGCCGAAGTTCTTGCCTCGACACTTCTGCCATCCACTGCGAGTCGATCGCATCGGGCGTTTCGCTCGGTGGACAACGTGCTCGCCCCTGACGAAGGCCTCGTCTTGCGACTGAAAGAGAAACACTGATATGCGTGTTGCGATGTTGGCTCCGATTGCTTGGCGGACGCCGCCAAGAAACTACGGCCCCTGGGAACTTGTCACCAGCATGCTGACCGAGGCACTGGTCGAGCGTGGCGTCGACGTGACGTTGTTTGCCACCCTCGATAGCATGACGACGGGGACGCTCGATGGCGTCGTGCCAGCGCCGTATGGCGACGATTCGTCGATCGATGCCAAGGTCTGGGAATTCCGCCACCTTGCCTACCTCTTCGAACAGGCCGACCAATTTGATCTGATTCACAACCAAGCGGATTTTCCCGCCCACGCGTTTTCGCGGTTGATCGACACGCCGATCGTGACGACGATCCACGGATTCTCGTCCAATCGCATTCTGCCAATGTATGTGGAATACCAAGACATTGTCCATTTTGTCGCGATCAGCGACGCCGACCGCTGTGCCGATCTGCGCTATGCGGCGACGATCCATCACGGAATTCCTATCGACGATTTTCCGTTGAATCTAACGGGTAGCGACGATCTGCTTTTCTTTGGACGCATCCATCCCGACAAGGGGGCTGCCGAGGCGATCGCTGCTGCGCGGGCGAGCGGCCGCCAGCTCCACATGTATGGGATCGTGCAGGATACCGACTACTATGATCGCGAAGTTCGACCAGCCGAAGATGGCGTAACGATTACCTATCACGGCGTTGTCGGAGGGGAACAGCGGCTGCATGCTCTTGGGTCCGCCCGCGCGCTTTTGCATCTGATCAATTTCGATGAGCCATTCGGGCTTTCGGTTGTCGAAGCGATGGCTTGCGGCACGCCCGTTATCGCATCGCGGCGTGGATCGATGCCCGAACTGATTCAGCATGGCGTGACTGGCTTTCTCGTCGACAACCTTACCGAAGCGAATCAGGCAATCGAGCGTATCGGCGAGATCGATCGGCGAACCGTCCGCAACGCCGTAGCGGACCGATTTAGCATTGATCGCATGGCAGACGCCTACTTGGCCCTCTATCAGCGTATCCTTGGAGCCTAGCGCGCAGGCCGTCCTGACATTTCAGCTCCCCTATCGAAACCCGTCGACATTGATCTGGCGTTCAGTTCCCCAACGCCTCAAAACCGGAAACGACGTCGAAGAGTTCCTCGTCGATGCTGCTTTGTCGCTGGCGATGATATGTGGAGTTGAGCGTCGAAAGCAGTTCGTCAATATTCTTGTCGGCGCGTTGCATCGCATCCAATCGGCTGGCGTTCTCGCTAGCCAAGGACTCCGCACACGCGCGAAACAGCGAGACAAATAGATATTCGCCCGTCAGTTTGCGCATCGTTTGGATATCGTTCCCCAATACTTCGGGCGGACTTTTGGTTGGCCAAGCGATCTCGCTGCGCTGACGACGCCACGCATTGTCCAGCGGCAGAAGCCGTTGGCTGACCGGTTCGTAGAGTGAACCCGTGGTAGGGCGATTGTGAAATAAGTAGAGCTGGGTGCCAGGATTTTGACGCGTACGTGCTTCGTATTCGATCAGAATTTGGCCGACCAAAGGCGCGATCGCTCGCACCGTGTTGGGAACGTTGAATCGGCCGACCGAATCGGCATCCGCATCGTTCAGCCGCGAATGGACGCGTTCTCCCACCGCCCACAGTATCGGCTTGCCAGGCAAATCTGCCAGAGTTTGCAACGCTTCGTCCGCAATGATCGTGTTGAATTGACCGACGAGTCCCTGGTCGGTCCCGAAGACGATCGCTGCCGCTTTGTCCGAACCGGTGTTCGGTAGCGCAGCAGATGAAACGCCGGCGGCCTTAGCAGCTCGAATACAGACACCCAAACCAAGTTCCACGGTGCGGCTGTAATCGAAGAGCGCGCGGACTGAGTTTTCATATTGCGTGATGTTGGAAGCGGCCATCGCTTTCATCGTCCGCACCACCGATTGCAAGTCGGTCGCTCCACCGATCTGTCGCTTCAACAACGCTATCGATTGGCTCACGAATCGACTCCTTTGCTTGGCGTTCGCTGCGAATCGGATGGTTGGAATGGCTGCAACGCCTCGCGGGCAATCTTCAAAATCTCGGCACGATCAAGATCGCTGAGCGAATCCGCGGTAAGCAGACGATCTTGAATCGCGGTCGGAATTTTTACAGCGGCCTCGCGGACCGCGGTTTCCGCGTCGGGCATTTGGTCGAGCGGAATCGCATCGAACAGACAATCCGTCAGCGTCAATAACACCGTCACCTGCGCAGCGACCGAGACAGGCGAGTGTTCCGCCTGCTTCAAACAGGCACGGATGCGTTGACCATGTTGGATCACTTGGCGCGTCGATTCGTCGACGCGCGCTCCAAACTTTGAAAACGTTTCCAGCTCTTCAAACTGAGCATACGCCAATTTGAGATCACCTGCGACCGCGCGATACGCCGCCCGTTGCGCCTTGCCGCCGACACGCGACACCGATTTGCCAACGTCGACCGCGGGTAAGATGCCCAACTCAAACAACGACGGTGAAAGATAGATCTGTCCGTCGGTAATCGAGATCAAATTGGTCGGAATGTAGGCGGAGATGTCTTGCGCCTCGGTCTCGATGATCGGAAGCGCGGTCAGCGAGCCACCGCCAAGATCGGCACGCAGATGAGTCGAACGTTCCAACAAACGCGCGTGCAGGTAGAAGATGTCACCGGGAAACGCTTCGCGACCGGGCGGGCGTCGCAGCAGCAATGACAACTCGCGATAGGCACGGGCGTGGTGCGTCAGATCGTCGTAGACAATCAACACATCACGGCCCTGTTCCATGAAATACTCCGCGATGGTTGTCGCCGCGTACGGTGCGACATAAGCAACGCCGGGCGGGTCGTTCCCTTCGGCAACGACGACGACCGAATAGTCCATCGCACCTTTTTCCTTCAACGTTGCCACGACTTTGGCAACCGTCGATGCACGTTGACCGATCGCGCAGTAGACGCAGACGACGTCTTGATTGCGTTGGTTCAGAATCGTATCGATCGCGATCGCTGTCTTCCCCGTTTGCCGATCTCCCAAAATCAATTCACGCTGCCCACGCCCGATCGGGATCATTGCATCGACGACCTTCAACCCGGTTTGAAGCGGCACCGTGACAGGATCGCGATCCATGATCGAGGTTGCCGGCCGTTCGATCGGTTTTCGCTGACTGCAGACGACCGGCGCCCGGCCATCGAGCGGGCGGCCTAGCGGGTCGATCACCCGGCCCAGCAAACTGTCCCCCACCGCGACGTCCATCACGCGTCCCGTTCGGCGAACTTCGCCGCCCGAACGAAGCGTGGCGTAATCCCCCAACAACACCACACCAATTTCATCGGCGTCCACGTTGAACGCGATGCCCAGTGTGCCGTTGTCGAAGGTCACCATTTCGTCATACCCAATCCCCGGCAATCCGGTGACTTGAGCGATCCCCGTCGACACGCTCGCAAGCGTTCCAATCTCGTGTGGCAGCAACGACGGTTCAAAGGCTTGACGACCGCGAGCAATCCGATCGAACGCCCTTTCAAAGGTGACATGCATCAGGTCATCGGGCGCGTTCATTGAGCGACTCCCGCTTCCGCATCCGCCGCAACGTTGTCGAGCAATTCGCCCACGCTTGATTCCAGCGATGTCAGATAGTCACCAATACTCCACGCGATCCGTTGCCCGCCCACTGTCAGTTCGATTCCACTGGTAATCGCAGGATCCGTTTCGAAACCAACGGGCAGTTCCGCCGCAAAGACTTCGTCAATTGAACTTCGGATCGCGTCGTGTTGCTGCGACGACAACGGCATCGCACTTCGCACCCTTGCGGGGGCGGAATCGGAGACTTTGCATTGACGAACGGTTTGCTTCACGTCGTCGTCGAGATCACGCAGTCGGGCAAGAAACACATCGCACATCCGACTTTCAAGATCGTTGTCCGCCAAATCCGACAACGCGTGACGTGCGATCGCAAACACTTCGGCTTGCGTTCGACGGGAGATCTCGGCTTGCAAACTTGTCAGCTCGCGTTGCAATGATTCCTGACGTTTGGCTCGCAACGCGTCTGCCTCGGTTCGCGCCTCGTCAAGCATCTGTTGCCGGCTGGCCTTCACTTCGTCGGTTGCCTTGCTGAGCAATTCGTTCCGCTGCCGATCGAACTCTGCATTCTTCGAATGGAACTCGTCCCGTTCCCGCTCGGCTTCCCGCGTTTTCGCATCCGCATCAGCCAGTTCGTCCGCGATCCGTTGCTCCCGCTGATCGATCGCATCCAAGATCGGTTTGTAGAGAAAACGCTTCAACAGCCAAACCAAGACCAGGAAATTGGCAGTCTGCGCACCGACGGTAAACCAATCGATCAGCATCGTCTATTTCCCCGCCACTTGTTCGATGGCGTAGTTCCAAAACGGGTTGGCGAAAATCAGGATCATCGACACAACAAAGCAATAGATCGCAGTGGATTCGATCATTGCCAAGCCGACAAACAGGGTCCGCGTGATCGTTGGCGAGGCATCGGGTTGCTGCGCGATCGATGTGAGCGCCGTTGCGACCGCCTTGCCTTCGGCGAGCGCTGGCCCCATCGTGCCGAAACCGGTCGTAATTCCCGCGAGGATGATCGAGATGATCGCAATCCAAGTTGTGTTATCCATATTCCTTCCTTTCAGTCGCTGTTCATGATTTGATTGTTTCTGTTTCTGGTTCCGGATCGATCTTTGTCTCGCGAACGCGTGTCGCCGCAGCGATATAAACCGCAGCCAAGATGCTGAAGATGTAAGCCTGGACCATCCCGGTCAGCAGCCCCAGCAGAGTCATCACGACCGGGAACAGGAACGGTGTGATCGAAAGAAGAATCCCGATGATCATCGCCCCACTCATCATGTTGCCAAACAGACGGATCGCGAGCGCCAGCGTCCGCGAAATTTCGCTGATCAGATTAAAGGGCAGCATGATGAACGTCGGTTCGAGATACGACTTCAAGTAGCCGGCAATTCCTTGGTCTTCGATTCCAAACAGCGGCACGGCGACAAACACACACAGTGCAAGTGCACAGGTGGTCGACAGGGATCCCGTGGGCGGTTCGTAGAATGGCAGGATCGTGAAGAGACTCGCGGTGGCGACAAACAGGAACAGCGTTCCGATAAAGCCCAGATATTTCCGAGGCTCGCGAAGTCCAATGCTTTGAATTTGCTGGACGATACCGGTCACGACGATCTCCAGCAGGTTTTGCCAGCGACTGCGTTCATGATTCGTCGACAACTTGCGAGTGATCCGCAACGACCCGACGGTAAGCACGATCATGATCGCCCACGTGAAGACAATCGTGGCGTTCAGTTTGATAAAACCTGCCTGCCAAAAGATCCACTCATCGGGTGTGAGACGCATAATCGGCCTCCTTCGTTAGCGGGGATCGCGGCGTTTCCGGGGTTCGCAAAACGCGTGTCACGATCACTCGAGCGATCAAGAAGCCAGACAGACAGATTAACAACCGCTGCCAATTTCCGTTCGCGACAAAATAGAACCCGAGCAGGGTGATTGCCATTCTCGAGACATGGCTGATCAGAAACCAAGCCACAGGACGATCCGACGTCAAACCTTTGCGCACGGTCCACCACAACCCGCCGAAGAAAATTCCGCCGAGGGCCAAGCCTGCGATAAAAGGGACGCCCGTGTTCAGTAATTCATTCATCGTGATCATCTTTCTCTTCGTGCATCGCCTTGTCTTCTTTGGAGACCCACATCCACGCGTTGAAACAACCGAGCAACAGTCCCGCCACCAATAACATCAACGTCCACGACTGGTCGCGAGGGAATCGCCGGTCGAGCCAGATGCCCAGGACGGTCCCCAACAGCGTCGGCACCACAACCGACCAACCGACAAGGCCCATCATTCCGAGCCCGAACCACAGGCCGGAGTCTTGGTGTCGCATCACCTTCATTTTTCGCTTCGCTTTGGTCTCCACTTGATCAGCGAACTTCGACGCCGGGGCACTTGGATGCTTGCGCAGTGGCGGATCGGGTTCGGGGGTTTCATTCATGATGCAAGTTCGCAATGCGTCGGACAAAATCGACTTCCATCCGCGCCAGTACCGCGCGCGCGTCTTGTTCGTGTTCGTTCAACGTCAAGAACTCTCGTTGGACCGCTTCCCGTAGTTCGCTCAAGTCCGCCCCAATGATCGCGTTGCGCACGGAAACCAACACGTTCTTTCCGGTCTTCACCATCGCCCCTTCGTCGACCGCCACATACGATTCGCCAGCGTCTTCGCTCTCGTAGACCAGTATACCGGGCGTGATCGCGGCCACGCAGTCGAGTCGATGCGGCAGCAGGCCAAACGAACCGTCCGGAGTCTCCACCACCACGCGCGATACGTCGCTGCGCTCGATCAGCACTTGATAGGGCAACAAGATCTTAAGCGTCATGTGGGCTGGGCTTGGCATGCGCGCGCTCCTTGTTGGCAACGGGATTCGGCCCCTTGGGCATCTTGGCTTCGTCGATCTTACCGATCATGTAAAGCGACTTTTCCGGGTAGTCTTTGAATTCATCGTTCAAAATCCGCTGGCACCCGTCCAGCGAATCCTCCAAGCTGACCGCTTTCCCTTTGAGCCCCGTGAACTGTTCGGTAGTGAAAAACGGTTGCGTCAAGAACCTTTCCAAGCGCCGTGCGCGGGCGACCACGTTTCGATCATCGGGGGACAATTGTTCCAAGCCCAGCATCGCGATGATGTCTTTCAGTTCGTCGTATTGTGCAAGTGTGCGGCGAATCTCTTGAGCCAATTCATAATGGCGTCTACCAACGATGCCGGGAGTCGCCATTTTCGAATTCGATTGCAACGGATCGATCGCCGGAAACAGGCCCTCGCCCGCTCGCGTGCGCGATAGCACGATGGAAGCCGACAGGTGGGAGAAGGTGTGGACGGCGGCGGGATCGGTGAAGTCGTCGGCGGGAACATAAACCGCCTGAATCGAAGTGATCGCGCCCGAATCGGTATTCGCAATCCGTTCCTCCAATCCCGATAGCTCGGTGCCCATCGTCGGCTGATATCCCAACCGCGAAGGCATGTGCCCCATCAATCCAGAGACTTCCATGCCGGCTTGGATGAAGCGAAAGATGTTGTCGATTAATAACAACACGTCGCGATGCTCTTCGTCACGAAAGTACTCGGCCATTGTCAACGCAGCGTGTCCCACGCGAAACCGACTCCCCGGCGGTTCGTTCATCTGACCGAAGATCATCACCATGTTATCCAACACGCCCGCCGATTTCATTTCGCGGTACAGTTCTTCGCCTTCGCGACACCGTTCTCCGATACCACAAAAAATGCTTGTCCCTTCTTCTTGGCCGACCATGTTATGAATCAATTCAGCCAACAAAACCGTCTTGCCAACGCCCGCACCACCAAACAAACCGGCTTTGCCGCCGCGTTCCAATGGCAGCAGAACGTCGATCGCTTTGATACCCGTCTCAAAAACTTCCGATTTCGTCGATCGTCGGACTAGCGACGGTGGGGCTTGGTGCACGCTTCGCCACTTAACATCTTCTAACGCCGGGCCTCGATCGATCGTGTTGCCAAAGACATCGAACATCCGCGACAGAATCGGTTTGCCAACGGGAGCCATCAAGGGGCTGCCCGTATCGGTCACCTGCATCCCACGCGCAAGTCCCTGCGTGGGTGTCAGGGCAATCCCGCGGACGATCTGAGAATCCAGCTGGGCGAGTACTTCGATCGCAATCTCTTGGTTGTTGCCAGTCCGCAACATCGTATGGATCGCAGGCAAGCACTCGGTAAAGCTCACATCGACAATGCTGCCACGCACCGCGACCACTTTACCGAAATGTGATTCGGGCGGATCGGCGTTGAGCGATGTGGAACGTTCGGTCGTTTTGGATGACATCATACCTAGCGTGACGAAGCGACGGTTAAGCGATGGAAAGGAAGCATGTGTGTCCTCCTTTGGCAACACGCGTCAGTTTCGCGTGCTGCCGATCAAAACCAATGTAATGCTTTAGCGCGGCGGCGGGAGACCAGTTCGCGCCATAGACCAGGCCGGTCCGGTGTTTGTGTTTCAACGAATCAGCCGACACGCCCGAAGCTGCTGCATTGCGCCGCCAAGTCGGAGCAATGAAAATAACACATCTCCAACGGCGTTGTCCGAACATTCGCAGTCTCTACATGAAGCATGGATTCCATGTCTTAGCGCTGCCCCCAAAAGCATCCTCGACATTGGCGCGTCTCGCCGGTCGTCTCACCCAACGCAACGCCAGACCTGCCGCAGAAGCAACCTCGAGCAGACTCAAAGAGCGAGCACCATTGCCACCGGCCGTATCGCCTGGGATTCAGGATCCTTTGACTCCGTTTGCGATGCGATTGCCAATCTCTTCGTCCACGTTTCGCCAGTAGGTGAACGCACGTTCGAGTACCGGATCGGTAACGCCCGCCTTCAGATGGCCAACCACATTGGAAACCAATCGATCGCGCGATGCGTCATCCATCACCTCTCGAACGAGCGTGCCAGCCTGACTAAAGTCATCGTCGTCCTTTCGCAGCGTATAGGCCGCGCGGGTAAACTCGCCGTCGGCAGCCCAGGTTGTATCCTCGGGATAGCGCTCGCAATCCGCCGCCGGACCACCTTTCGAGTTCGGTGCGTAAACCGGATCGGAGACGTTTTGCGTTCGACCTTGTCCATCCTTGCTGTAGCTGAACACCGGACATTGCGGAGCGTTGACCGGAATCTGTTTGTAGTTCACGCCGAGTCGATGCCGGTGGGCATCGGCGTAAGCAAACATGCGGCCAAGCAACATTTTGTCTGGGCTGATACCGATCCCCGGCACAAGGTTGTTTGGCTCGAATGCCGCCTGCTCGATCTCCGTATGAAAGTCGGTCGGATTGCGGTTCAAGGTCAGACGACCGACTTCGTGAAGCGGATAGTCGTCGTGCGGCCAAACTTTGGTCAAATCGAAAGGGTTCAGCCGATAGGTCTTGGCCTCCTCGAACGGCATGATCTGCATCTTCAGTGTCCAACTCGGATACTCTCCTCGCTTGATGGCGTCAAACAGATCGCGTCGGTGATAATCGCCATCGGCTCCTGCCAAGCGATCGGCTTCGTCTTGGGTGAGAAAGTCGACTCCTTGGTCGGTCTTGAAATGATACTTGACCCAGTAGCGTTCTCCGGAAGCGTTGACCCACATGTAGGTGTGGCTGGAGTAGCCGTTCATGTTTCGCCAGGTCTTGGGAATTCCGCGATCGCCCATCAACCATGTGACTTGATGAGCCGACTCGGGCGACAATGACCAGAAATCCCATTGCATATCGTGGTCGCGCAGACCGTTGTCAGCGCGTCGCTTTTGCGACCGGATGAAGTGCTGGAACTTCATCGGATCGCGAAGGAAGAAGACGGGCGTGTTGTTCCCGACCATGTCGTAATTGCCTTCGCTGGTGTAGAACTTCACCGAAAAGCCGCGCGGGTCACGCCAGGTGTCGGGGCTCCCACGTTCGCCGGCCACGGTGGAGAACCGAATCAACGTGTCGGTCTTCGTCCCCGGTTGGAACACAGCCGCCTTGGTGTAGGCACTGACATCGTGGGTCACTTCAAAATGCCCAAACGCCCCGGAACCTTTCGCGTGCGGTTGTCGTTCGGGAATGCGTTCACGATTGAAGTTGGCCATCTGCTCGATCAAATAATGGTCGTGCAGCAAAATCGGGCCATTGGGTCCGACAGTCAACGAGTGCTCGTCGCTTGCGACGGGGCAGCCCGCATCCGTTGTCGTCGGCTTCGAGTCGTGCTTGTTCATCCTGAGAGTCCTTTGTTTTGGGAGTACTATCGCGCGACCGATCCGCCGGCCGGAGCTGCGTGAACGAACCAATACAAGTCACTGACTTCGTGGATCAGGTCGCGAGTCCCACAGCACGGAACTCGTGACATGATCCACCACTCATTGCAGCACCTATTGTTCCGCTGGTTGTATTGACTGATCCAATCTATCACACCTTCATCCGCTTCGGGCGAGTTGCCGCAACGGCTATCTCGGATTACCGCGTCATTTGCGTTCGACGTCGCGCTCGCCAGGACCGATGCGATGGAAGAACGCCAATAGAACCATGCCAGTGAACGGACGGCGAGCGATGTAGATTCGTATTTGTGATGTCGTCCACCACGATGGACCACATCGCCCCCAGGGATAACGACGGCAAAGATTTCCAGCACCGCGCAGCGGAGACCGTCAAGCCGAACGTGTTTCAGCCGCGGTCATGGGCTAAACGGAAAAAGCAACGGCACAATGGCGATTGTCGCGATGAGAATCAGCAGTTGAAGCGGGATGCCTACTCTTAAGAAGTCTCCGAATCGATAGCTCCCTGCACCAGCGACCAAAGCGTTAATCGGCGATGCAACGGGCGTGGAAAATGCCGTCGACGCCGCTAACGCGACACCCATCAGCAATGGATAGGGCGAGACGTCAAGCTGCGCGGCAAGTTCGAGTGCAAGCGGTGCGATCAGGACACTGGTCGCGGTATTAGAGATCGCTTGACTTAGAACCGAGGTCACCACGAAGAGCAACAACAGAAGTATCCACGGACTCGTCAGGCCAGGGCTCTCCACAATCGCGTCCACCACCAAATCGAATGCCCCGGTCTTATCGAGCGCGGTCGCCAGCGGCATGACGGACGCAATCAGCACAATGCTCTGCCAGTTGATGCTCTGGTAAGCATTCGTTCCACGAAACGCTCCAGCAATCACCATCAAAGTCGCAGCCACGAGCACGGCGGTTACGTTTTCCGAGAGTCCGGTACTCATCGCAATCAGCATTCCAACCAGTATGCCGATGACCCAGTAGGCAACCGGCTTGAGCGGCGCGTCTCCTTCTTCGGCTTGCTCGCTGACCAGCAAAACATCGTTTCGCGATTTCCCAAGTCGCTTCAACGCGCTCGCATTGGCCGCGACCAGCAACGTATCACCAGGATGCAGCGGCGTGTCCGATGTCCGAGTGCTGACAGGTTGGTTTCCTTTGCGTAGCGCCAGCACCACCGCCCCATACACACGAAAGAAATCCAAATCCCGTACGGTCCGGGCGACAAATTTCGAACGCGGCGGAATGATGAGTTCAGCTAGATGGACGACCTTTGGCAAGCTCGCCGACGTGGTCACCATCTCGACCTGCCCTTCGCGGATCAGTTTCGCAATGGCTTCCTCGTTCGCCGACTTAATGAATAGCGTATCGCCAACATGTAAAAGCGTTTCAGGAGAGCATTTGCGTACAGTCGCCGACCGCACACGGGATCGAAACTTATCGGGCGTGGAAACGGCCAGCACGTTGACATGAAAGGTGCTACGGAGGCCAAGTTCGCGAAGCGTGCGCTCGGCGAAGTTCGATCCGCGTGGGATACGGATTTCGCAAATTTGTCCGTCGACGCCATAACTGTGAATGAGTTCCGGACGTGACACGAGACCTTGATTTCGGCCAGCGACTGCGGGAGTGGTCGCTTGCGCTGGCAGCAAACGCGTGCCCAGGGTACACATAAAAACAATGCCGAGAGCCAGCATCAGAAGTCCGGCAGGGGCAAATGAAAAGAATTGAAAGGTCTCCAGTCCCGCGCCCCGTAGCTCCTGATTGACGACCATGTTGGGCGGTGTACCGATCAGCGTCAGCATGCCTCCCAGCGAAGCGGCAAACGCCAAAGGGATCAGCAACTTGGACGGCGAAACTTCGGCGCCGCGACAGAGACTCAGGACAACCGGCAACATCACCGCGACGGTCCCGGTCGAACTGAGAAATGCCGAAAGCAACGCGCTGGCGAGCATCACGGCGACCGTTAGCCGGGTCGTGGAAGTACCGCCAAGTCGCCCTAACCACCTGCCCGCGACATCGGCGACGCCAGACTCCAGGATCGCTCCCCCCACCACGAAAAGTCCCGCGATCATTAAGACCAGCGAGTTTGAAAATCCCGCGGTTGCTTCCGCTGGTGAGAGGATGCCCGTGAGCAGAAGCGTCAACATCGAAACAAATGCAACCAAGTCCATCCGGAAACAGTCAAGCACGAATGCAATGATCGTCGCCAGCAGAATACACGTCACTATCCAGATGTCAGTAGTCATCTGAAGAGATTAACGCCCTGGATCGAATTGCGTAAGAGCAAGCCAGAGAACCAAACAATATGCGGCACTTATCCGCAAAGCTGGTCGACGTCATCTGTCGCAAAGAAGCGTACCATGACTGCACTGGAGATGCCGATGCATTCTACGCGTTTGCGTTTCATCACCTGCCATCATATGCAACCGCCCGGTGAACAGAGCGGTCGACCGCTGGTCGAACGTCGCACGGACTGGAGAGTTAGCGTGGACGTCTTGGTGCCCGGTGAGCGATGACGAAACGTACCATCCCAGATGAGGTGCAGTAAGAAAACCGCGCGATGTGGATTGCGTGATAGGGAGCGTGTGGGTGAATGGAATCGCCTGCATTTGGACATGCTCCAATTGCCGCCGGGAATTGACTTGTCAAATCCAAGAGAAGACACTTTGGACGGGAACGGAGTTCGATTCGTTGCCACCAAGGGATCAGCGTTCGGTTTGCCGGCCGTGGTCTCTTGTTTTTATAGGTGCAAACCTCGCCACCAAGAGTGGCAGGCCGCGCGATTGAAACCAGTGCCACTGACCGACAGTCCGTACGGCATCCGCCATTCCATTGAGAGGATTCAACATGATCCAGTTCCCTGCCACGTCGACGCGTGTTTCTGGAACGTCCGGTTGCCGCCGAACATTCCCACGTCGTTTGCTACACCGAATGACGACACTCGTTGTTCCGACGCTTGCAGCCCTGTTCGCACAAACCCTTTTCATGTCGTCACTTCGGGCCCAGTCAAGCGACCGACCCAACGTGCTTGTCATCCTGACCGATGATCAGGGATGGGGCGATCTAAGCGTCAACGGCAACACCAACTTAAGCACTCCCAACATCGACAGCTTGGCCCGCGATGGGGCCAGCTTCGATCGCTTCTACGTCTGCCCTGTCTGCTCGCCGACACGCGCTGAATTTTTGACGGGGCGATACCACGCGCGAAGCGGAGTCTACAGCACATCGGCCGGCGGCGAGCGAATGAATCTCGACGAGCGGACGATCGCGGAGACCTTCCGCGACGGAGGCTACGCGACCGGAGCGTTTGGGAAATGGCACAACGGGATGCAGTATCCCTATCATCCCAACGGCCGCGGATTCGATGAGTATTACGGTTTTTGCAGCGGTCACTGGGGCGATTACTTCAGCCCGCCGTTGGACCATAACGGACTGATCGTTCAAGGCGACGGCTTCTGCATCGACGACTTCACCAACAAAGCGATCGCGTTCATGGAGTCGAACGTGAAGCAGAACAAACCGTTTTTCACCTATGTGCCGTTCAACACGCCGCACGCCCCGATGCAGGTTCCCGATCCGTATTGGGATCGCTTCAAAGACAAGCCGCTGGCGATGCGGCACCGCGATCCGCAAAAGGAGGATATCGATTTCACCCGCGCCGCGTTGGCGATGTGCGAAAACATCGACGACAATGTCGGCCGCATGTTGGCCAAGCTGGATCAGTGGAAGATCGCCGACAATACGATCGTGATCTACTTCTGCGATAACGGCCCCAATAGCTGGCGTTGGAACGAAGGGATGAAAGGGCGTAAGGGAGCGACCGATGAAGGAGGCGTTCGCTCACCGCTGTTTATCCGCTGGCCCAAAAACATTCCAGCGGGGAAACAAGTTACGGAAATCGCCGCGGCGATCGATCTCTTGCCGACGCTGGCCGAATTGACCGGGCAGAAGGTGGGCGGTTCGAAGCCGTTGGACGGACGTTCGCTCGCACCGCTGCTGACCCGCGACGACGCCGACTGGCCCGATCGCAAGATCGTCTCGCATTGGAAGAACCGAGTCAGCGTTCGCAATCAACGCTTCCGATTGGACAATCGCGGAGAGTTGTTCGAGATCGCGACCGATCCGGAGCAACGCGTTAACGTTGCAGAGAAGTTCCCCGAAGTCGTGTCGGAGCTTACAGCGGCCGCCGAATCCTATCAAACCAATGTCGCCGCCGGATACGACGACGACCGACGCCCCTTCCCGATCGGGCACGCGGATTATCGGTACACGCAAGTCCCCGCCCGCGATGCGATCTACAACGGGAAGATAGTGCGATCCAATCGCTTTCCGAACTGTTCGTACCTAACGAACTGGACCCGCACCGAAGAATTCATCTCTTGGGATGCAACCGTTGGCGCCAGCGGCATCTACGAAGTGCAACTGCATTACACCTGCCCCGCCGAAGATATCGGATCGACGATCGAACTGTCCTTTGGCGACAGCAAATTGACTTGCAAGTTGACCGAAGCCCACGATCCACCGCTGCGAGGCTCCGAGAACGACCGCGTCAAACGCCCCGAATCGTACGTCAAAGATTTTAAAGTCGTCACGCTGGGGCGGATCGAATTAGCCGAGGGTCCCGGCCAATTGAAATTGAAGGCGTTGGAGATCCCCGGCGATCAAGTGATGGATTTCCGGCTGCTCTTCTTCACCAAGATTCAATGATCGCCGCCGCGAGATTTCCAACGCGGCAATGCGATTGAATCGGCTAGTTGCCGTTTATTTACGAGACCGTTCGGCGATCACCTTGAAGTACGCTTTGATTTGATCGCTGTACTGGCTCGCAAATTCACTGCGATTTCCGGCAGTTGCGTTCTCCACGTTTTGTTCACGCAACTTGCCCCAGTCGCTGCCGCTGCGATCGACCTTACCAGCCGCGAGGGCTTGATCGGACATCTGATCCAGTTCAGCCCCTTCTCCTTCGGCAACGGCCGCTTCGCCAGGAGGTGTCGGCGGACCTGAAGGTTGTTGGTTTTCGGAGCGGCGTTTCGACATCGCCGCGGCCTGGTTGGCCGCCATTTCGGCGATGCTAGGCAACGCCGCACTCGGCGTCGACGTGGGTTGGCCCGACTGACCCGAAGGCTCCGATTGGTTGGCGGCTGCCGCAATCGCTCGATCGAGATCGTCTAACATCTCCGCCAAACGTTGGCCTCGGGCTGCCGTGGATTCATTCGGCCGGGACGCTGTTGGCGATTGGCCCCCTTGGCCAGCAGGCGGACTTGCCGACGCGGTCGCCTCTCCGCTGGGTGAACCCGCCGCTGATGCAGGCTCATCATTCGCCGGGGAATCGCCCGTCGGTGATGCGGGCGGCGGGTTGCCCGATTCTCCCGCGGGCGCCTTGGCCGATGCGGTTTGACCGGCAGGCGGTTGACCTGTGGGAGAAGCTTCGTTGGCTTGATTCCCGTTCGACGGATCGGCAGGATCGTTAGCGGGTGTCGCCGCGGATTCCGCTGTCGAGGGATTCGTTTCCGAAGGGCTCGCGTCCGATCGTTGTTCAGCCGCCGCTTTGGCAGCCTGTGATTGAGCCAACATGTCGGCAACGCCTTCGGCTTGCTCGCCGATCGCGTCCCGCGCCTGCTGGATCGCTTCGGCAGCTTGCGCCGCCGGCGTGGCCGCATCTCCCTCGGGTTTGTCTTCTCCCTTGCGAGCTTTTTCCGCTGCCTGAGCCGCCTTATTCTCTGCCGCAGCGATCTGGTTCTCCGCCACTTTCGCGACCTCTTGAGCCGCTTTGTCCAACTTCGCCGCCGTCGCCGGGGATTGATTCATTCGTTTTTCGTGGCGTGCTGCCCGCGCTAGGTCTTCCGATGCGACCTGGACGTCCTCACCAAGACTCTCTTGCTTTCGCTGAGCCGCTTCCAGTTCGGGAACCGTCGAGGCCAATTGCTTGTCATCGATCGCACTATCAGCGACCGCTTCCATCTTTTGGGCCATCTGCTCGATCATCTCAGCCGACTTTTCCGCGACCCGCTGCGCCAACTGCGCCGCCGGATTGGCCGCATCGAATTTTCCCAAATCCATCTTTTCCATCTGCTGCTTGCTTTCGCTGGCCGCCTTTTTACGCTGCTTGGCATCTTCGCTTAATTGCTTCTCCGCCTCAGCGACTTTCCGTGTCTCTTCCACGCGTCGTCGCGTGTTTTCGGCATTCTCTTGATGCCATTGGCTATCGGGATATTTTTTCGCCTCCTGCTCGGCCGTGGCCGCTTCGCGTTCTTGATTGCGGAGATTCGCTTCGGCGCTACGAATGCGTTGGTCCGCCTGACGCTGATAATTATCGGCGTGCTGTTCCGCCTGACGTGCTTCCTGAACCATCCGGGTTTTCAATTGTTTCGCATCGTTCTCGGCATCGCGTTTCATTCGATCCTTTTGTTTCTGATCGGAAACCTCGTCGTCGGCCGCTTGCTTCGCTTCCTGTGAGACCTGCTTGACCGATTCCATCGCCTCTTGAAGCTTCTTGTTCACATCAGCAGCCGCCTGTTGCATCTCGCTCAACAGGTTGTTCTCCGAAAGTTGTCGCGCCTCGTTGGCTGCGGATTGCAGTTGTTCGCGAGCCTGGTTCGCCTTCTCGGCGGTCTTCGGCTGATCGGCCCGCTTCGCTTGATTATTGGCCACCGCAAGCATCCGATCGGCCACCGCCGCGGCTTCGCGAGCGACCTGTTGCAGGTCTTGCTGCAGCTTTTGTTTCTCCGCTCGAATCGTGGGATCGGATCGCTCCAACGCCCGCCGCGTTTCATCCTCTTGCTGTTTCGCAAAGTCCAACGCCTGCAGTGCTTGCGCCGTCGCTTCGGCCGCGATATCCGACAGCGCCGCCTGCATCTCGGGGCTCTTCTGAAGCTCTCGCTCCAATTGAGCCAACAACTTTTCCTGTTCGGATTCAGCCCGTTCAGCGATGTCACTCAACCGCTCCAACCGCGCGTACTCCTTCGCCAACTCGCGTCCGTTGGGCAATTCGGTTTCTGCCTGCCGAAGCGCTTCACGACTCTCGGCGACATCCTCTCCCGCGTCCAGTTTTTCAAAATGCTCGCCGACCTGATCTAAGGCGTCGGCCAGTTGTTCCTGTTGTTTCGCGGCTTCCTGCAACGCTTCGGCTTGCTTGCTGGCAGCGGGGGATTCCGCAGCGGCCTGCAATTCCTGAGCACTCTTTTCCGCCGGCTGTTGGATCATGCCGATGCTGTCGTCGGCGTCGCGAGCGCGCTGGCGACCTTCCTCTTCCATCAGGTCTTGGTTGCTGGCGTCTTCGGCAAGCGCCGCCAACAACGCCTGCAGCTCCTCGGTCAAACTCTGTTGCTCCTCCTGCAACGCCTCCAATTTTTCCTGACGCGCCGCCTCGGTCGCTGCTTTTTCGGCGGCCTGTTCTGCGGCGGCTTCGGCCGATTTTTCCTCCGCCTTGGGTTGCTGTTCCGCCTTATCCGCTTCCGCTTTGGCTTCTTCCGCTAAGGCCGCCGTTTCTTCTTCCAGCTGGCGAGCCTTGTCGGCGAGCGTTTCGGCCAACTGAGGAATGCTTGGGATCAGGTCGGCGATCCGTTTCCGAGCGTCGGCCATGATCGGCGCGATCTCGACAATCCGTTCTTGGAAGCGATTGACCATCGTTTCGACACCGGTGGCCGCCGAGACGACTTCACGCCGCCAACGCCGCATCGTGATCATTTGTCCGGCTTTGTCGAGCGGTCCGCCCCAGCGTAGTTCGTTGATGCGATGGACCACTTCGTCGGGATACCGCGCGGATTTTGCATCGGCCGCGGCGATTTCAATCTCTTTCGAAATCCCGTCCCACAAGCGAGGCCCTTCGATTCGCGAAGCGAAGGACTGCGAATCCCATCGCTCTTCAGCTAACAACTTTCCGGCCAACGGTTGCGCCGCGGCAATCCGATGTCCCGCCTCCAGTTGGCGAAACGCATCGCGGATGATCCGCATGTGTTCCAGTGTCTGTTGGGTTTCAGTTTCCGAAGCCGCTGCGTCCCATTGCGTAAAGACATGGTCGATCGCCCGCTGCAGCAGACTCAAATCGGCCACCATGCTGGGCAACGGATCGGGACGCAATTCGTTCGCCTTGCGACGGTCGGCGACTTGATCGCGCATCGAAGCCAACCGCCAATCGAAGGCATCGCGTTGCAGTCGATTGGCTTCGGTGGCAACGGCAACGTCGTCGGAGTCTTTCGCAACCAGCAACTTTTCCTGCGTCTGGGCGAGTTCCTGCGCTTCGCGGATGGTCAGGTCGATCGGATCGGCCAGAGACCGCGTCCGTTGGGCCAGGTCACGCCGCGCATTGCCCAGATGTTCGGGAAGGCTGCCGTCAGCCATCGATTGACTCAAACGACTGTGAAGTTCCTGCGCAAACTGTTCGGTCACACGTTGCAACGGACCGTGATCGTCCGCATTATCCAACGCCAATTGCATCTGTTCTCGGAACCGAGCGACCATCTCTTGGACGCCGCGATAGGTCCGTTCGGTCGATTGACGGATCCGTGGAGCATGTTCTTCCATCAAGTCTTCTAACGCGTGAACGTAGTTGATGGCAACCTGTTGATGACGGCGAAGTCGCGTTTCGGAGAACCGATCGCCCGAATCGATGAGCGCTTGCTGCAGTTGATAGATACCGTCGAGATCGATCGCCACGCCGGCCATCAAATCATGCGAGACAATCGTGCGAAAGCGATCATCCAACCAACGCGCCGTCTCGCCCGCCTGTTTGAAGTGATGGTGATAGTGTTTGTAACGGTCGGATTTGATCTTGCCATCGGATTCGACAACGTTCATCACAGGGATAAACGACTTCAATTCCGCAGCCAATTCACGCTGGATTTGAGACAACATCCGCAGGGTCAATTCCAAGTCGTAAGCGTCCAACCCCGCTGGAATTTTGGGCATCAGCGTCGCCACGACGGCGGCGGCGTCGGCCGTTTCCTGTTCGATTTGGTTCGCAATATCCATTAAGGCGACCTGGTCGGCCGGTGAGAGCCGCCGTGTCTCCTGGTTGCGTTTGAAAATCTCTTCGGCGTTGTCCGAACGGGTCGTGACCGCGATCGCCAGCTGGGCAAGTCGATCGGCCACGAACGCTTTGACCGTCAATGCGTCATGGCGGTTGGCATCGAAGTCATCCGAAGTGATCACAATTTTCAGAGGGACCGATTCGCCGCGTTGTCCCTTGCGGTCGATCGCAACCATTTTGGTCGAGACCGTATCGCCGCTTTTAACCTTCAACGCCAAGAGATCCATTTCCCAGTTCTTGGTGACCTGCGCAGCAGGTGTGATCTCAAGCGGCGTGGCGATCCAACGCCCGCCGTTGACCGAGACCATTTGACGCAAGGTATCGAGCGGAAGGTCGTCTTCCGCCATGGCCATTAGCGGCACGATGTCGTTGGCCGGACGCAGCAGCGTCGTTTCCTGCTGCTGCAGAAAACCAACGCGTGGGATCATATCGGGTTCCGGGCGGATCTCGTATTTCGGGCTGAACGTGTTTTCGAAACCGGTCTCCTCCGATTCCAGAAGGACCTTAAACACGCCGGCTTGGCGGATCGGAACGGTCGCCGCCAGCAAGCCATCCTCGCGCCGGATCGCATCGATCGTCCAAAGGTTGTCGGTCCCCAAGGTCTCAATCACCAGTTGAGCTTTCGTGACCGGTTGATCGGTCCCAAGCAACAGATCGACTTGCGTTCCTTCCAACGCGATCAGATCGCCGTTGGTCTCGGTGATCGTTTCGTCTTGCAGTTGCGTGTAATCGGGATAGTGATAGATCTTTTGAAACGCTTCGACACGTGGCCGAGGACGCGATTTCAGCGAGTAGTGCCGCGTGATCGCATCGCCCGCCAGAATTCGGTAATCGACGCGTGGATCGCGAACGGTGATGTTGGCCGCAAATCGCCGCTCCCCTTGAGCACGCATCATCTGACGATTCAGTCCGGTCGATTCGCTGTACGATTCCAACGTGACCTCATTGACTTCGGGCCCCGACAATTCGACAACGACGCCCACCGTCTCGCCGCGAGGAACGATCTGCGACGCGGGACTCGGTTGCAGCACGCGGACCTTCGTGTTCGAAACCCGATCCAGGTTCGCCCCAGGAATCATCGCCCGCGTGATCAATTGCCGAAACGACCAACCCGGCATCGACACCAGGATTCCGAACAGGCACGCGATCGCAATCGCACCGACCAACCAACGCCCGATTAAACGAACGGGCAACAGGCCGCGGACATCGACACTGCCGATGTTCCTGGCGACTTTGTCTTGCAACAACTGACGGAACTGGCTCGATCCGTTCGACGCAGCCTCCTCTTTCGACAGCTCGACCGCCGCCAGAAGATTCTCCCGCAACTCGGGCTCGGCCACTTCAAAACTAGCCGCTAACGACTCGGGATCTTGCGGTGCGAACCATCGCCGCAGCGAAGTCCACCAAACCAAGCCGATGACGATTGCATAAGTCGCAAGGCTCAGTCCCCACCGCGTTCCGCTGGACAGGATCCACATCCAATCGATCACAGCGACCAACGACATCAGAACCAATAGGCTCACGATGCCGACGCAGACGGCGCGAAGGATCAGTAAGCGTTTTTGGCGGCTTCCGAATTCCGAAAGCTTCGCCGCGGTTTGTGGGCTCAGATTCGACATCACCAAAATCCTTCAGTATCTCTACGACTACAACAATCCGCTGCGTTTACGGAGCAGCCATTCGACGCTCAACAGGCCGACGATGGTTAGAAACCACGGCCAGCTTTGCCACAACAAAGTCTCCGACTGGACGACTCGACCGGAACTGAGCGGTTGCAACAGTTCGACGATCTGTCCCAGCTGCTCTTCTCGCAGGTACTGGCCCCCGCCGGCGGTCGCCATATCCAACAACAACGCTTCGTTGCAGGCAACCTGATCGAGTTCCTTGTTTTGTGGCGCAGCAACCACAAACTGAGTCTTCGCTTCAAAAGCGGATTCGTTGAATCCACTCGCCCGGATCGTAACTTCATATTCCCCTGGATCCAACGCCGCGGTTTCGGCGGCATAGGTGCCCGGCAGGTTTTCCTCCGGCTGCAAGCTGACCGTGGCAACGATCCGCCCTTCGCGCCAAAGGAGTGCATCGACGGTCGCATCGGAAACAAGGTTCCCATCGGGGCCCCGCAATTGCGCACGAACCGGAGCCGATTGGCCTGCCTGATACCGCGGCGGACCACTATCCAACGCAAGGTATTGATCGCTAACGGCAAACGGTCGCGGCATCACCCACCGAGCGACCTGGTTCCAGAACCGTTGGTGGATTTGATCGGCCACGCGATACCGCCACCGCCACGTTTCGTCGAAGGCGAAGTAGAGGACGCGGCCACCGCCAAAACTGCGACTGACGATCGCCGGAAAGACTTCCTTTCCAACAACCGCTTCGGCCAACACTTCCGCTCCCGGCGCCGCTTCGACCGATGCGATGCGATGCGGTGGAGAAAATTGTTCCCAGAATTGTTCGTTCTCGCTCCCCGTTCCCTGCATGGCAAAGGCAGGCGTCTGGCTGCCGAGGTCGGTCAATTGCAAGCGGTCGGTTTTCTGAGGCGGTTCGCCCGAACTCCACGTGACCGGCAACAGCACGCCCAAGGTCTGCGGATCCAGTTGAGAAAGGGCCTTGTGGGCGCCGTCGATAAAGATCATTCCGCCCCCGCGTTGATCGACGAAGTCGCGCAGCCACGTCGTTTCGGTGGCGTTGAAGACATCCGACGAAACATCGCCGTAGATGATCAGGTCGAATTCGAACAACGCTTGCTTCGAAGTGGGGAAAGTCCCGTCGAGATCCCCCTTCGGCAATCGATGTTCACCGTTTTCGTTTTCGAGGATGACCGAGCGGATCTCCCAGCCGGAGTCACGTTCGAACAGGTTCTTCAAATAACGCGTTTCCCAACGGCTGCGGCTGTCGATCAACAGCACCTTTTGCCGCTGGGTGACCGCAGCAAACCGGATCGTTTGTGCGTTGTTGTTGACTTCCGTTTCGCCATCGGCCGGCACGATCTGAGCCGTCAGTTCCAACGGCATGCTGTGGTGTTCGATCTTGGCGTCGAATCGCTCCGCCGCCGATTCGACCAACGGTTCCACGGCCAAATCGAAATCAACCCGGCGTTGGGCGACATTTAACGACTTCAGTTCTTCCTGCCACACGACCGTTTCGCCATCGCGGATTTGAACGACAAACGGCCGTCCTTCGGGCATCCGATCTTTGATGATCAAAGTACCACGCACGCGATCGGTTTTGTAAACCGTGTCGGGATACTCGGCGTTCAACATCACGAGGTCGGTCGGTTCGTTGCCGGTGCCAAAGCCAACCGTAAAGACGGCGTTGTGTTGCGACCGCGCGACACCCGCCAGCTGAGACGGCGAGGGCCCCGTGTTGTGTTGACCGTCGGAAAACAGAACGGTCGCGGCCCCGATCGATTCCGTCGCACTGTCATCGCCGGTTGCCTCAGCGGTTTCTAAGATCAACCCGCTCGCCAGATCGGTCTCCATCGCCGAACGCAGATCGTCCCAAGATGTAGGAACTTCAACATCACCACGCGAACTCCAGATCGGCACTTCCCCCTGGCCGACCAATGCCGCCAGATCGACATGATGATGATCCTTCAGCCGCGCAACGAGGCCGTTTTCACAATCCAACAGCTGCGATTCGATCCGCCGAATCCGCATCGATTGATCGAACAATTGCAGGCCAGCGAGCGCGGCGTCTCCTTGTGATTGGATCCAATCTTCACAGTAGTCCGCAAACGCATCGCTGTACGCTTCTTCAAAACCTTGCAAGCGATTGGCCGCTGCGATCAATTGATCGCGAACCTTGGCCGCTTGTTCGGTGTTTTCGATCGGATCTTTTTCGAGTGACTTCACTTTTTCCAAGACGTCCACGTCGAACGACTTTTGTAACGCAGCGTGGTCGGCGTCGGATCCTTCGCTGGCATAAGACGTCGCTGCGATGGACGTCGCGAGATTCGCGGTTTTGTCGGAGAATAGCGATCGGATGGAAGTTGCCCGTTCCTTCGTGATCGCGTCGTTGCCAAGGGCTGCGACCGTGTCGCGTCGCACCGTCGCGATGCGATTGGAAAGATCGTAGAGTGCGGTATCGAATTGGCCTTGCGGCAGCCAGCCCTGTTCGCGCGCGATCATCAACTTGCGTGGCAGCGGCATCTGAGGATCCGATGCGGTCATGCTTTGCGATGTGTCGACCAACAATCGCACGCTCCCCAGCTGGCCGATCTCTTGGCGGTGATGCAGTACCGGACCGGTAAGACTGACGATCACCATCCAGATCGCCAACGCTCGCAAACAGGGCAACAGCCAACGCAATCGGCCCGGCAGATCGAAGCTCTCGCGACGGTAGTAGGCAAACGCCATCACCGCGCCGACGACGGCCAATATTAAACCAAGCCAAACGGGCAGATCGCCCACAAATCGTAAACTTGTCATCCGCGAACTCTTGAAAACCGTTGTTGGAAAAAGAGTTCTACAAACAGTAGCCCTAACAATCCCAGCAGCGCCCAACGCCAGACTTCACGTCCGTGGCGGCGGCTGGCATCCAATGCGACGTACGCATCGCCATCGGCGACGACTTCAGCCCCCAACGCGTCAGCAAGTTCCTGCAACCGTTCGTCATCGATCGACGTGAGGTTCGATTCGCTGCGATCGGTTTCGACGGCAAAGTGGCGTGGCGCGGCGTCGGGCTGCGTTAACGTGTAGACGCCGGGCTGCGTCGTGCCGGGATAACGGATCACCGAACGATGCTCTTCGACCACCGGACGCAGCGACCGCTGCTTATTGCCGGGCAAAGAGAGGACTTGCGTCGTATCGGCAGCCGACGATTCATACAACGCAACCAAGGTTTCTCCCGCAGCGAGGTTCGACGCGGGGACGCCTCGCGTGGCGATCGAAGTGACCAATTGTTGGATCAGCGGCAGGTAGACGGGCCGCAATGGAAGGTTGGTCCAATCGGCATCGGCCGTGGTCGCACAAGCCAAGACATATCCCTTGCCGACCGGCTTTTCGACGAACAACGGGTCGCCGCTGTCCAACCGAATCAAGACCGATGCCAACGGATCGTCTTTCGCGTTTGCCGATTTAGCTTTGTTCGATACCGCTTGGATGCGATTGGCCGACGTGTCGGTCGGTTTGCCCAACACATACCACTGGGCGATGTCGGCTTGCGCCAGTTCGTCGCTGCCCGATTTGCCGCTGTTAAAAATTTGCAACGCGGGGTGATCGAAGTATTGGGCGACGATCCGCGCTCCCGCATCGCTTTTGTCGACTCCCCCACCGATCCCTTCGATCGGCAACGGGAACAGGCCGCGCTGTTCGTAGAACGTGCGGTTGTACCAATCGACGTTCACGTTGTTGCCGGCAAAGACGATCAAACCGCCTCCACGTTGGACAAATTCTTGCAGCTTGGACAAGCGTCCGTCGTCGACTTTGGCAACGTTGGCCATGATTACCACGCGTGCCCAACGCAACGTGTCGTCATCGACTTCGTTGACGCTGACGATCTTCGTTTCGACAAGATCGGCCAACTGCATCCGCCCCAACGAAAACGGGGTCAGCGCGACCGACAGGAAGTCGGTTTCCCCACGCATCGGTTCGCGGCTGGGAGCGCCGTCGATCATCAAGACTTCGATGCTGTCGATCACATCGACGACCGCGACGTATTGGTTGTCGGTCTTCAGATCGTCCCCCGCGTCGACATCGAACCTCAAGACGTGCGAGCCGGGCTTTTCAAATTTGTGGACGAACAGCGCTTGGGCCGTCGCATCGCCAGCGACTGCCAATTCCGTAACCCCAACCAAACGATCGTCGACCGCAAATTGAAGTCGGGCTTCAGGAACATCCAGCGAGCCGTAGTTCTTGATCCGCACGCGGACCTTGAGCTGTTGTCCGACGCCCAGGGCCGTGGTGGAGAGTTCGACGTCGTCGATTGCCAGGTTATCGGTCCGGTCGCCACGACGTGGGATCAACGTGATCGATGGCGGAACAGCTTGCCCGGCGATTTGCTCGCGGAACTTGGCGATCTGCGAATCGGTCAACGCATCGACGTCGGCCTGCTGGAAGTCGCTGATCAAAATCAAATTGCGTCGAGAACTGGCCATCCCGGAAACCAGCGACGCGCCGAGTTCCAATGTTTGCGACAGCGACGTCGCCCCGCGGCCGGTATCGAGGAAGCTCAGTTGGTCGGTGATCGCTTTGGTATCAAAAACCGGCGTGTCGAACAGCGGTGCCGGGACGCCGCCGGTCACAATCAAAGAGGTGTCCGACCCTTTACCGATGCTGTCGACAATCCGCTGGGTATCGTTGGTCGCTTCGGCGATACGGGTTCCCGATTCCCCCATCGCATCCATCGAATAGCTGTTATCCAACAGGATCACCGTTGACGCGGGAGCATCGCCTGGCAACGATTGCCACTGCGTTAACACCGGGCGTGCCAAACAGAAAGCTAAAAGTGCCGGGATCGCACAACGAATCAGAAGCAACAACAACTGCTCCAACCGGATTCGCCGGCTGTTGCTGGCGACGACTGAATCCAACAGATGCATCGCGCCCCAATCGAGCGTCTTGAATTTGCTGCGGTTGAGTAGATGGATGATCAGAGGGATCGCAAAGGCAGCGATTCCACCTAGCAGGGCGACGTTTAAAAAGCTCATCGCAGCCGCCTCCTTGTCGCCAGATACGATGCCAACGCTTCGGCGTACGGTTGATCGGTAACGACGGGGACCAAGTCGATACGATTGCGATGGCAGCCGGCGGTTAAGGCTTCGCGAAACGTCTCCAAATTTTTCAAATAAGCCTTCCGCAGATGCGCCGGATCGATCAGCCGGCGATGGGATTTCTGTTCCAGCGATTGAAACTGAGTCCACTGTCGGAAGGGAAAATCCAATTCGTCGGGATCCCAGATTTGGAAGATCACGATCTCGTGCTTGGCGTGTCGAAAATGAGCCAACGCCTTCATCAGTTCGTCGATATTGCCGAACAGATCGGAGATGATCACCAGCAGCCCGCGCCGCGGAATCTTGGGGACCAGTTGATGGAACACGCTGGCCAGTTCGGTTTCGTGTTCCGCTTTCAGGCCACTCAATTCGTTAACAATCGCTGTCAGATGCGTCGGCTTGGAGCGTGGCGGGATGATCCGTCGGACCGCGTCGTCAAAATGGATCAGCCCCACAGCATCCTGTTGAGCGAGCATCAGGTGCCCAAGGCAAGCGGCGAGCCGAACGGCGTAGTCGTGTTTGCTGACGCCGCCGGAACGGGAACCGCAGTATCCCATCGATCCGCTTTTATCGAGCAGGATGTTGCAGCGAAGGTTCGTCTCCTCCTCGTACTCCCGGATGTACAAGCGATCGGTTTTGCCAAACAGCTTCCAATCGATCGTGCGGATCTCGTCGCCATGGACGTATTGGCGGTGCTCTTTGAATTCGACGCTGAAGCCTTTGTGAGGCGATTTGTGCAAGCCATTGCAAAAGCCCTCCATCACCTGCCGCGCCAGTAGCTGCAGGTTGGTCGTCTTCGCAAGGTCTTGCGGCGTCAGAAAATCGGTGAGCTTGGTGATGGCAGGAGGATCCTAATTACAGCAACTGGGCTTTGGGACGAGGGACGTCGGCCAACAAGCGTTTGACGATATCGGCGACGCTGATCCCTTCGGCTTCGGCGTTAAACGTCGGCACGATCCGATGCCGCAACACGGGCAGGGCGAGCGCTTCGATATCGTCCAGCGTGACGTGATGCCGGCCGTGTAGCAAAGCTCGCGCCTTGGATGCGAGCACCAATTGCTGACACGCACGCGGACCGGGGCCCCAATCGACCAATTGACGCACCCACGGCAAACAGCTCTCTTCGCGAGGCCGCACGCTACGGACGATGTCCAAGACAAAATTGCGAACGTGTTCGGGCAACGGCACCATCCGCACGGTTTGCTGGAAGGCGATGATCTCGTCGCCGGTGACGACCGGTTCAACCTTGCTGTCGAATTTGCCTGTAGTGCGGTCGATGATCATCGCTTCTTGATCGCGGGTCGGGTATTCGACATTGACCAAGAAAAGGAAGCGGTCGCGCTGGGCTTCGGGCAGCGGATAGGTACCCTCTTGTTCGATCGGGTTTTGCGTCGCCAGAACGAAGAACGGTTCTTGCAGCTTGTAGGTCGTCCCGCCAACGGTGACTTCGTGCTCCTGCATCGCTTCGAGCAACGCCGCTTGGGTCTTCGGTGGCGTGCGGTTGATCTCATCGGCCAACAGCATCTGCGTGAAGATGGGCCCTTTGTCGAAGACCAGTTCGCGATGGCCGGCATCCGATTCTTGGATGATGTCGGTGCCGGTGATATCGGCGGGCATCAGGTCGGGCGTGAACTGGATGCGATGAAACGC
Source organism: Rosistilla carotiformis (assembly GCF_007753095.1). Classification (NCBI taxonomy): domain Bacteria; kingdom Pseudomonadati; phylum Planctomycetota; class Planctomycetia; order Pirellulales; family Pirellulaceae; genus Rosistilla; species Rosistilla carotiformis. Next base: position 4,554,413 of record NZ_CP036348.1, read on the forward strand.
CAGGTGCATCGCGTCGGCCAACGAACGGACCATCAAGGTCTTGGCGAGGCCCGGCACCCCTTCCAACAAACAGTGACCACGGGCAAGGATCGCGATCAAAATTTGTTCGACCACGGTGTCCTGTCCGACGACGACTCGGCCGACTTGGTCGCGGATCTTTTGACAGGCTTCGACAAGTTGTTCGGCGCGTTCTGGATCTGAAAAGGTTTCCGACACGATAGACGGTTCCTCGGGCTAGGCGTGCGACGGTGGTTCCCTACCAAGGGTGGCATCCGGCTTCGATGCTTCCTCGCCGCGGCGTGGACAAAACACCACGCCCGCGGCCCCGTGGGGCTTGCTGGGGCATCCTGAACAACATAAACGAGCGGGCCTCGCGATGCACGTTACAAGCCGCGGGGCACGCCGATTTTCGAGGAATTCTTGCCCCGTAGCGTACGATAGGGCGGTGTTGGCAATCGCTAATGGCGTTGGAGGTCGCGTGGCAGCTAGCACGCCAAGAATCTTCCGATCGGGCAACTCAGGCAGCAACAAGCCATTGCGGTACGTTATACTCGCTTTTCCATTGCCGCACGCGGCAACATGCCTGATCAAACTTCGCAACCTAGGATCGTTCATCGATGAAAAAAATCGTCTGGTCAATTGTTACCGTGTTTGTGGTCGCAAGCAGTGTTGTTGCCGAGGATTGGCCGCAGTGGCGCGGACAAGCACGCGACGGCAAGAGTTCCGAAACCGGCCTGTTTGGGAACTGGGGTTCCGATGGGCCGCCTGCCGGTTGGACGGCTGAAGGACTGGGAGAAGGCTATGCCAGCGTTTCGGTTGTCGACGGAACGATCTATTCCACCGGTAACTTCGAAGACGGACAGGCGGTTGTTGCGATCGACGCTGCCAGCGGCAAGCGGTTGTGGAAACAAAGCGTTACCAAAACGCAGCCCAAGCATGGTTATGAGGGGAGCCGTTCGACACCGTCGGTCGACGGAGACCGCTTATACATCGTCAGCAGCGACGGCGCGATCGTCTGCCTGAACCGTGGCGATGGGTCGATCCGTTGGCAACGCGAATTCAGCGACTGGAAAGGCAAGATGATGAGCGGCTGGGGATTCAGCGAATCGCCATTGATCGACGGCGACCGCGTCCTCTGCACTCCCGGCGGACCACAGGGTCTTGTCGTGGCGTTGAACAAAAACAGTGGTGACGAAATCTGGGCTTCCCAGCTGGAGGCTGGCGACGACGATTCCTTGAAAAATGGGGCCGGATACTCGTCGATCATGATCAGCCAAGGTGGCGGAGTGAAACAATACGTTCAATTGGTCGGTCGAGGATTGGTCGGAATTCGTGCCAGCGACGGAAAACAACTGTGGCTCTATTCGCGTGTCGGCAACAAGACCGCCAACATCCCGACGCCGTTGATCGATGGCGATTACGTTTTCACCAGCACCGGATACGGAACCGGTTCGGCCCTTTTGAAGTTAACCGCCGATGGATCTGGTGGCGCGAAGGCCGAGGAGGTTTATTGGTTGGAAGCCAATGAACTGCAGAACAAACATGGCGGGATGATTTTGGTCGATGGCTACATTTATTGCGGCACCGGAAATGGCAACGGCTTGCCAATCTGCGTCAACATGAAGACGGGCGAAAACGCATGGGGACCCGAACGTGGCGAAGGCAAAGGAGAAACGAGCCTTGTCTACGCCGATGGTCACTTGGTGATGCGACGCGATGACGGGACGGTGATCTTGGTGCGTGCGAATCCTAAAAAGATGGATGTCGTTTCATCGTTCAAACCCGAGTTCCAACAGGGCAAGAGCTGGGCGCATCCGGTGATCAGTGGTGGCCGGTTGTACTTGCGAGAGCAAGACAAGCTGATGAGCTTTGACGTTAGCAAACCCTAGTTCGAACGGCTTGTTCGGTCTTTTAGAAGCTGGAAAACGTAGCGGCTCGGAATCGCTTGCGTGTGAGCGCGCGGTCACTTGGTGAAACCAACCCTTCGCCGATCGCGCCGACGGCCCGGTGCGGCGCCGAGTCGCCAAACGTGGAAGCGAAGCTCGTACGGAAACGATCGAAACAACGCGTTTTGACAGGTTCGACACGCTTCGCTGGAACGCTTTGCAGCTCAGGAACGGGTTTATCGACCCAAGGGAATGGTGCCCGGCGATTTGCGACAAACGAGAGCGATTCCACGCGCAGACGCTCATCTGCACGAGTGCCTTCAAAAATCGGATAGAATAGCGGCCGCAATTTCTGTAGAGCGTTCCTAAGCGAAGGTTGGATTATGAAGAGTTTTCAAACGCATTGCGGCGGGTGGAGCGGGCTGGCGGTCGTGTTGATGGCAGCATCGTTTTCGCTTCCCGCGCGTCACGCTTTGACAGACACTCCCTTTCGCGTCCATACGCTCAGTTCTGATAGCGAGTTTAGCGCGGCGACGGTGATTGATATCGACGGCGACGGTCGCCCGGATGTGGTCTCCGGGGCGTTTTGGTATCAAGCTCCGGATTGGGACAGGCACACGCTGCGCGACGTGACGATGATTCGCGGACGCTTTGATGATTATTCCAACTTGGCCATGGACGTCGATGGCGACAACGATTTGGATATCATCAGCGTCAATTACCGCAGCAAGAGCTTGTACTGGTGCCGCAATCCTGGGCCGGCTGCCATGCGGGCAAACCCCGATTTGCGTTGGCAACAAATAGAGATCGATCGACCAGGCAACAGCGAGACGGGGCGGCTAGTGGATATCGACGGCGATGGGCATTTGGACATTTTGCCCAGCGGAACGAACTTTGCCGCTTGGTATCGCCTACAGCCGGGGCAAGAAGCGTCATCGCAGGCAGCCACGGATGTCCGTTGGCAACGCTATGATTTGCCTGACGAACTGATCGGGCATGGTATCGGAGCGGGCGATGTGAATGGAGACGGGCGAGTCGACGTGGTTGGCCCCAGCGGCTGGGCCCTGGCTCCACCCGATCCACTCACGGGGCGATGGCGTTGGCAACCCGAATTCAACCTCGCCAACGACTGCGGTTTGCCCATCCTCGTTCATGACGTGGATTCCGATGGTGACGCGGATCTGATCTGGTCGCGAGGCCACAACTACGGGATCTACTGGACCGAACAAGTTGGAGAATCAGAATCTTCGTTGCAGGCGACGCCGGGGGTTGATCTCGATGAGGTGGAACCGCTGATCAGCAGCCGGAAGTGGATAACGCATGCGATTGATACGCGTTGGTCCTGTGCCCACACCCTGGTACTGGCGGACATGGACGGCGATGGAAACGACGACTTGGTCGCTGGTAAGCGGTTTCTAGGTCACGATGGGAAGGATCCAGGCGAGAGTGATCCGTTGCAAATCGCCTGGTACGGCTTTGATTCCGGCACGCGAACTTGGCAGAAACATCTCGCGAGCATCGGGGGAACCGTTGCCATTGACTTGGACACGGTCTGCGAGGATCTCGACGGGGATGGGGACGTCGACATCGTGGCCCCAAGTCGCAGTGGGCTGCATTGGCTGGAGAACAGGAACGCAGAGAAGGAAAAATCCGCCGACATTCCCCGTAAAAAAGTGGTTCCCAAAGGCGATCTGGCAAGTCGTGAAAGCGGACAGCGGGATGCGATCGCGAAGTCCTCCAACGGAGCGCGTCGAAATCCAGAGGAAGCGTTTGATTTGTTGCAGATCGATGCCGACGGCGGAGAATCGCAGCGGGCGGAAACGCCTGTCGCATTTGGACCTCGCCGTCAGCAGATCCTTGCCGCGTTTGAATCGATCATCGGCCCTTTGCCCGGACCTCATCGCCGCCACGATTTGGATGTGCAAGTCTCTAGTGTGGAAACAACCGATAAATACTGGAGGATCAAGGTATCTTTCGCAAGCGACAATGTCAGTCGCGTTCCGGCGTATCTTCTTATCCCGATGCACATCCAGCAACGGATGCCAGCGATGCTGTGCCTGCATCCCTCCAACGCAAAACTTGGCAAGGCAGAGATTTGTGGGCTGGGAGGAGAGCCAAGTCGGTTCTATGCGCATGAATTGGCCGAGCGGGGATTCGTATGCCTTACACCTGATTATCCAAATTTCGGGGAATACGAATTTGATTTCGCAGCGAATCGTGGAGCGTACCCAAGCGGAACGATCAAAGCGGTATGGGACAACGTGCGGGGACTCGATTTGCTCGAAAGCTTGCCCTGCGTGCAGCGCGATCGAATTGGCGTTATTGGGCATTCCCAGGGGGGAAGCAGCGCCTTGTTCACCGCGGCGCTCGATGGCCGTGTGCGGGCGGTCGTGACCAGTTGCGGCTTCACCACATTGCCAGACAACCGCGGCGATTTAAGCGGTTGGACAGACGATCGATCGAAGGCAGACATTGGTGGTTTTCAGAGTGCTGCGGAACTGCCCTTCGATTTCGCCGAGCTTCTGGCCACCATCGTGCCACGCCCTTTGTTCGTTTCGGCCCCCGTGGGAGACGCGTCTATTGATGTCGCTGGCGTGCGTAAGTGCGAGGCGAGTTTGAAACCGGTGGTGGAACTGTATCGGCAAAATGAAAAGCCGGGTGATTTGCGTTTCCTCTATCCCGACTGTGGTCGCGAATTCCCCGAGGCTGTGCGAGAAGAAGCGTACCAATGGCTCCGCGACGTCATGCAAGGCAAGGACTAAGCCGCGCAAAACCTATCCCATGTCGACCTACCGTCCACACGTCAGCGGCAAACCCGCGCGATAAGACCCAAGTGTGAGCGCGATCAAACTCGATTTCCAGCGTGGGCGTAGCATTCGATCAACGCGTCTTCGGCTGCGGCACATCTTTGGACTCATCGATCGCCTGCACCACTTTGCCCAACATCCGCGCTTGGATGAATGCGAGGCCAACGAGCCCAACGGCGGTGATGATCGATTTGATGAAACCGTCGTACGGCGGGGCCGCAAGGAGCATGAAGTAGGCGAAGAAGAACAGGCCGGAGGAGAAATACATCCCGCCCCACGGTTCCATACACTGTTCGAACGATTTGATCACGTTTGGAGAATAGATACCGAAGATCGTTTTGTTTTCGAGCATCGCCAGAAGAACGATGGGCATCAGACCCCAGACGCTCAACATCACAAAAACGCCCCAGAAGAGCGTCAATGGATCACCGATCATCGATCCGATCAATTGCCCTGGAGCCGAAGCGACGAGCGCGGCGACCAGGACGGACATCCCTTGCTTCATCGTTCCGCCATCATCGCCGTAGGGCCAGTGCGCTTGATTGGATTCATCCACCGTGGCCCGGTGCATGATGGCTAGATACCGCATCCCCAAGACACAGCCACACACAGCGATCGCCGCCGCTCCGACCAAGGAGGAAACAGCGATACCGGCCTGATGCGCCATCGACCATGCGATCAAACCCGCACTGCAAATACCGCTGACAATTGCCAATTGCATGACGGCGCTGGGATCGGCGAACACCGAAAAGACATCGCGGAACCAACCGGCAACGTCGGGATTCTCATACAGCTTGTCGAGATCTTCGTCCAGTTGGGTCGATTCGGCGTCGCGGAGCAAATCGGCTGCCGATTTCGAAAACGGTGAGTCTTTGCGTTCGGGGCGATGGACCGATTCGCGGAGTTCAAAGGTCGCGGCGTTATCGATCGGAGGATTGTATTTGGGAACCACCTTCGGCGGATCGGGAACGGTGATCGTCGAGGTGCAATCGCCACACTTGATCCGCTTGCCCGTATCGCTTGGTTTGGCATAGTGAGCGGATTCGCAAACCGGACAGGGGAAACGGAACTCTGATTCGGGAACCGCCGGTTTCACATCGGGAACGACATCGTCAACACCCAACCAATCGTCGATCGATGCGCTTTTGCGGCGCGGCGGTTCGGCCGCCATCGGAATCGAAAACGGGTCAGAATCCCCTTCGTTTGCCGCATCAAAATCGTCGAACGTATTATCCGCGGGCGGGATCGATTGAGCCAAGTGCTCGAGACCTTCGTTGTCATCGAAGCCATCGAACGGCTTCGCATCGGTTGCCGACGGCCGCGGCGTTGGGGAAGCGTTCGCCGCTTTGGGTTTTGCCACCGGCTGCGGCTTGGACACCGGTTTGGCAGCTGGCTTGACCACCGACTTGGTTCGATCCAGCGGGGCGCTGAGATCGAACCAATCGTCGTCATCACTTGCGGTCGGCATGATCCCCGGCACTTTAAACGTGTTGTTACAACGGGGGCAACGGACGCGTGCGCCAGCCATCTGCTGGCCGGCGCGCACGGATGCTTGACATTTAGGACACGTTAAAATCTTGGGGCTGTCGCTCACAGCGACCTCTCAATCGTGATTACCCTTCCATGACTTCGCTTTCGCGTGCCTTGGCTACATCGCCCACCTGACTTTCATACTTCTTGGTCAGGTCTTGAATATCCGACTTCACGCGATCGCGATCGTCTTCACTCATCGTCTTTTCTTTTTCTTCGGTATCAGCCGCCTTGTTGGCATCGCGGCGGATGTTGCGGATCGAAACCTTCGCTTCTTCGGAAAGTTCTTTGATCCGCGCAACCATCTTTTTACGAACTTCGGTCGACAAAGGGGGAACGTTCAAGCGGATGATATGACCATCGTTTTGCGGGTTCAGACCGAGGTCGCCCGCCACGATCGCCTTTTCGATCTCTTTGATCGTCGATTGATCGTAGGGCCGAATCACAATCTGTTGTGGTTCGGGAGTACCAATCGAAGCGAGCTGTTTGAGCGGAGTGTGGGAACCGTAAACCTCTACACGAATCGAATCGACCAGACCAGGCGTTGCGCGACCGGTGCGAATGCCCGTCAGGCTGTGCTTGAGGTGGGCAACCGCTTTTTCCATGCGTTCTTCGGCATCGAGTTGTATTTCTTCCGCAGACATCGATCGTTACCTTTCCTTGCGAACATAATCTTGATTCTTCGATCGTGGCACCGCGCGACGGTGCATCGGATGCCACCGGATCGTGCGAGCTTGAACAGCGTTCTATCTTAGCTGCCCGCCGTTGCAGCGGGAACTAGTGCGGCGAAAATGCCGTTGGCTCGCACGATTTCAATTGACAGGGTTGGGCGGGCAATCGCCGCCCGACATGGGCAAAATGAAAAAGCCTCGGTCGCTTGACGCAACCGAGGCTCTTTTTTGGATTGGAGGTGTGTATGCGATTCCTATCGGCTCACCAACGGTGTGAGTTTCATAGCCCGCGCGGCACACTCAATTCCGATTTACATTCCGCAACCGCAAGCTGGTTCGCAACCGCATGCTGGCTCGAAGCCACATACTGGTTCGCAACCGCAAGCTGGTTCGCAGCAGTTGTTCTTCTTGAAAATCTTGCCGAACAAACCGCTCAGGCAGCACTTCTTCTTAGGAGCACAGCACGAGTCGATTCCGCAAGCTGGTTCGCAACCGCAAGCTGGTTCGCAGCTGTAGACGGGTTCGCAACCACAAGCTGGTTCGCAACCGCAAGCTGGCTCAAAGCCGCAAGCTGGTTCGCAGCAGTTGTTCTTCTTGAAAACCTTGCCGAACAGGCCGCTCAGGCAGCACTTCTTCTTAGGGGCACAGCATGGGTCAACGCCACATACTGGCTCGCAACAGACTGGTTCGCAACCGCAAGCTGGTTCGAAGCCACATACTGGCTCACACGAATCGCAAGGGCTGTCGCAACAGCTGCTTTTACCGAACAGTTTGTCCAAACAACCAAAGGCTTGAACGTTGGCGGCACTTGCACTGATGAATGCAACGGCCAGGAAAGCTGGTAGGATCATTCGACGCATCGCCGATCTCCATAATTTAAAAGCGAACGTAATCTTTCTCACCCACGCATGACCACGGTTCAATCCAAACAACGATTCTAAGCGACACTTCTGGAGGGCAGGAGCTGTCTAGTGCCAAATCGTCGAGCGGTTGAAGACGCTGTCGTGCGTCACACCGCGCGGTGCTTACTGAATGCTATCGTCGACGCGGCAGGGCAATTGATAGCTAAACCGTTCTGCTTTTCTAACCGGCCCCCCTTTTCCAGTCGGATTCTCTTACCAATAACGATCTTGCGGATTATCCGTCCGTTTTTACCACGATTCAGAACTGCAGATCGCCTTCATTACTGAGCAAACGTTCCGATAGCCCTTCAGACGTCAGTTCGATCCGCACCTCCGGCGTCGGATCGGTCACTTCGATCGAAAGCTCCGACGACGCGAAATCGCTGTAGCGTTCCGGAACGAGACGTCGGATCGCTGCCCCACCTTGGACCATTTCGCTGGCCGTGATCGAGACCGGGTGGGTGCCCACGACACACCCCTCACCGTCGCGGGTTTGCAAAGTAAAACGTCCTTCGCGATCGATCGTCCCGTAGGCGACCGGCCCAGAAGCGGGAGCGACCATGATACTGCCCATCGGCAACGGTTCCCCGTCGATCGTCACGGTGCCAGTTACAGGAACCAACGGTATTCGCGCTTCGCAGCCAAGCAGGGCCGCAAGACACAGCCCAATCGCGATCGTGGCCGTCGTACGAGGAATGAGCGTCGGCCGCCAAGACGGCGGCCCATCCGGTTGAAAATGCGCATAGCGGTGCATGATAAAGATGCCTGTCCATAGATAGATGCGTGGCGGCACGGCGAGAGATCCACGCCGTGGCCGAAACAATGGAAGAAGAACGGACTCGGAAGAAGGCTACGGAAGTCGAACGACTTCGCCCCCTTCGCGCGTTGAGATTGCACGGTAGACCGTCATGTTGACCGTCTCCGAAATGAATGCGACGTGTCCATCGCAGAAGGTGAACATCGATCCGCCTGGGTGTCGGCTGCCCATGGCACCGTTGAGTGTCGATCCATAAATCGTCAACGTGATCGGTCCCGTCCCCGGGGGCGTGTTGATTGGGTTTTCGGTCGATCGCAACGAATCGAGATGCCGGCCCGCCAAGGTCCAACGGTTCACCGATTCCGGCTTATCCGCGGCCAACACTTCGCCAAACGCAAGCGTCTGAGCCGTACCATCGGTGATGTCCGACATGCTGTAGGTCGACAGGTAATTGAAGACGCCGGTGTTGCCATGCTTCAACGAAACTTGATCGGTTCCCGATCCAGGACCGCGCCGGCCATGAACGAACACATAATTTCCGGTTGCCGTGCCGTTGTAGATCGGGGCGGCGATTTCGCTGGGGCAGACGAAGACCGGCGGCCGCTGCTTCATCGCCGCATCGACCTGGGGCGTGCGCCAATCGGCGGGGCCTCCCGATGGCTCCAACCCACCCGCTTGGAAGCCGCCAAACTGATCGTAGAGAGTATTCAGTTCCATGAATGGCAGCAGCATCACCAATCCGCTGGTCCCCGGCTTATCCATCCATGTTTTCCCAGTACACGGCCCTCCGGTCCAACCATCGCAACTCATCCGCCCCGGCGGAAAGACTTGAAAGGTGTCGTGGTAATTGTGAAGCGCAATCCCCAACTGCTTCAGATTGTTGGAACACTCCATCCGCCGCGCCGCTTCCCGCGCTGCTTGGACCGCTGGCAGCAGCAGCCCTACCAAGATTCCGATGATCGCGATCACTACTAGCAATTCCACCAGCGTGAAGCCTTTACTTCGCCTGTTCATAACTGCGCTCCCTAAAGGATTCCGAATATGAGAATGCCTCTATGGTACCCAAGTCACCCCAAGGGGTCCATAAAGGCCTTCGGTGCGCAATACGCAAATTCTCGCAGCCCCTGCGATGCGTTGAAGACATCGTCAAAGCGGGTTCGATGTGCGTGATGCCTCCGGCGCGATCAGTTTCCGTCGCGTGCCAGGAAGTCGGGCCAGACGACCTCGTTCAGCTTTTCGTCAGCCAAATCGATCGTTTCGTTGACGTTCAGGTTCCCTTTGGTGATGTGCGCCCCGTTGAGCGCATAGAATCCGGGAAGCGATGTCACGATCGGCGGCAGCTTTTGAGAGTAGTCGATTGTGGGAAGGGCCATCACGTATTTGGCCCGGCTGATCTGAAACGCTTGCACCTGATCGCGGCTGAAATGGGGATACATCTTTTCTAGCGTCGCGAGAAACCGTTCTTGGATCACCGCGTCGGGTTCCTGCAGTCCCGGATCGCTATCGGGCAAATACTTCGGTAGATAGACCAACGCCCGCCCGCCAAGCTCCTCGCGGTCGACGATCGTCGACATCTCGATCACCGCCGTCAGCGGAACCCAATCATCGGTGATGTTGGTGACATAATAAGGACTGATCGATTCGGTCAGCAGCATCGAAGCGCAAACGACTCCGATGTACTCGACGCCCCGCAAACGATCGTGTTCGTCTTTCGTAAGCTCGGGGCAGTGCTGGCTGATGATTGGCGAAGGGATCGTGCTAATCACGTTGTCGAACGTTTCGATCCGGCCTTCGCCAAAATCGACGGTTAATCCGCCCGCCTCACACCGGGTGATCGATAGAACCCCATGGCTGCTCAACAAACGCACGCCATTGCCGCGCAACGTCTCGACAAACCTGTCGATGATCCGCGCGTAACCGCCCGGGACATACCCAAACATCTCGGTTTTGATCCCACTGCGACGTGCTTTGTACATCCGCGAGATGTAAGACCAGATGAACGCGGCGGACGCTTTCTGATAGGTCTCCCCCAACTTGGCCCGCAACAACGGCAGCCAGATCTTTTCAAAGGTCCCACGGCCGCTGAGTCGTTTCAGAAAATCGGCGACGTGAATCTGTTCCAGTCGCCGCCAGTTGCGCAGCTTGGACGTGTAGAAGATCGTGCCTCCGAGCCGCAGTTTTTCGATCAGCGTCAGCGGTGGGAAGTTCAGGAATTCCCAAGAATTCGACATCGAATACAGTCGGCCACCGCTGAAGAAACCGGTCCTGGTCGTCACCCAACGGATCTCGTGTTCCAGATCCAGTTCTTTCAACAGCCCGCGCAAATGCGAATCCGACAGCAGCGTCACATGATAGAACCGATCCCAGACGACATCGCCCAATGCCCATGCGGAGGTCAATCCGCCAAAGCTGGGGGCAGCCTCACAAACGCTGACCTCTTGGCCGCGCTGCGATAAGCGATGCGCCAGCGTCAACCCCGCCATCCCGCCACCAACGACAAGCCACTTCGATTTTCCAGGAGCGTTCAGGGACATCATGCCTCGATCCATACAGCCCGCGTGCGCCACGGATGGGGCCGGCGGACGGGCAATCCAATAGGGCTAAGGTTTCGCAAGCCGATCGGCCAGATACTTTGCGGGTTTTGCTCGCAATTCATCGCCATCGCCGGGAAAACCTAACGATGCGGTGAAGAAGACCACCGTCGCGTGTTCGCGTGGATTCAGATAGCCCGCTTCACGTAAATCGCCCCCCAACAATTTGATCGAAACGGCAACGGCAATGTCACGGACATGCACCGCGATCGGGTCGCGAGTATCGTCGGGCTGATCGGCACCGATCGGCATCCGCCGAGCATCGATCGTCAGCGGTTGCAATCTTGGCAGATCGCTGGGGTCACCATATTTGGCGACCACCAACAACGCTTGTTCCAACGATTCGCTGTATTTCGGGTCGACGGTCTCTTCGCCTGATAGATCGGTTCCGGTCGCGATAAAATCCGCGATCACTTCCCGCGCCAAATCGACCGCTTCGGGGATTCGGTGTTGCAGGGCAAAATACATCGCCTGGGGCTGATACGAAACGCTTGCCCGGCGCATCCAAAAACCAACCAGCTTCTGATAGACCGGAGCCAACATCGCATCCTTTAATGTCTGGCTGGTGACCTGGCTGTTCATGATCCGCACCAACACGCGTTCCACCCCCGGTGGGATCGGCGCCGATCGATCGCCACAGGTCAACAGAAGCGCCACCGCATCGCCGCGTTCGGGGGGCAGAAACTCCAGCATCATCCGACGGACGACCAAGTCGGCTGCTTTGTTCGCCGCCACCATCCGCGGTCCCGGTCCTTTCTCCAGTTCAACCATCAGTTCGCGGTGGGATCGCGCCGCGTCGACGAACAGTTCTCGCGAGGCTTTGCTGTCGCCGATCAAACGGCGGGCGTAGTCCCAGCCGTCCATCTCATCGCTGCCCCCGGACAGGAACGCGGTGACAGCCGATTCAAAATCGTTGTTGCTCAATCGCGACATCAGGATCCGAATTCGCAACTGGACCTCGGGGTCGGGCGTGTCCGCCGCGGCGGCCAACATGGGAATCACGGGTTCGCCAATTTCGATTAACGCTGCCCCGGCCTCTTCACGGGTCGCAAACTTCGACGAGGACAAGTCGGCGATCAGTTCGTCGATCCGTTGCCGGTCGGCCGCGGTCAGGACAACCGGCGGCTTGGCAGTGGGTTGGGTCTCGTTGCCGATTGCATCGTCGGAAGCTTCCGCTGGCGTGGCGGCCGGATTCACCGCGGGCTGAGCGGTGGCGACCGCCGCTGGCAAACAACACAGCACCAGCAACCATCGATGCAGTGAAAGCGAATGGAAGATTTCGCGAGTATTCAATGAAGCAGGCCTCAATCGGGGGTGCTTTAAATTCGACGGTTTCGAAGGATCCGATGCACGAACGCTTGGATCCGATGGTGGCCGCGATCACGTCGCCGGTCGCGAGCCACTTCCCAAACTTACGCATTGGACCAACAAAAATCAAAATCCGGACACAGGGGACGCCCCTTTTGACCGTTCCCCCATGGAGGCCTGGGGTTGGCCAGTGGCAAGCTGCGTCAACTTTACCAGTTAATCTTAGCACGGGAAGCGTCAGCCGCAGAGATTCGGTAAAGCCGCGACGCGAAGGGTTGCCGTCGACCGGGGACGTGGCTAGATTGAGAGGGTACAGGGATTTGCGGCCGCTTGCAGCCTTCACTGCTAAACAGCCACTCGAATGCTTGGTAAATCGTTCACGGTTTGCCCCCGATAGCCGTCGAGTTTCGCACAGCCGCATCCCCCTGCATGGGACGAGCGGCTTTTTTCGTAGACTGATTTTGAGATGCACCGACTGCGGCTTGCCGCTCGCCAGCGGTTCAAAACACGCGTTACGGAAAGCGATACCTCAGCATGGCTACCGACACAGTGGAACAAAACAGCGCAAAGCAGGAACAGTCGAAACATCAGGGCATGAGCACCAAGAGTGTTCACGCAGGCGAAGACCGGCAAAAACCGGGGGACGCGATTGCCGATCCGATCTTCTGTTCATCGACCTTCACATTCCGAACCACCGACGACGTGATCGATTACTGTGAAGGCCGCAGCGACCGCGAGGAATACGGTCGTTACGGAAACCCCAATGAACGCAGTGTCGAACGCAAGTTGGCGGCGCTCGATTGTGGCGAAGCGGCAATCGTCTACGGCAGCGGGATGGCGGCGATCGTCGGCCTGTTGATGGCAAAATTGAACGCCGGCGACGAGATCGTCTTCTTCGATCAATGTTACCACCGCAGCCGCGAATTCTGCAGCAAGCATCTGGCCCGTTTTGGCGTCGTCACACGGCAAGTGCCGACGGGCGATTACGACGCGATGGAAGCGGCGATCAACGAAAACACGCGGATGCTGGTCAGCGAATCGCCGACCAACCCTCACTTGACCTGCATCGATCTGGAACAATTCGTGGCGTTGGGCAAGGCGCACGAAGTGGAAACGCTGATCGACGCGACACTGGCCACTCCGTACAACATCCAACCGCTGGAATATGGCGTCGATTACGTCCTCCATTCGGCGACCAAATATTTGGGTGGGCACAACGACCTGTTGGCGGGCGTGATCGTGGGCGGTGCCGAAGCGTTGGAACCGGTTCGCAATTTGCGAGGCATCATGGGTGCGGTGAACTCTCCGCACAACATGTATCTGTTGGAACGTGGACTGAAGACCTTCGAACTTCGCATGCAACGGCACAACGCCAACGGTCAAGCGATCGCGGAATTCCTGGAATCGCATCCGCGCGTCGAACGCGTTTATTACCCCGGTCTGAAGTCGCATCCGACTCACGAGATCGCAGCCCAGACGATGCGTGGCTTCGGTGGCTTGGTGACCTTTACGATCAAGGGCGCCGACATGCGTCAAACGGCCAACATCGTCGATGCGGCACGAATTCCGCGGATCGCACCGAGTCTGGGTGGAGTCGAATCGCTGATCGAACAACCGTTGGTCATGAGTTATTACAAGTGCACGCCAGAGCAGCGGGCATCGTATGGCATCGCCGACAACATGATCCGCATGTCGTGCGGGATCGAAAACACCGAGGATTTGATCGCGGATCTGGAACAAGCGCTCCAAGCGTAGCCACAGCGGCCGATCGAAGTCCAGCAACCAAAGGCCAGGCTGCCCCGCCTGGCCTTTTCCATTTCCATCGAAGTCATTCCGACTCCCGACGCGGGGGCAAAGATGCTACAACGATAGGGAAACGAATTCACAACGAGGCAGTTACCTGCATGCCCGGAGCAAACTGATGGCGAGCGTAAAGACCCCGCAAGACGTGTTGTCGATGTGTCGACAACACGATGTCAAAGCGGTCGACTTTCGATTTACCGACTTTCTGGGCGTATGGCATCATAAGACGGTTCCCGTTTCCGAACTCAACGAAGATCTATTCGAAGATGGCACGGGCTTTGATGGATCGAGCCTACACGGCTGGCAATCGGTCCATGAGAGCGACATGCTTTTGGTACCACAGCCAGAAACCGCGTTCCTGGATCCGTTTAATGATTTGCAGACCTTGAATCTGATCTGCAATGTGCAAGATCCGATCACGGCCGACGCGTACCCTCGCGATCCGCGATACATTGCCCGCAAAGCGGCCGGCTACCTCACATCGACCGGAATCGCCGACACCGCGTACATTGGTGCCGAAGCGGAATTTTTTGTCCTCGACGACGTGCGGTTTGACCTGACGCCACAAGGATCGTTTTACAGCATCGACAGCATCGAAGCCCCCTGGAATCGCGGGCGTCAGGAATCGCCCAACCTGGGACACAAGATGCGTTCGCAAGCGGGCTATTTCCCCTGCCCGCCAGCGGATCAATTGTTCGACCTTCGCAACGAAATCATGCAGACATTGATCGAGATCGGATTGAATGTCGAGTGCCATCACCATGAAGTGGGCGCGGCCGGTCAATGCGAAATCGATCTGCGGTTCGATCAATTGATCCGCACCGCCGACATGATGATGATGTACAAATACGTTGTGAAAAACGTGGCTCGGCGGCACGGAAAAACGGCCACCTTCATGCCCAAACCGATCGCTGGCGAATTCGGCTCGGGGATGCACACCCACCTGTCGCTTTGGAAGGACGGAGATCCGTTGTTCGCCGGTTCGGGCTATGCTGGCCTCAGCGATCTCGCGGTCCATGCGATTGGCGGCATCCTGCACCACGCCCCCGCGTTGCTCGCCTTTACCAATCCGACGACCAACAGTTATCGGCGTTTGCTTCCCGGATACGAGGCTCCCGTCCACTTGGCTTACGGGCGCCGCAACCGATCGGTCGCCTGCCGGGTGCCGATGTACAGCCCCAACCCCAAGGCGAAGCGGCTCGAATTCCGCTGTCCCGACCCCAGCAGCAATCCTTACCTCGCGTTCTCCGCGATCGTCATGGCAATGATCGACGGTATCTCCAATCGGATCAGCCCCGGCGAACCGATGGACAAAGATCTGTTCAAGGTCCCCGCCGACGAATTGGCCGGGCTGCGTACGACGCCGGCTTCGTTGGACGAAGCCTTGCGAGCGCTCGAAGAGGACAATGATTTCTTACGCGTCGGAGACGTCTTTAGCGAAGATGTGATCAGTAGTTGGATTCGGACGAAGCGTGAGTTGGAGATCCTTCCGACACGCTCGCAACCCACGCCGCTGGAATACTGCCTGTACTTCGACGTCTAAGTGTTCACACGTCTGTGATGCATGGCGATGCGGTTCCACAAAGGTTGCGGCGATCATTCGCTTAGAGCAACCATTGTGCAAAGGCTTCCTCCAACGGATCGCTCTGGGTCGAAGCCTTTTGCGTAGACTCCGAGTCCGTGGGAGGTGGCGTCCGATCGATCCGCTGCCTCGAAGCGGGACTGCCAAAGTCGCTGATGCGCTCGACCGAGGATTCCTGCAGACGTGATTCGGTTTCGAGCGTTGCATCTTCGACAATCGCAGAAACGGATACTTGAATCGGCGGCACGTCCTGCGGAAATTCACCGGAACCTGCGGTTCGCCTGGCGACATAGTTGATCACGCGAAGCGCGTCGATCGGGGTCAATAGCGTGTCGCGGTTGGTATCGTAAAACCGCCCCGGAAAATCGGGCCCCAGGTCAACCGCCGAAACCAGCCCCGACAAACCGACCATCAGGTCTTTGCGGTGCAATTGATTCAGAATTTGCAAGACGTCAATCGCCGTGACCTCGCCACTGTTGTTGACGTCTAAGTGTTGCAAAGGATTGGTCCAGTCGCCGTATCCGGTAATCCGCAGCGTGACGCCATCGAGGGTTAACACGTGGAAGAATTCTTCGCCTTCGGATTCGAAACGCGTCACCTTCCAATCCCCTAGGAACGAGGGCGCATCCTTCGGGTCCAATCGCAGGGTCAATCGGTTTTCCGACGCCGTCACCTCAGCTATCGCTGCGGCATCCAAAACAATCGCGTCGGAACCTTCGCCAATCATGCTGATGGATTCGACATCTGAAAACCATTGCGATTGTGTTCGCAGATCGATCGATTGGTTGTCATCGGGCCAAACAATCGCATCATTGCCATCCCCCGCATTGAAGCCAACGTTCAAGGTGGCCGATCCCAGATCGCCATAGCTCAGCGTGTCGTCTCCACGCGTCGCATCGACCCGCACTCCCAACAGCAGACTGTGGTCCGCCGAGAATAGAACGCGTTCGTTCTGCGTGACGACGATCAAGTCTTCGTCGCGATGAATCGACGTCTCTCCCGTTTCCGTCTGGATCCCCACCTGAGCCCCCGCGTCGCCATCGACCAACATAACTTGGTAATCTTCGACCTCTCCATCATCCGCCGCTCCGAAACTGGCCAATCCCCCAGCGGAACTGAATCGAAAACGGCCGAAGGTCCGACCAGGATCCGCACCTGCAGGGATGCTGATCGGAACGATGTTGTCCCCCGCCTGCAGCGTGAGCGACACTGCGATTTGTTCTGCCGGATCGGTCCAATCGTCATCGTGGTTGAAGTCGATCCACGCATCCAACTTGCCCGCGCCCGACGCGTTCACGCGGAGACTGGAGGTCGATCCAAAGCTTTCCGAAACGACGATGTCCGTCAGAAAGACAACTCCGTCATCCGCATCGTCGGCGTCTGCATCGTTGCTAGGCCGACCATCGCGTTCCAAGGTGGGTGCGGAGCCTAAGAAGAGGTCGCTGCCAGTATGCCGTGCCCCGTTGCTTTGGAGCGTTGTGGGATAGTCGGCGGGCGCGTCGCCGAAATCGATTTCGGGAGGCGGAAGTTCATCATCGAAATTGGTGAGCACCACCTCGTTGCCCCTCCCACCATAGGCCTCGTCGTTGGAAACGCTTGGCCCCAATTGAACCGTGACCGTGGTGTCGCCATCCAAGACAGTATCGTCGACGCCGCTAACCGTCACCGTCTGCGGGGTCAACGCGTTTGCCGGCGTAAAGGTGATCGACGACTCGCTGACCGACGCTTCGGATGGATCGGACGAAGTGATGGGGATGACGACGTTCGCAAACGGGATCGTGCTGAGCACAATCGAGATCTCAAACGAGCCTCCCGATTCGCTGGTGGTCGGACTCGCCGGCGCGGCCACCAGGACCTCTGCGGTATCGTCGTCCAAATTGGTGACTGCGATATCGGGGACGTCGATACTCTGATACTTAGAATCGTCGGTAGACGGTACCGTGACGATCGTCAACAAAACGTCGCCGTCATCGAAATCGTCGTTCAGACCGGTGACGGTTACCGAAATCGGTTCCGTTCCGTTAGCGGGAGTAAACACGATCGACGAATTGGAGAGGCTCGCTTCGGACGAATCGCTGACCGACAAGTTTAAAGTGACCGGACTAACCGGAACGGTGTCCAGGGCAACGCGAAACGTCGCGGTCTGGGTGCCCGATTCGTTGACGACCAAATTCTCCGTACCAACAAGAGAAATGCCCGCAACGTCAACATCGCGGTTGATTCCGGTGACGTCGGCGGCGGCTAACCCGCTGTAGCCAGCATCGCTGCTGATCGCCGCGTGGGTGATAATCGTAAACGCCGCGTCGTCATCGTCGACCCGATCGGGGCGTCCCGTGACGGTGACGGTTTGCGGCGTGTTCCAATTGGCGGTGTTAAAGGTCAATGAATTCGCCGAGAGCGTGGCTTCATTGGGATCGGATGAAACCAAGGGAATCGTCACGGTTGCCGTGGGTTGAGAATCCAACACGACGGTAAAGGTGTCGGTGCCACCGTCTTCGGTCGTCGTGAGCCCCGATGTCTTGGAGAGCCGGATTCCCGTTCCGTCGTCATCGAGGTTCCGCACCACGACATCGTCGGGATCGATGCCGTGGTAAAACGGATCGTTGCTGACAATCGGCGCCGTAATGATCGAATACTCGGCGTCCCCGTCGTCGATCAAATCGTTGACGCCCGATACCGTAATCGTTCGTGGCGTGGTGGCGTTAGCGGGAGTCAGCGTGATCTGCTGTGGCGAAACGGTCCCTTCGCTGGTGTCCGAACTGGAGAGGGCGATCACGACGTCGGCCAACGGCAGCGCCCCCAACGCAATCGTGAAGGTTTGCGATGAGCCATCTTCACGCGTCTGCAGTCCGGCTACCGGAGTGACGATGACGCTGGGATGATCGACGATCGTACCAAAGGCCATTCCGAATCGATCGTCCCCTGCCACATTGGGATCATCGTCGAGATCGATCAACACCTGTTCGGCGGTCAATGCCGTGTCGATACCATAAGCCGACAACTCACTCCGTTCGTCGTCGGCGCGATCGAGGGTGAAGTTGACGTTGTTAGAAACCGCAATGGCTTCCAATTCGATACTAAAGACCTCGACATTGGAGATGGGAGACAGAAACGCACCATATTCGGGTGAATCCGCTCCAAACACCGACTCGGCTACGGCGCGAAGGCCGGTCGATTCCAATGGCCCCGTTCCCCCCAATTCATTAAAAACTTCCGATCCGTCACCACCACTGGGATCGAAGGTGCCCGAGCGGACGTTCCCGTAAACCACCTTGTCATTCAAGCTGGCGCTGCGGGCGTCGAGGTTGTAATAGAACGCTTCGGGATTGATTGTCTCGGTGGTTTGGTCGGTGAAAACCGGAATCTCCAACACCTCACCAATTGGCGCTGCCCCGCCTCCGGAAATAACAAGCCCCGACGTATCGACATGGATGTTCGGCGCATCGGCAAACTCAAATTCGTCCGCAACAAATCGGATGATGTAATCGAACGGATCCCCCGACCCGACATCCCCATCGGCGTTCCGGGGACTCCGAAGCGCTTCGAACACGGTTACCGTACCGGCGCCAAAATTCAGACCGTCGGGCCCTTCAATCGCCTCCCGAATGGCAAGTACCGGATTGACCGCCAGACTCGATGCACCAACCAAAGGGATTGTTGCCGTTCGGCCATTGGAAGAGAGCTGCAAACTGCCACCGATGGCATCGTTTAAGGTCTCGTCGATCGTAAGAATCTGGGTCTCGCTGAGCACCGGCCGGTAGGCATGGGCGTTGTCGGCCAAGATATCGGCATAGACGGTAAACGCCCCCATGTGGTTGAAGAAAATCGGTCGCTTGTCGTCGTAAAGCAGCTCCAGGTCGAATCGATCCCCCACCTCAACGGCGAATTGCCGCGCGTCGTTCAAAATCGATTGACCTTCCTGTGTCACGTCCAGTTTCAGTTCGATCACCGCGTCGGCATTCAGCAGGCACCGTTCTTCTAGCGGTTCAATCGAGTGCCGACGTCCTATTTTACCTACCGCCTTCCTTCGCTTTGCGCCAGAATCCATCTGAAACATCATTGCTTCGCCGCCTTATTGGACATCCACCAACAAACATCCTTCGCTGAACAAAGGCTCAAAATGCTGTTGTCGAGAAACTTGCCTGTGTGATTCCCAGTTCCGATTCACAGCCCGCCACGGGAACACCCGATCAGGAGGGCATGAACCGACCGGATAGGTTGCCCTATCTGTTAAAGTCAAACAATTCCCTACAACTGTTTGTACCCATTTTTTTTGGAACTTAATCTCAAGACGCAGCAGCGCAACCGAAAACCTTCGGTTCCAACGCGGATGCGTCGAACGTCCTGTCGCGTGGTTTTAAGGCGGCTTCGAACTGGCAAAGCGTTCCCCAGCTGGGTGCCCAAAATCTCGTCCCCTACCGCGGCCATTCACAAAGCGGTGAGGCCCTAGAAAAAAATCTTTCCCCAGGCCGCCAGAGCGTTTGTGGTTTCAGATCTGCTGCACACGCGTATAATGGAGATGCCGCGTTACGCGAGTTAATCGCGCACTACGGCTACCGTCTGCATGGTTCCACCCCATCGCACCCTCCCCCTCCTGGAATCCGATGTTTCCTGCACGCCCCGCCATCGCAATCCTGATTACCTGTTGGGCAGGCCACTGCCTTCGGGCCGAATTACCTCCGACCATCGACACGTTTCTGTCGGCTAACTGCCTCGATTGCCATAATGCCGACACGACCGAAGGCGGACTGAACCTGCAGTCGTTGCCTGCGGCCGTCGATCGCAGCGACGTGGCGAGTCGCTGGGAACGCATCCTTAGCCGAGTGGAAGCGGGCGAGATGCCTCCGCCCGAGGATGCCGAAGTCGAAGCGGCGGAAGCTTCTGCGTTTACGAAATCCTTGGGCGATTGGATTCGCCACGAGCAACGGCTGCAATCAAAACAGACCGGTCGCGTCGCAGCCCGCCAGCTGACGAACCTGCAATTGGAACGATCGCTGCACGATCTGTTGGGAATCGACCTGCCGCTAACGATGGCAATGGCCGACGAACAGCGCAGCGGAGGTTTCACGAACATTGCCGAAACGCAATCGATCTCGCACTTTCAATTGGAACAGCACCTGCGGATTGTCGACCTCGCGTTGGACGAAGCCTTTCGTCGCGCGTTGACGCCGCCGGACGAATGGTCCAAACGCATGCCGGCCAAGGAGATCGTTCGAACCAACCCGAAGCGACGGACCCGCGAACCGGAATTGATCGATGGGCAAGCGGTCACCTGGAGCTCTCGATTGATCTATTACGGTCGACTGCCGGCGACGACTGCGAAACAGGACGGTTGGTATCGGTTCACGCTGCAGGCATCAGCGCTCAAGACACCCGAAGATCGCACCGGCGTGTGGTGCACGATCCGCAGCGGGCCGGCGGTCAGCAGTGCCCCGTTATTGGCTTGGGTCGGCGCTTTCGAAGCGACCGACAAACCGAAACAAATCACCGTCGAAGCCTGGCTGAACCGAGGCGAAATGCTGGAGATTCGCCCCGGGGATCTCACCTTGAAAGGAGCCAACTTTGCCGGTGGGCAAGTGGGGACTGGCGAAGGCGGACCGCAGAATGTGCCGGGCGTGGCGATCGATTGGATCGAAATGGAACGGTTTCACCCGCATGCCGACGATGACGAGGTTCGAAAACTGCTGTTTAACGAACATCCCGTCAAATCCCACCGCGATCCCGCCAAAGCGGAAGTGACGCTGGACAACCCGAAAGAAGATATCGGTCGCCTGTTGGCCTATTTCGCGCGACGTGCTTTCCGTCGCCCCGTCCCCTGGAGCGACGTGGTGCGTTACGTCGATTTGGCGATCGAAAAATTGGACGAATCGGGCGATCCAATCGTCGCCTTACGAACCGGCTATCGGGCGCTGCTGTGCTCGCCGCGGTTCCTGTATTTCGAGGAACAACCAGGCCCGTTGGACGATCACGCGATCGCCGCGCGACTCAGCTACATGTTGCAATCGACGACCCCCGACGAAACCCTGATGAAGCTGGCTGCGGCGGGGAAACTGAGGAACCGGCAGGTCCTTTTGCAACAGATCGATCGCCTCTTGGAGGGCCCCGCCGGACAACAATTCGTGCGCGACTTTGCCGATCAATGGCTCGACCTGCATCTGATCGATTTCACCGAACCGGACCGCCGCCTGTATCCTGGATTTGACGTCATCGTGCAGCAATCGATGCTCGATGAAACGCATCGCTTCCTGGAAGAGATGTTGCGGGAGGATCTGCCGGTTGGCAACCTGATCGATTCGGAGTTCACGTTTCTGAACAGCCGACTGGCCCACTATTATAAGATCGACGGTGCCACCAGCGATAACTTGGAGAAGGTCGCGCTGCAACCGAAGGACCGTCGCGGCGGGCTGCTAACGCATGGATCGATCATGAAAGTGACGGCCAATGGAACGGCCACCTCCCCCGTGATTCGTGGCGTTTGGATCTCAGAGCGTCTGTTGGGGCAAGAGATTCCGCCACCACCGGAAAGCATTCCGGCGATCGAACCGGACGTGCGGGGGGCGAAGTCAATTCGAGACCTGTTGGCCAAACATACCTCGGACGCCTCGTGCGCTTCGTGTCATCGCGACATCGACCCACCAGGTTTTGCGTTGGAAAACTTTGACCCGTCGGGTCGCTGGCGGACCAGTTACGGGAAGCCGCGGGGCAAAAAGAAGTTGCCGCCGATCGACGCCAGCTTTACGATGCCCAACGGAAAGAAGTTCCAGGATCTACAAAGCTTCCAGGATCTGGTGCTTGAAGATCCGGAACGTTTGGCGGCAAACGTGGTTGATAAACTGGTCGCTTACGGAACCGGTGGTGAACCGCGTTTTGCCGATCGCGAGGCGGTTGAACAAATTGTCCAACAAACCGCCAGCAGCCAATATGGCTTCCGTTCGCTGATCGAAGCAACCATTACCAGCTCCCTGTTTTTAAGCAAATAACCGCTCACTGACCCCAAGGCCGATAACGATGTTTCGTTCGATTGAATTTAATTTTCGCAAACGCCTCCCGCGTCGAACGATGTTGCGTGGCACCGGCGTCTCCTTGGCGATCCCGCACCTGTCGGCGATGCACGCCGCCTTTGCCGATCCCAAGACAAACCAAGGTCCTCCGAAACGATTCGTCGCGATGACGCTGGGACTTGGCCTGCATGGCCCCAATCTCAATCCCAGCGAAGCGGGGAAGGACTTCAAACCGAGTCGCTACCTGCAAGCGATCGATGACCTTCGTTCATCCTACACCGTGATTTCGGGCAGCTCGCATCCCGGAGTCGGCGGCGGGCACAAAGCCGAAGCGAGCATCTTGACGGCGCGGAATGTGGGAGCCAGCGGTGGCGGGCGGAACACGATCTCGTTGGACCAGTACCTGGCAAAACACCTCGGGGGCGAAACGCGGTTCCCCTCATTGGTGCTCAGCAGCAGCGGCAGCAACAGCCCGTCCTACACCGAAAACGGGGCGATGATCCCGGCTCAGGATCGCCCTTCGCGACTGTTCGATCAATTGTTCGTCGACGATTCACCGGCAGCTCGAGACCAACAAGCCCAACGCGTCCGCGAGGGCCGCAGCATCATGGACCTGGTTTCCAGCGATGCCAAACGACTTTCCAAATCGGTAGGTTCCGCCGACCGTGACCGCCTGGACGCTTATTACACAAGCGTTCGCGATCTCGAACTTCGGATGGCGGCGTCCGAAGAATGGGCGCTAAAGCCGAAACCGAAGGTCGATGCGAAACGCCCGGTCGACATCGGCAACGGGAACGATTTCGTCGGTCGGCAACGCCTGATGAGCGACATGATCCGATTGGCCCTGGAAACCGATTCGACCCGCTACATCGTCTACCACTTGGGTGGCAGCGGTGGCGTGGTTCCGTTGCCAGGCGTCGAAGAGGGATACCACTCGCTCAGCCACCACGGACGGGACGAAGAGAAGCTGGAGCAATTGGCCGTGGTGGAAACAGCGATCATCGCCGCCTGGGGCGACTTTTTGCGTTCGCTGGGCCAAACCGATGAACAGGGGCATTCGCTGCTGGACCAAACGTCGGTATTGCTAACCAGCAACCTGGGGAACGCATCGAACCACAGCAATCAGAACATGCCTGTCCTGTTGGCTGGCGGAGGCTTCCGTCACGGACAACACTTGGCCTTCGATGATAAAAACAACTACCCGTTGCCCAATCTTTATGTCAGCCTGTTGCAAGACCAAGGGCTGCCGGTCGATCAATTCGCCAGCGGCACCACGACGATGCGAGGCCTGGAATTCAAGAATACCTAAACTGCCCTCCTTCCTCGACAAGGCCTCCGTTGCGTAAACAATGGGGTCCAATTCCAGTTGCTCGGTTGACATTTCCCGAGCGAAACCCTAGATTCCGAAAGCTCTTTAGAAGCCCACTTGATGGATTGGTTTCCAATCCCTTCGGTTGATGCAACTCCCCGTGGCGAAGGGCCCCGCCACACGCCCCATATGAGCCTCCAAGGCATGACTGTTGAAATTGAAGCCATCGCACGCGAAACCGGGTGCGATGCCGCAAGTTTGAAGATTGCTCTCCCTCTCATTCGCCAAGGCTATTTGCCGCCATTCCTGGCTCGCTATCGCCGGGATGAATTGAGCGGAATTTCCGAATCAGCGCTGTGGTTATTGCACGGTGCGGTTTCGCGCGAACAATCGATCGAGGATCGCCGCAGCGAATTGCTGCAATTGGCGGAGCGTTCAACCTGCGTCGATACTGCGTTGGACAAAGCGATCCGGATGGCCAATTCAGGCCGTCACTTCGATCGTTTGACCCGCCTGATTCGCAATCGCAACAGCGTCTTGGACGATGCCTCACGTCTGGCGATCCGTTTGCTGAATCCACAGGAAAACGATTCGGCCGACCTGCAAGCGATCGCCACCGAAGTCCTTGGTAGCGAAGACAACAAAGCCACCGCTGCCGTTGGACGCTTGGACGAAGCGCTGCATCGCGAACTGCCCAACAATCAAGAATTGATTGGCGTCGCCACCAGCTGGTTGTTGCGCAACGCCAAGATCAAGATCGGCAAAGTCTTCGATCCTCACGGCGAATCGGATGATCCAACGCCTGATTCGGGCGATGCAAAACCGAGCCAACCGGGAACCGCCGGCGCCGAACCGACCGCCACCGAGCCAGCGGCCGAAACGACCGCACCGAGTGAACCGGTTGCCGAAGCCGCCCCCAGCGAAGCACCGGCTCCCACAGACGTCGACGCCGTAACCGCCGAAGCGTCCGATCAAGCTGCCGCGCCAGCGACCGAACCGGTGATCGACGCCGCGGCTGAAACCGCGAAAGCGGAAGTCGCCGAGAACGCTGCGGAAACGGAAGCCGCGGACGATTCGTCCACCGAATCTCCTGAAGCAAGCGAAACGCCGGCCGAGACGACCGACGAGACGCCCGCGTTGGAAACCTGGTCGAAGGACGCTCCGCCCAAGAAAAAGAAGGGCTCCAAGGGCGAATCGAAGGTCAAGCAACAAGAAGCTGCCAAACGGACCAAGAAAAAGGTCTCTCCACGTCAACGCCGCCGTCGTTGGCTGGTGGGAGTCTTGGAGGGCTTGGCGAATAAAAAGTTTGCCCCCAACAAATTGTCGGCCTTCCAAATCCTGATGCTCGCTCGCGGTTTGCGTTCGAGCGTTGTCGAAGCGTCGTTCGATTACAATCGTGGCGAACTGATGCAACAACTGCAGAAAGCCGCTGCCCGGTTGAACCCACACATCTCGGATCGCTTGTCCGCGGCAGTGACCGATGTCGAAGCGGCATTGTGTGCTGCCGCCGAAGAAGCCTTCTGGGATCGCCAGCTCGATTACGCCGCAGAACGTTTGGTCGATGTGATCGCCGACAGCTTCCGCGAACTGGTTCTCCGCGAACCCACCTCCGCCCGAGGCTTGATCGCGATCGACGCGGTCGGTCCACGAACGGCCGCCCTGGCGGTGTTGGATGGTAACGGCAAACTGCTGCACACCGAAGACGTACCCTGCCAGCTGTCGAAGACCATGCGGGAACAGATGGTGACCAAGCTGGGCGAGCTGTGCCATCAATTCCATGTCGACAAGATCGTAATCAGCAACGGCCCCGCGCGGCGCAACTGCTTGATCGCGTTGACTGAACTGCTGAAGCAAACCCAAACGGGCAGCTTGCACTGGACGCTCGCCGACCGCTCGGGAGCCGACCTGTTCGCTTCGGCTGACGCCATCGACCCGGTGATCCGACAAACGCCGCGACGCTTCCGCGCCGCCGCATGGATCGGAATGCAGTTGTTGGATCCGATTTCGGCCTACACCAAAATCGACTACCCACGCCTGCGTTTGGCTTCGTACCAACGCGAACTCGACGAAAACTCGCTGGCCAAGTCGCTGTTGAACGTGATGACCAGCGGAATCGCAGCCAAGGGAGCCGACCTGAATGGCGACGACATCGGCTGGCTGACTCAATTGCCTGGCGTCACGCGTGACTTTGCCAAGTCCATCGACAGCCGCCGTCGTGAAGAGCTGTTCACATCGCGCGACCAATTGACCGAACTGGGCGAACTGTCCGAAACCGACCGCCGCCAAATGGTTCCGTTCCTCCGCGTCTTTGGCGGATCGCAAGCACTCGACGCCACACTGATCCATCCCGACGACTACCCGTTGGCGGAGAAACTGTGCAAAGCGGTCGACATTCCGATGCCCGATTCGGCACCTCCTGGCTACGTTGCCCCGAACTACGAAGTTGTGGAAGTCGCTGAACCCGCGAGCGAAGAATCCGCCCCTGTCGTCGTTATCGGCGACGGCGCAACCACCGAAGAAGCTGCCGATTTCGCGTTGCCCGAATCGACAACCGAAGGGGAAGCCGCAACCGACGGTGAATCGACACCTGCATCGGAAGAAGCTGCGGCCGAACCAGCCGCTGAATCGGCGGAGACGGTGACCGACGAACAACCAGCGGCCGAAGCGACCCCGGAACCCGAAGCGGTTGCCGAGGAAAGCCCCGCCGAACCGGCGGAAGCCAGCGAAGAAGCTGCCTCCGGCGAGAGCGAAGCGACCGACGAAGCAAGCCCTGCGGAAATCGAAGGCTTCAGCGAACCCAAAGCCGCCGCGACACCGACGGCACCCGCTCCCGAAGCGTTGCCGATGCCCAAGCATCCACTGCCCGAACGTTCGGCAGTCGACAAGGTGATCAAGGAATGGCAGGTGGGTCGTCACCGCGTCAACCAAATCGTGCACTGGTTGTGCGAACCCTTCTCGGTACCCAAGGTCGACCTGGCACCGGTCGCTTTGATGCCGCTGATTCCAAAATTGGACAACCTCAAACCGGGCGACTTGGTTTCGGGCGTTGTCGTTGGCGTCGCGAAATTTGGCGTCTTCGTAGAACTTGGCCCCGATTGCAGCGGACTGATCCATGTCAGCCGCATGTCGAAAGGCTTTGTCGAAGACCCTCATGAAGTCGTTCAAGTGGGCGATGTCATCAACGCCTACGTGACAGCGATCGAATCGGGACGCCGACGCGTTGCCCTTTCCGTGATGTCTCCCGCCGAAGAGCAAGCGGCATCGGAAGCCCGTGCCCGACGCGATGGTGAACGCGGACAACACGATCGCGGTGGCCGAGGCCAGCAACGCGGTGGTGATGCACGGCCAGCGGGCAACCGTGGCGGACAAGATCGATCGGCCGGGAACGGACCTTCGCAAGGCAACCGTGGTGGCCAAGGTGGTCGCGGCGGCCAGGGCGAACGATCCAATCAAGCCGGACGAGGCGGACCACGTCGCGACGGCGGAGGCCGAGGCGGACGTGATGGCGGTGGCCGCGGAGGGCGTGACGATCGCGGACGCGGTCGTGGCGGTCGCGACCCGCAACCACGCACCTTCACCGTCACGAGCTCCAAAGAGCCCGAGAAGAAAATCTCCGATTCGATGAAGGCGGGGGAAGAACCGCTGCGATCGTTTGGTGCGTTGATGCAGTTCTATCAAGAAAAGACGGAACCTGTAAAACCTGAGGTTACGGCTAAGCCGGCTCCTGAGAAGGAAGCCAACGCACCGCAGCCTGAAGCAGCGACCCAAGAAAGCGAACCCGCCAAGCCGCAAGAGACTGCGGAAGCGCCTAGCGTTGAACTGCCACGTGCCGAAATCGCGAATCAAGATTCCGACGCGGACACCACGGCAAATGCCGATGCGAACAAGGGGAACGGATGAGTAGCGACGATTTCTCGAATCGTCTGGACGCCGCCATTCAACGCGGTAGGCAGCGCGGCTTGCAAGAACAAGCCGCTGCCAAGCAGGAAGCGATGAGCGAAGAGGAACTGCGTCGTCTGCACAGTTCCTACCGGCTGGCACTTTCGGATCGCATCGAAAAAGCGGTTGCGCAACTGGCCAGCCACTTTCCCGGCTTCCAAACCGAAACGCTTTTCGGCGAGAAGGGTTGGGGGGCCGCATGCGGTCGCGATGACCTGAGCATGGACCGGGGACGACGCACCAACCGCTTCAGCCGGCTGGAGATGACAATCCGCCCCCTGAACGAATACATGGTTCTGGAACTGAAGGGGAAGGGGACCGTTTCGAACAAAGAGGTCTTCAACCGCAGCCACTTCACGGAACTGGCCGAAGCGGATCTCAGCGAATTCGAACGCTTGATCGATGCCTGGGTGGTGGAATACGCCGAACGGTTCGCGACCCGCAACTAACGTCTCCGCCCAATGAAACTGGCAGCCCGGCGAAACGCTCGCGACTGTGCTTTGTAGCCGTCGCGATGCCCTTGCAAGACCAGGAGGAGACAGGGAACGAACTGCCGTTGCCTCATCCAGGCCTTCGCTTCATCGATTCTTATTCGTCATCGGCTGGCGGTTTGGGCTCCGCCTGCTGGACTTGCTTCTCCAGTTGCTTCATTCTTTCCATCAACTCCTGGACCTGTTTTCGCAGTCGCACCACTTCGCTGGCGTCATCGCTGTTCGGAGTGACCACGGGTGGAATCCCTTCCGACGTTGGATTCGAATCCGGAGTCGGGATCTTACGCGGCGCAGGCGTTTCAATCGGCTGGGGTGCCAAGACAGGTGGCGCCGCGGGCGTTGCGAACGACTCCATCGGTGCTGGGCGAGGAACTTGCCGCGGTGCACGCGGACCGAGGAAACTGTCGATCGAACGCCCCACATCCTGCAGGATCTCGCCCACATTGGCTCCCGGACGGATCACGATCCCCGGCTGCATCATGCGTTCCTCGACCGTCGACTCCGGCAACGGCTGCCTCGAACCGCCCAGCGTGATCGCTTTTCGGCGCAGAACACGATCTTGGTAGTACCCGATTTCAACCGAATCGCCGGCCCGAGCCGACCGCATGTATTCGGTCAGCTCGCGTGCGCCGTACATCACTTGGCCATCGATCGAAACGATCGTATCGCCAGGGCGGATGCCGATCGATTCCGCTGGCGAACTCGCAGCGACAGCGACCACGCGGGCACCACGCAGGGCTGGCGCACCGCTGAGATTCGGAGACGAGTCTTCGACAGTTACTCCCAAAGCGGCGCGTCCCTGTTCCATCGGGGGATTCCGCGTTTCGCTGGCTCCGCGATCGGGAACCGCATCGACCGCGGGTGGGGGCGCGTCGGACATTGTGCTGCGGAGTTCAAAAAACTGTCCCGACCGGGAGACTTCAATCGAGACAGGATCGCCCGCTTGCAATGCGCTGAGGGCCGAAGCGACATCTTCGATCGTCGTCGTTTGCTGGTCGTTCAGCTTCGTCAAGACATCCCCCTTCAGAAGCCCGGCTTGCGCCGCTGGCGAGAGCTCGCGAACGCTAAGCACGGTCAGACCGGTCCGATCGGCGCGTTCTTCGGCAACGATCCCCAAAGAAGGTCGATCTCGGGGAGCGACAGCATCGGCACCTGGATTCGGATCTTGCCCGGGCAACAAATAAGGTTCAGGCAACGCGGCCGATTTCGCTCGCGGCTTGGTTGCCGGCGGCACAGCCGCGGGTGTTTCGCCAATCACGACCGGGTCGGCAGGCGTCGGTGCGGGGAGCTGTTGACCGAAGGCGGGGCTGACGACCAAAACGGTCACCAACGGAAGCTCGCAGGTAACAAAAAACGCCGACTTTACGAAACGCCTGAACATCGGAGACCTCCCTCTGATCGATTTGAATTGGAACGACTACATTGTAGCGGAAAGGCGGGCATCCACCGCAAGCGATATCCTGCAGCCAGGGCGATGCAACTTTCGCGAATCGACGGATCGCTGACCTCACAATCAAACGCACAACGCCCCTGCCGTTGACGAATCACCTGACGGCCAATCGGAGAATAGACGATTGAACGACCTAACCATCCGGCCCCCTCGGCCCACTGAATCGAGCCAAATTGTCGCGTTGCTGACAACTGGCGAATCCGAGATGCGACGACACTTGATCACGTCGTCGGTTGCCGGCGCCCTGAAGAACCCCGATGCCAAAACAGTCTGCCTCGTTGTGGAGCAGCAAGACACGCTGCAAGCCGCGGCGATTGCATCGGCGTTGCCTGGGGGAACGGGAGTGATTGTCGGCCTGCGGGTTCGCGACGACGAATCCGGCAACTCGACATCACTCGACCGACAAGCGATCGCCCGCCGATTGTTCGAACGTCTACGCGAGTACCTGCAATCTCTGGACGTTTGCTTTGTTCAGGCGACCTGCGATATCAAGGAACCACCGACGGAACTCATCGCCGCGGGGATGCAACATCTTGCCGACCTGCAATACCTTTCGGCCGAAGCGGCAGCGATGACCGATACACCGTCGCCGCAGTTGACATTTATCGATGCGACTGCAATTTCCGAGAGCGAACTCGAAGAATTGACCCGCCAAACCTACATCGATACGCGAGACTGCCCCTCGATGAATCAATACCGCAGCGCCGCAGAAACGCTTGCCTCGTATCGCGCGATGCCGCAACACGATCCGTCGGCATGGCGAATCGCCCAACTCGACGGCGTCTCTATCGGCTGCGTCCTGACCCTGCCGTTTGTCGATTCGAGCGCGTTGGAACTGACCTACATGGGCATCGTACCCAGCGCCCGTGGACACCGATGGGGCGCATCGCTGGTTGCCGAAGCAGGCCGGATCGCAAGGCAACGTGCGCTTCAGACCGTCAACCTGGGCGTTGACCGAAACAACGATCCCGCCCAAAGCGTCTACGAAAGATTCGGCTTTACCGCATTCTTCGGCGAAGCGGTGTGGGGTCGCAGAATCGACCAAGATCTTCCACCGTCGGACACTCAGCCCGAGTCCTAATCAGCGACCGACGAAGCATCGGCCGCTGGGTTCAATCCGTCGCCGCGAATGGCGACGGGCTATCGGTGGCTAGCGTTTTTCAGCCGATGGCGTGGCAGCCAAACGGCCGTCTTGCGTCGTGCCTGCCAAGTAGTTGTCGATCTGACTTGCGTTCTTCAGTTCGTCGAACTTTTCGGCCATCGCAACCCGCGTCTTCTTTTCCGTTAAATCGCGAACCAATTGCTCACGGATTTGATCGTCCATGTCCGCAACGATTGGATTGGTGCGGCCCTGACAACGCATGATGATGTAACGATCACCTGTCGCTACGATTCCGCTCAACTCACCCGGTTGCAAACGGAACGCTTCGTCTTCAACCGCTGGTTGACCGCCGTGGCGGCGGATCGGTGGCACGCGTCCCAGATTGCTTTGCGAAACCGGTTCGATCGAATACTGTTCGGCCAACTGACCAAAGAACTCTTCGGTCGGATTGGCTCGGGCCATGTCCCAAACCTGTTGAGCACTCTTTTGGTCCGACAAGACGATCGCCAAAACTTCAACGCGTTCGCCAAAGTTTGACTGGAAGCCCTTTCGCAGGTCTTCATCGCTGATCTTGACGCTCGCCTGAACCATCTTCTTCAACGCGACCGATGGCCAAACGGCATCTTGGACATAAAGTTCTTCGCTGACGCCCTGTTCACTGGTAACACTGGCCAACCATTTCTGAACGTCCGGCTTGCCGTCGGCAGTGACCATTCCGTAGCTCTCGGCAGCACGGGCAACCTCAGCCGTCAATTCTTCCTGAGTGACCTGCAGGTTCTGCTTCTTCAACTCTTGCTCCAGCAGCGTGCGATTGATTTCGCCGTCCAGAACCTCGAGACCGTGACGCTTGAGCGTTTCAGCAATCACTTGCGCCAAAGTCAGCTGTTGACCGTTGATCAACGCGGCCGCACCGGGATATTGTTTCCTCAGTTCAGGGTTTGCCAAAACGTTCACGACCTGAGCTTGTTGCTGCAGCTTCTGGAACAACTCCGTTCCCGAGACGCGCATCTTTTGGTCGCGGATCCGATCGGTGATTTGTTGGCGGATCGCAGCGATCTGCTGCGCCGGTGGATGCATCGCGGGCAAGTGCTTCACGCATTGCAACATGATCCATTGATCGGCGATTTGAAACGGAGCGGAGATTTCGTTTGGCTTCAATGAAAACGCGACCTCTTCAAACTTGGGATCGCTGGTATGCCGATGAACGGGAGGGATCATACCTCGCACGCTTGCACTGGCTTCGTCTTCACTGAAGTCTTTGGCCAATTGACCGAACTGCGATGGATCGGCAGTCGAACGAGCATGCAATTGCTCGGCGACCTGCTGCTTACCCACCATGATCATCCGACACTTGACCGATTCACCGTACTGAGCGGCGAACGCTTGATTGAATTCTTCCGCACTCACCTCAGTCTCTTTAGCGACCAAGGTCTGCAGGGCGATCATCGGCCAAACGATATCGCGACGATACTCTGACGGGGAGATCTTGCGTTCCTGTTGCAACATCTGAAGATAGCGATCGACCGACAAACCAAACTTGGCCGCGATCCGACCGATTTCCTCTTCGACGTCTTTGTTGGTGATCGTGATGTTGTTCTGCTTGCAGGCCTGCAGGATCAGATACTTATTAACCATGCTTTCGAGCACGTCTTCGCCGTGACGACGCAGGGCTTCGTCCCCCAATGCCTTCCGCGACAACGACGTACCGTTGACTACCGCAACGACCTCGTTTTGCGTTGGCGCGGGAGCGGCTTGTTGCGCGGTGGCGAGTTGGGCGACCGACAGCGCGATCGCGAAAGTCGATGTAAAAACCAAGCCGCGGGCCGCGGCAAGGCGATGTGTTTTTGTTTTCAGGGTCGTCATCCGGCCTCTCCTTAAACCATCGAGCGACATTGAATCGAATCCATTCGTTCGGCTGAACACAAGCTCGGACTGCTCAGGCGACAGGAACAGAGTAGAAAAATTTTCCGTTTTGGCTCAAGACCAACTTCGAAAAAGTCGACAGCGTCTGTCGCTGGGATTCGGTGTCGGAAAAAAAGAGGCGGAGTGGCGAAGTTCCATCTGGACACGCAACCCGTTGGACCGCTACCGTCCAGGTCGTTGCCAGGCTCTCGAAGTATGGCCTGACTTGCTCGATCTAAATCTTGCCAAAGGGAATTAGGCAATGGTCAACGTAAACTTTTTTGATTGGATGCGTCAGGGTGTGAAGCAATCGGTACTGCTGGGCGTCAGCGATGCGATTGAAACGATGGGCACCCCTGCCGAAACCGAAACGATGGATCCCGATATCCTCGCGTTCCTGCGAGCCGACGGCGATTCGGAAACAAAACGCGTGGGTGCCCGCCCTCAACGTGGCGGTGCTCGCAAACGTCTGGGCAAATCGTTGAACGATCTGGACTCCGCAAAGACGGCTTAAGTTCAGCCTCCGCCCTACCACAACCCGTCGTGGCGTGCTGGCGACGCGCCGCGTACTGGGTACAAGATCGGTCGCCATCGCGTTGGCTAAACGATCTTACCGGTCGATCCGCCCGCTGCTAAAGCCATTTCGACCACGTGGATCAATCGATCGAGATCCTCGTCGTTGTTGTAGACATGCACGCTGGCTCGAACCCCGCCTCCGCGACAACTGAGCACCACGTCGTGCTGCAATCCGATGCCGCGCACTTCGGCGGGGGAGACGCCTGGCACATCAAACACCACGATGCTGCTGCGATGCGGCTCCTGCCAAGGGTTTAAAACGGTTGCTCCCGCCTTTTGCAACCGGTCGATCAAGGTTTCGGCCGTCCGAAGCACTCTCTGGGCGATCGCTTCGGGACCATGAACCTCGATGACTTTCCAAAACATCGCGGCGCTCTCAGCCAACGACAGCAGCCCCACCATGTTGGCCGATCCCGCTTCGAAACGCGAAGCCTCCGGTCGTAGGTCCAATCGCGCGTTCCCGAAGTCGGCTGCGTTACGGACGCTATGCCAACCGACATGCGTGCATCGCAAAGTGTCGATATGCTCGCGGCGGATGTATGCGAACCCAGCCCCTTCGGGCCCCAGCATCCATTTATGGCCGTCGGCTGCCAAAAAATCGATCGGTGTCCGTGAGACATCGATCGGATAGATCCCCATCCCTTGAATGGCGTCCACAAATAGCAGCGCCCCGCGCGAATGCACCAATTCCGCCAGCTGATCTAGATCGACGCGATAGCCCGACGCATATCCGACCCAACTGATCGCAACGATGCGGGTGCGGGAATCGATTTGCGCTGCGATTTGGTCCAGACAGACTTCACCGCCGGGGCATTCGATACTGCGAACTTCCACCCCTTTGGATTGTTGGTTGTCCCAGGGCAACCGATTCGACGGAAATTCCCCGGCGAACGTGACAACATTGTCCCCCGATTTCCAAGGAAACCCTTCGGCGACCAAGTTGACGCCGTGGGAAGTGTTGGGAATCATGGCAATCTCCGCGGGCGAGGCTCCGATCCAACGGGCGACCCCGCTGCGGAACGACTCCACCCCTTTGGACCATTGCGGCCACAACGTTGTAGCGGTGTGAGCGGCTTCATCGGCGAAGGCGACCATCCGCGTTTGAGCCGGGGCCGACAAGGGAGCGACCGCGGCATGGTCAAAATAAGCCCAACGCAACGTGATTGGCATTTGGGAACGCCACCATTGCCAAGGGTCGCTTTGAAGTGAAATATCGGTGGATTGCGGTTGGTCTGACATGCATAATCACTAAAATACGAGCCACCTACAGAACGAACAAAGATTCGTGCCATTCGGCTTGGGTGAAACACTTTTCTTTAACTATACTGATGCACTTGGCTTTCCAACATGCACGTCAGTCCCGAGATAATAAGCCGAGGATCGTTGATGCCCAAGGCACTTTGCCTAATCAGCCTTGTGGTGGCTGCTCTGTTATTCATCCTATTCGCCGCCGATTTCGGAATGAGCATGGCGGGTATGGACGATGTTGCGCCCTTTCAAGGGGCCAGCATGATGATGGACATCGCCTTTTTGATACTCAGCATCACCCTGGGCGTGCTCAGCTGGATGACGTTCCGCGAGCAGGTCTGACGGGCCCCGGTCGTGCGGGCCAATTGTGCCCGACCCAAAAAATGAAAGAGGACCGAAGCATATGCTCCGGCCCTCTTTGCGTTTCTTCAGCAGACCCTTTGCGGGCTGATCAGCTTCTTAGCATCCGCAGCCGCTGTCGCAGCAAGATGGTGCTGGGCAGCAAACTTGAACTGGAACTTGCTTGCAGATCGTTCGTGGAACGCAGCGAGTGACAGTGTAAGGTTCGCAAACCTTTTCGCACTTAGGAACGCAGATCGTCTTGGTGTAGCATTCCTTCTGCATCGTGGTGCAGCATACAGTGCGAGTTCGGCACTCAGGAACCATTTTGCACACTTTGTAGGTGCAGGTCTTGGTGCGTGGTTCGCAAACCATGCGGCAAACGGTGTAGTTGCAGGTCTTGGTGCGTGGTTCGCAAACCATGCGGCAGACGGTGTAGTTGCAAGTCTTTTGACGTTGCTCACAAACCATGCGGCAGACCTTGTAGGTGCAAGTCTTTTGGCGTGGTTCGCAAACCATGCGGCAAACTTTGTAGGTGCAGGTCTTTTGGCGTGGTTCGCAAACCATACGGCAAACGGTGTAGTTGCAAGTCTTTTGGCGTGGTTCGCAAACCATGCGGCAGACGGTGTAGTTGCAAACTTTCGTGCGGCATTCAGGAACGCGACGGCAAACCGTGTAGCAAACTTCCTTCGTGCGGCATTCAGGTACTTGACGGCAAACGGTGTAAGGGCATTCCACCGTGTAGCATTCGCGACGATAGCGAGTGCAGGTGATTTCCTTCGTTTCGCAAGTTGGAACCCAAACCTTCTTGGTGCACACGCGAGGAGCACATTGATAGGTTTCGGTGCGGCAGCAGCCGGGGGTGTAAACATTCTTGCATTGGCAAGGATCCCAAGTGCATGTGCCTGGTTCACGGATCACGCGGGTGCGTGTTGGTCCGGGAACTTCGTAGGACTGAGTGTCCCAATGGCCGCCACGAACTTGAATCGTGCGGGTGTAGGTCTCAGGAACCATGCGGCTCTTGGTGATCGTTCGGCTGCGTTGTTCTTTAACGGTGTTGTAAACGGTGTAGTTTACAGTCCGTGTCTTCTGCTCTTGAACGTTACGATAAACGGTGTAGTTGATCGTGCGTTGCTTCGTCTCGTACACAGGCTTTTGAACTGTGTAGTTGATGACGCGAGTCTTGGTCTCGTACACAGGCTTTTGAACCGTGTAGTTGATGACGCGAGTCTTGGTTTCGTACACAGGTCGTTGAACCGTGTAGTTGATGACGCGAGTCTTGGTCTCGTACACAGGCTTTTGAACCGTGTAATTGATGACGCGAGTCTTGGTCTCGTACACAGGCTTTTGAACCGTGTAGTTGATGACGCGAGTCTTGGTCTCGTACACAGGCTTTTGGACCGTGTAGTTGATGACCTTGGTGCGTGTTTCGTACACAGGCTTCATGACCGTGTACTGAACTTCTTTCTGAGTCGTCACAGGAACCATGCGCGTCGCTTGAACTTCGCGTTGTTCGGTGCTGCGGACGTAACGTGTGCGGTAACGGGTCTCTTGGACCTGTTCGTAAACGGTTTCGCGAACCGTCTTCATAACGGTGTGCGTGCCGCAACCGCCCGACGCTGCAGGAGCAACATCAGACGCGCTGGCGCAACCGCCACAATCTTGGTAGCTGATGGCGTTACAATACGCCGCGTCAGCTGACTTTGCCGAACCCACAGCCAACATGGCTGCGATCGCTGGCAGAAGCATTAGCTTTCTCATTTCCCACTCTCCTCGGATCTTGCTTAACGGAAACCTTGCTGGATAGACGCTTGAACCTGGTCTGCTCGAGATTGCTCTCGCCACAATTTGCGGGGATGAAGCAAACCATCGACAGCATTGAGACGCGACCCAATCGTGGCAAAATAGCCAGGCAGGGTAGACCGCTCTCGGTGCAACAATTTCATCGACTGCGAAAGAATGGTGGGATAGAGAAAGAGTGATGCAAAGAAAAAATAGAACGTTTGCGTAGTTTGCCACGTTCACCCCATGCGACCTATGCCGGTTGTTCCGGTTAGGTAAAAACCCAAGTGTTGCTCGAGGCCAACAGGCGTTGTTCAAACGCAATCACCCAACCGTTAGAATCGTTACAGGTATTGGCTTGTTCTAATCCGTCGCCGACGGCGTGCCACGACGCTAAGGCGCCCCCTGCAACCAACCCTGAGACCTTATGGCCGGTGAATCTCCCGAAACGCAAAAATCGACCGGTCCACCACACATCGGTGCGATCAACCCTGCGATTCCGCCCGCGACCGTGGCCCGTTTGATCCTCTACGCACGCGAATTAGGACGCTTGCGGCGGGAGGGAGAATCCCATGTCAGCAGCAAGTTGCTGGGTCAGTTGCTGTCGGTCAGCGACGCCGTCGTCCGCCGCGATGTCAACCATCTTGGTTCGATGGGGCAACGAGGCGTGGGATACGAAATTGGCCCGCTGATCCAACAGATCCGCCAGACGATGGGGACCAATCGGTCATGGAAAGTCGCACTGATTGGGGCGGGTAGCCTGGGGCACGCATTGATGCGTTATCGCGGCTTCGATGAACAGGGTTTCCAATTGGTTGCGGCCTTCGATACCGATCCGGCGATCTGTTCGCGAAACATCGCCGGAATTCCGGTGCTTCCGCTGGAACAACTAGAAACCACCATCGCCGCAGAACGCGTCTCGCTGGCGATTCTTGCCGTACCGGTCGATGCAGCCGATGCGGTAGCGAAAAGGCTCGCCGCGCTGGGGGTTGCTGGGATCCTAAATTTCGCCCCACGCACGCTGCAAAAATTTCCGGGTGTCTGTGTCGTGAATGTCGATCTGGCGAGCGAATTGCAGCAATTGTCGTTTGCTGTGGTCAGCCAGCAATAAACGGCCCCGCCGACGGTTCGCACCCTCCTGACGCGTCGCAGACGGCCCGGCCATTTCGACGGCAAGTTGGCCGACTGCGAAAATTTCGCCCCCTCATTTTATCGAGGTGCTATGTTTCAGTGACCCCAACCTAGTTTCGCTAGCCAAGGAGCCCAAAAGTGGCCAACGAAGTACTGATCGACGACCATGACCCACAAGCCAAGATCGCATCTCCACACTTGGATCTCTCGGGTCAGCCTCAATCACGCACATCGGGACGTCGCGAAAATCGGGTGTTACGTGTCCTTCACGTGGTCAACGGCGAACATTATTCGGGAGCGGAACGTGTTCAGACCCACCTTGCCCGTCGGCTGCCGGAATGTGGGGTTTCGGTCGATTTTGCCTGTTTGACGCCCGACCGCTTTCCGAAGCAATTCGACGTCGAATCCAGTCAACTGTTCGATATGAAGATGCGGAACCGTTGGGATATCGCGGCGGCGCGGCGCGTTGCCAAGCTCGCTCGCGATGGCAACTATCAACTGCTGCACGCTCACACGCCCCGATCGGCAATGATCGCCGCCTACGCATCGCGGCAAGCACGGCGACCATGGGTCTACCATGTTCACAGCCCCGCAGCCGCCGATTCAACGCGGCCGATCCAGAATCGCATCAACGCAATGACGGAGCGATTCTGCCTGCTGTCGACCGCCCATCAAATCACCGTCTCGAACAGTTTGAGAAACCACACGATTGGTCAGGGCTTTGATCCGGCCAATGTTACCACGGTCCACAACGGCGTCCCTGCGATCCGTCCCGATCGCAGTGAGTTCCCGCAGGTGGGAGGTGTTTGGACGCTGGGGATCGTCGCACTGCACCGACCTCGCAAGGGCTTGGAGACGCTGCTGGACGCTCAACGGATCGTCCGCGACGCCGGACTGGATGTCCGCGTGCGATGCGTCGGCCCCTTTGAAACGCCTAGCTACGAAGCGAGCATTCGATCGCGAGTCGATCATCTACAACTGGGGCCCGACGTCGAATTCACCGGATTCGTCAACGACATTCCCACCGCGCTCAGTCAGCTTGATGCGATGGTTTTGCCTAGCCTGTTCGGTGAAGGACTTCCGATGGTGGTCCTCGAAGCGATGGCTGCCGCGGTCCCCGTGATTGCCACTCGAGTCGAAGGAACGCCCGAAGCGATACGACACGACATGGAAGGCCTGTTGGCCGAAGCCGGGAACGCCACCGACTTGGCCGCGCAAATCCAACGCCTTGTTTGCGGGGAAGTCTCCTGGCATGCGTTGGCTGAAGCAGCCGCCCAACGCCACGCCGAAGAATTCTCCGACCTCGCGATGGCTCGTGGCGTCGCCGATGTCTATCGCAAGGTCCTCGAACGCTAACGATGCATTCACGCGATCGAACCGCCGACCGCGGATCGCATCTCCCGCGACGTCCGGCGAACCGCTAAAATTGCGCAACAAGAAACCGACCGAAAGCCCAGTGTCCTGCCGTGAGCGGGTCCCCGTTTTGGGAACGATGTTCCAAACCGACGGTCTCGAGGTTTCCCCGACGTCGAACAAACGGACCGAACGTGCGTTGAATGGATCTTCAATCGGAAACGCCCATCTCCCCGAAACTCCGCGGCGCGTCCGCCTGGATTGCGGGTGTCGCCATCGGACTCTTGGTTATTGGCGGCGGGTTCCTCCTGTACCACGTTGAACCCAACGCTACGTCGTGGTATCCGAAATGCCCGCTTCATCAGATGACCGGCCTCCATTGCCCCGGCTGCGGAATCACCCGATCCGCAAGCGCCCTGGTGCATGGCGACCTAGCGACCGCCGTGCGCATGAACCCGTTGGCGGTGCTTGGCGGTCCCATCCTCGTGATACTGCTGTGGCGAAGAGGTCGCCAACCGTCAGCGGACAAGCCAACCGGACCGGCACTCGGCCAGATATTGCTTGTCGTGCTGGTCGTTTATTTTGTCGCCCGCAACGTCCCGTCGCCATCACGCAGCTGGCTCGCGCCCCCCGAAAGAGACGCTTCGGCCGTGGAAACGCCTGTGGCTGGCTGATCGATTCGCCGTATGGCATCCGGCGTTATCCCAGCGTCCAAACCTTATCGGCGGCATTCAACAGCAGCGCCCGCCGCGTCGTTTCGGGCAAGATCACATGGCCGTCATCGATCCAGTGAACTTGGCTATGGACGGCTCGAAACCGAGCGGCCGATGTCGTGACGATCTGCCGCTTCGCATCGGCAGGAACATCGCCCGTGCGGACGCTCGGATTGCGGCAACTGGCAACACTGCGGATCGCATCGCGAGGCGAATGC
Source organism: Rosistilla carotiformis (assembly GCF_007753095.1). Classification (NCBI taxonomy): domain Bacteria; kingdom Pseudomonadati; phylum Planctomycetota; class Planctomycetia; order Pirellulales; family Pirellulaceae; genus Rosistilla; species Rosistilla carotiformis. The sequence continues at coordinate 4,594,804 of NZ_CP036348.1, forward strand.
AAGATCGGCCCGGCGTCGAAAATATCGACAAGTCCGCGCGACGCAAAGCCTTCCCGTTGCAGCATCGTTTGGGCCGGCCGCGTCTGATCATGCACCTGACCAATCACGGCGCAAACCGGGGCCGGCAAGAGGTCCCAGTAGATCGGATGTTGTGGCATCAGGTCTTCGATGAACTTTTTTGAAACCGTCGAGAGCGCATCGGCAACCGGGAAATCGACGTGAAAAAAATGGCGGCCCACCGCCTCCCAAAACGGACTGTGCCCCTGTGCATCCGAAACACCACGCATCTCCGCGATCACCTCGCTGGCGAACCGGCCGGGCCGCTGTGCGATCATCGAGAACCGCGCTATCGACAGTAAACTGCCGCGTCCTTGCCCACGAAACTCGGGTAACAGGAACAGGCTGCCGATCTCCGTCGGCCCGTCGTGGATCCGTTTCAATTGCAAGGTTCGCACACTTGCGCGAACGTCTAATTCTTCCGACGCCTTCGCTTCGGTTACCACTTCGTACGCATAAAACGGTTCGTAACCGCCGGTCTTGGCGAAGATGCAAGACGTTCCGACCAGCGCGCCGGTCGCCAGATCTTCCATCACAAACACGTACGGCTCGCCGCCCGGCCGTTCCGACTTTCGCGTAAACGCAAAATGCGACCACTCCAGCCGCTCGTGCAGCTGAGCTTTGGTCAGCCGCAGCGAAGTCAAACCGAAGCCCGACCGCTCGATCAGATCGAACAGAGGTTCCCAATCGTCGAGTGTTGCCGCGCGGACGACTTCCATAATCAGTGAGCCGCCTTTGGTTGCGTCGTCTGAAGCATCCGATCGATGAGCGCGATCGCGTGATCGATGTGTTCAGGCGTGGTGATCGTTGGAGGGGGCAGGAATCGAACGCGATGCGGATTCCCACCGCACAAGAAACAGATCAGCCCCGCGTCGTAGAGGTCGCGAACCCAGCGATTGGCAGTTTCATAGCTACCGTCACCCGGCGTCACCGCGACCATCATCCCCTCGCCGTACGGACCTTCAACCTGCCCCGGATACCGCTGGGCAAGCGACCGCAAGCCGTTGACGAAATGGTCGTGGTTGCGTTGATTGCGGCCGTCGACACCAAAACAGCCGCTCGATGCCAATTGGTCCAGCATCCGTTGACCGGTCGCGATCGACGCAGAGGCCCCGGTGAAGGTTTGGCTGAGAATCGGCGCGGTCGGCTGCAGTTGATTGCGATACAGCGTGGCACAAACCTGTGTGATCTTGCCAATCGTGACGATATCGACGTACCGATCCAGATCAAACGACTGGTAGGCAAGCGGCGCGGTGGTCCGGCCAAACGATTGCACTTCGTCGAAGACCGTCAAGATTCCCGCTTCGCGGATTGGTTTCAGGAGCGTCTTGAAAAATTCGGGACTCCCCGCCACGTAGCCCCCTTCGCCCGCGATCGGTTCGGCCCAGAAAGCCGCATGCCGTCCCGGATAGCGGGTCAACAGCTCCTGCAATCGATCGACAGCCGCTTGCGTGCTCGCGTCGGGTTTTGCGGGATCGAAGAAAGGCAAATAGTCGACGAGGAGCGTTTCAGGTAGCCCGCTGCGGTAGCTGGGTCGGTCGGTCAACGCCGCCAACGCAAGCGATCGACCGGCGAAACAGTTCGTGAAGGCGATGATCCGGTCCGCGGGGCGTCGCGCATGAAACGCGATCTTTAATGCGTTCTCGTTTGCCATCGCCCCGCTGGTCGACAGCAGGCAGTGGGCCAGTTCGGAACCGTTGGAATTAGCGATCGAAATCAAACGTTCGCACAGCGCGATCGAAGGCCGATTCTGTTGCAAGTTTCCTTGCATCACCGTGTCCTCCAACGCGCCGTCGATTGCGGCGTCCAACATCTGTTCGTGGCTGTGCCCCATTCCGTGCACGCCGATCCCACCGATGAAGTCCAACTTGACGCTGCCGTCGGCCAATTCGACCCACGGACCGTTCCCGATCCCACTGGCAATGTAAGGGAAATAGGGGGCCGCGCCACGGGCCTCGGTCAGCCGCGCCAATTGATCCGCGTACGATTCGGCAAGCTGCGGATCGGCAGGTCGAACATCGGTCATTGACCCTGAATATTCGCGGAGCGTTTCAGCCAACAAGGCCTTCGCCTTCGCGACTCGCGGGTCGTTACGAAATCGATCGGCAATAAGACGAGAGTTGTCGTCGTTCATGAACCGTTTACCTGAACACGGAAGCGCGAAAACCGGGACGATGGAAATATCAAGTATATAGTCTCTCGCAACCCATGCGCAATCGCACCAAGATTGGATTCGCCGGAATCAACCACATACCAACGCCTGCCGCCTCACAGCGATGGAACGATCCCAAAACCGTATTGTTCCGCCCCCAGGGGATGCAAACCGCCAGAGTTACAAAGATCGCGCAAAAGCAACTCGGATCGTCCGCCGTCGGTCCCGATCGGCTTAACGCTCAGGCCATCGAAACGGCCACCGACCGCCATTGCGGCACCGTACCGATCACTCCATTAAAAAACCGGTAGACGCATTGCTGCGCTACCGGTTGCATTTCAAATTGCAAGTCACACGGACTTCACGTTAGAAGCGAACGCCAGTCGAGAAGGTCACGCCAACGAAGCCGATGTTTTGATCCAGCAGACCCAGTGCCGATGGAGGAAGTTCCCACAACTGGGTTTCAAAAGCAGCCCGTGCAAAAGCATGGGTTCCCCACAATTCCTGGGAGTACTCGCCACCCAACTGCAGTTCCATCACGGGCATCACTTCTTGCGAAGAAGAAATTGGAGCGCCCAAGATGTTGACGACGTGATCACCAAAAAGGAGCGATCCACGTGCACCACCGATCAGCGAAAAGGGACCGTCACCAAGTTGCCGACTTGCCGACAACGCCACGGTGGATCCCCAACCGTTAAACGATTCGGTGAGCACGGGGGCGACTTGATCATCGATTTCGCCCCAACGGACACCACCGGACAGATCGAATGAGTAGCGGCCACGTGTGAATAGCTGAGTCAATTCAGCATCCCAAGTCTGCGCCGTCAGACTTGGATCCAACAAGGGACCTCCCGCTGCGTCTTGGTCGAAATGCCAATATCGCGAACGAAACCCTAAGCCGGTTTCCGCGCGATATCCCAACCAATAACGTCCTCCAACCCCCATGTCGCGTTCGGGTAAGATCGCGGTGCTGCTGAGCGGGGCAATCGTGACGGAGCCCGAATGTGGTGTCAACAACGTCAATTCTGCGCCAGCGAAGAAGCCGCTGTTGGATTTGCAACAGAGATTGCTGCTGCAGGAGGAAGAGGATCCGAAATCGGCGCAGTCGTTGTCGACTGCGTAAGCAAAACTAGCCAGGGAGCAAAACTGAAACGCGATAAAGAAAACACAACTCTTGTGCATGGTCGAAATCATCCGTGAGGTCCGCCGCTTCAACGATCGCATTTGAAATCATTTCAATGCCATTGGATCGTGAAACCACATGGATTGTCGGCATAAGAAGCAGGATTCGCATTGCCTGAACTCTTTCGAATGTGCATTCGACAGAAACCGCACAAACCTCCACCCGCCCATCGATCGACTTTTCCAGCCAGCAAACAGCATGTTCAACCTGCGTCCCCCCGATCCCCTGCGTCGACGCAGCGGCATGGCCAAGCGGTGGCGTCTGCAGTTCGACGACGCATGATCCGAGAAACGTTTATCGCAAACGCTCGCCAACTACTTCCGCAGCTTTGCCGCTTTAATCAAAGCTTCCAGTTCCAAGACATGTTCGTAGGGGGCCCGGCGCCGCTGGTACTTGTTCGTGACCAGTTCGTGGAGTGTTTCGAGATCCTCCAACGAGATGTCCGTTGTTTCGACCCATTCCGGTTCGGATTTCAGTCGTGACCGAAGCTTCCATTTACCGCCGTGGCGGATCGCGGTGGCGATGCGTGTCTCTCCCTCATCGGTGGTTTCACGCCATTCGTGTTTCTTCATGATTCGTATTCCAGGGGGTCTGCGACTCAGAAGATTTAACGCAGGGACGGGAAAAGATGCGGGCAACCGAACGGCGTTGTCGCGCCGGGAGACCGAAACATCGCAAGCGAAAATGGTATCAATCCATGATTGCAAAAGATAGTCGCAGAACGCCGGGACACGGGAAATCAACACTCGGGTTCATGCGACGGCACGGATCCATCTCGATTGCGACCCTAGAACAGTTCGTGCAGCGGTTCGCCTTCGGCTAACAAACTGATCGGTTGGCCGCTGGCATCGATCGCCGCGAGATCGTGAACGCCCATCGCGTGGTAAACGGTTTTGACGATGTCCTCGGGACCGATCGTTTGATGTTCCGGGTATTCGCCTCGCTTATCGGTCCCACCGTAGATTTGGCCGCCGCGGATGCCTCCACCGGCGAACAGGTTGCTCATACAAGCGGTCCAGTGATCGCGTCCCGCCCCGACGGTGCCGCCCGAGCGCACGTCGCCGATCTTTGGCTTGCGGCCCATCTCGCTAGAGACCAAGACCAACGTCTCGTCGATCAATCCGCTTTGCGCCAGGTCCTCGATCAGCGCCGAATAACAGCGATCAAATTCTGGCAACAGGTTTTCTTGCAAGCACTGAAAATTGTTCCCATGCGTATCCCAACCGCCGGCACTCTTACACTTGGCGTTGAGGCTTGTGTCTTCCTTCCAAAACACGGTCACAAACGGCACGCCCGCCTGCACCAAACGGCGAGCCATCAAAAGGCTGGTGCCGTTGACCGTCTGGCCATACCTTTCGCGAACGGCCAGCGGTTCCTCGGAGACATCAAACGCACGGCTGGTCGCCGAGGATGCCAACAGCTCAAACGCTTTGCGATGCTGGATCTCAAAGTTCTTTGCACCCGCGTGCGCTTCAAAGGTGCGCCGCGCCCCGTCGATCGATTTCAGCAATCCAGCGCGATCGCCCAACCTGTCACGCGAGACGCCATCTTGCAGCGTTAACGAAGGGGCCTGGAAGGTGAGCGGCTGGCCAGGATCGCTGCTCAAATAGAACGGATCGAATTCGGCACCCAATCGCGCCGAAAATTGTCCCGGACGTGTGTACGGAGGTCGACTGGGTTTATGAGGCAGCGTGATCGCCTGGGGCAACGATCGGTGCGGCTCGCGACGCGAGGCGACGACCGATCCCATGAAGGGCCAGTCGTCGGCGTACGGCCGCCGGTCATTGCCTTGCGTGCGGAAAGTGTTGTCCGGGGCGTGGCCGGTCAGGTTGTAGTAATACCCGGCGTGATGATCTCCCGTCGCCCGGCCGCGGTCGCTGACACCGTGGACGATCGCCAGATGATCGGCCACCTTTGCGGTCATCGGCAGATGCTCGCACAGCCGAATTCCGGGAGCCGCGGTTTCGATCGAAGCAAACGGTCCGCGATAGGCGCTCCCCGCGTCGGGCTTCATATCCCAAGTGTCGACATGCGACGCGCCTCCACACAAAAAAAACAGGATCGTCGACTTCGCCTTGCCCGTGGCGCGCGTCGCGGTTGAACCGGGATTGCCCATCGCCGCTGCCGGCAACCGCATTCCGGCGTATCCAACCGTGGAGGCCACGATCGCCGTGCGGCGATCGATACGAACCTTTTCCATGTCCATCGTGCATTTACCTCAAGGCGGGAGATTGAAGGCGGGATGAGCACAACTTCGGGATTGTATCGCGCGACAAACGGGATTGCGAACTTTTATTCGCCTAAGTTTTCTCGCTCGATTCTCTTGACCGCCCCTCCGCCCGTTGTATCATTGAATTAACACAACAGGAACGGCATGCAATTACACATCACCACCGACGGCGTACCGATCTTTCAACAGATCGTTGATCAAGTGCGGTACCGCATCGTTTCGGGGCAATTGATCGCCGGGGCGGAGCTGCCGACGATCCGCGGTATGGCTGAGGCGTTGCGTGTGAACCCCAACACGGTCGCTCGCGCCTACCGCGAATTGGAACACGAAGGACTCGTGGAGAAACGGCGGACGACGGGAACGTTTGTCGCCGAACAGGTCGAACGACGAACGATTAGCCAACGGCGTGGACTGCTTCAGCCGCACTTGGAACGCTTGATCATCCAATCGCGTCAGTTGGGCTTTTCGATCGATGAAGTCGTCGAACAGCTGAAGAAACGGGACGACCAAATTCCTCGCGACGAGAACCGATCATGAACGCTTCCCCATCCGCCGGTGCCGCTGTCGAAGTCCACAACTTAAGTCGAGCGTTTCGTGGAAATGAGGCGCTCCGCGACGTGAACCTAACGATCCCCACCGGTTCCATCTTTGGACTGGTGGGACTCAACGGTGCCGGCAAGACGATACTGATCCGCCATCTGATCGGTGCCCTGGTTGCCAAGCACGGCCGTGTTCGAGTGCTGGGCGAAGACCCCGTCGCAGATCCCGCAGGCGTTTTGAAACGGATCGGTTACCTGACGGAAGAGGATTCGCTGCCGCAGTGGCTTCGTGTCGGCGATCTGATCGATTTTTCTAGAGCGATATATCCCACGTGGGATGACGCCTACGCCGCGGAATTGGGTGAGGTGTTCGCGCTGTCACGTTCATCGCGGCTGCAGTCGCTGTCCAAAGGTCAACGGGCACGGGCGGGTCTATTGGTCGCCATTGCCCACCGTCCGGAGCTGTTGATTTTGGACGAACCCAGTAGCGGATTGGATCCAATCGCGCGCAGCGACATCCTCGAAGCGATCATTCGCACGGTCAGTGAAGATGGCCGGACGGTGTTGTTTTCAAGCCATCTGTTGGACGAAGTGGCTCGCGTATGCGATAGCGTGGCGTTGATGTCCGATGGCCGGATCGTGGAAACGCGGACGATCGAAGAACTGCAGTCAAGGTACTGTGAAATCATCTTCCGCGGAAACGCCGACAGCGCGGCGCAAGTTCCAAACGCGTTTGGCTTGCAGCGCAGCGGAGGCGAATGGTCGGCGGTGGTCGAAACCGAACAGTTCGACGCGTCGGCGATTGGAAGCGATTTGCAGCTCCTCAACCGCCGAGAGATCACGCTGGACCGTTGGTTTGCCGCGCGTGCGAAATCAACCGGCGGACCGCCGGCATCCGATTCTAGCGACGGGGCGCCGCAAGTTATCGCAATGGGAGAGGTCCGATGAACGAATCGTATGCTTTGTTCCGGCTGATTCTTTCGAGTCATCGTCGCGTATTGATCTCGATGATTTCCCTGGTTGCTGCCGGACAGATCGTCGTTTGGGGAAGTGCCGTTCTGCATCCGCAATGGTTGCAATCGAACTTCGTGCCGATGACGATGATCTGTTCGCTGCTACCGGCAGCCTTATTCAGCTTTGTCGTTTTCGACTACGGCTATCAATCCGATCTCCACTTCACGGCCAGCAGCTGCAACCATTGGCTGTTACGGATGCCGATCAAATCGTGGAAGATCGCCGCCATTCCGGTCGCGCTTCGCACGCTATGGGTGAGCGTTCTTTGGACGCTGGTCCAGCAAGGCGAGGCGTGGCTGCAGGGGCGTGAATCGTGGCCGTGGCTTGCCCCGTGCTTGTGCCTCGCTGGCGCTGCCATTTGGGTCATGGGGATCACATGGCGCCCGTTTGCCAATCCTTGGTTCCGGTTGCTCGCACTGCTGATAGTCGCGATCGCCTTCTACGCTTGCATCGCCTTTATTTTTGGAGGTCGATCGATGGTCGCAGCCTCCTGGAGAGGTTCGGTCGGGCCAGCGGGACTTGCGATGGCAGCGGTGTTTTATGCTGGCGGAGTCGTTGCGTCGTTTGACGCCGTCCGTTTGGCAAGGACCAATGCACGAGGGATGGTTCCAGAAACGGAACGCCGACATTTGGCGTCGGGTCGCGACCTTGCCGTCAACGATTCCCAGCTTGCCATTGCCCCGCGACACTTCATGCGTCCCTACACCGCCTTGTTATGGCACGAATGGATTCGGATCCGCGGGTCGGCGTACAAGACCGCAGTGCTGTTCTTGTTCCCCGCACTGTTGCTTTCCGTTTTTGTGGTCCCTTTCAGCGGGCCCGCCTTCGTAATGCTGAACGTTCTGATTGCGTACGCCGGCATCTTCGCGGCCAGCGGGAACCTTTCCCGTTCAACGATTGGCAATTCATCCAGCCTGCCGACCTATTTGATCGCGAGCCCCATCCGTTCGGCGACCCTCGCGTGGACGCGGGCCTTTGTGCCAATTGCCGTCGCCGCGATCATCTACCTTTCGATCGCCCCAGCGATTGCCGGTTGGGCGATTTGGCCTTCGAATCGCGCGCACTGGATCGCGTGGGCTGAAAGCTATCGCAGCTGGTTCGACGGACAGGACGCGTCGCCGCTGTTTGGAATGCGATTGGCTGGATCGTTCTGCCTCGCGTTCGCCGCGACCTTCTTGAGCCGCGTCGCTAGCTACTGGTGGATCGGGATGACGGGGCGATCGTGGTTCATCCTGTCGGCATCGGTGGTCGCAATTCTTTTCTATCTGCTGCCGTTTTCTCTGTTCCTCGCGTGGTTCATGAAGCAGACCGATTGGTCGACAGTGCAAGCGATGGGGCCGTGGATCGGGCACTGGCTGCCGACGCTTCTGTTCGTGGGGATCGCAACCAAGCTGAGTGCCGTAGCGATCGTCGCATTCCTGCTCAGCTATCGCCGGCTCGCAACGCCAACGGCAATCGTTTCCGTTATCGCGTCGTGGGCCGCGGCCTGCGGAACCCTCGCGGCCCTGCTGAGCTTGCTGGTTCCCGATTCACGCTTCAGCTTTGCCTGGATGCTCGCGGCCGCCACGCTGACCATTCCGCTGGCAAGGATCTTGGCAATGCCGGTCGCGGTAGCTTGGAATCGACACCGCTAACGTATACGCGACCGCTCGTGCGAGCGCCGTGAGGGGACCGGGCCTACAACGATTGCTTGACCCAAACGAACGGAGCGCGGCCGCTCTCGCCCAGCGATGCGTCGTTGACATTCAAGCCCGCTTCAACGCGATTGTCGAAGTTCACATAGGGCTGATCTTGCGTCTCCAAAACGGCGGTGCTGGAAACAAATCGGACTCGACCATCTTCATATAAAAGATTGAAACCGCGACCATCGTGGGCCAATTGGGTTCCGTTGGCGGTCCGGATCGGAGCGTCGGCCAGGATGGCAAACGTCGAACGCGATTCGTAGTGGGGAGCACCGTAGGATTGGTCGTCCATCACGCCCAGGGTGTAGGCCAGCTGGCCGCCCGAGACGTTCTGCAATTGCAACAGATGCGCCGACGAAGCTTCTTGCAACTGCAGCTTGGTTGGCACCGTCGCCATCGATGCGGGCGGATTCTGCGACGGGCACCAGATCGCGTTTTCACGATCCAACAGATCGTGTTCTTTCAGTTCCACCGAAAACACGCCGGCAAATGCGAGCGGCCCACGCAGGTCGATCTCCGGCAGGCGTTGCTGCGGATCATTGATCGCGAACTGAGCCAACGAGGTCCCCAGCTCTTGCAGATTGCTTTGGCACTGGACGCGTCGCGCTTCAAAACGTCCTTCGAGGATCGCGGGAAACATGAGTCCACCGAGCGCGATCATGGAAATCGTCGCGACCAAGGCGTCGGGAATTCGCCAACGTCGCGTCGTCGCACCGCGCTGCGAGAGGCCGGTTTCTGAGAGCGGATTGACCGGGGCCACCGAAGGAGTCTCGGCAGGCTGCGGCTTGGAGGCTTCGATGAAATCCATCGTGCGGCCGATCAGATCGGCAGGAGGTTCAAAGTCGGCGGGCGATTCGGACGCACGCTCTTCGTCCAGCGAACGCATTGCCGCCTGCAACCGTTTCAGCTCCGCACGTGCCTCGGGATCGGATTCCAGCAGTGCTTCGACACGGCGGACCTCTTCGGGTTCCAACGCGCCCAACAAATATCCAAGCAGATCTTCGCGCATTGCGTACGAACCCTCTTCACATTGCCATGCGTGCAGATGAAGCTTCGCCGAATTGCGCTACTTCACCGTCTGAGATTCTTCCCAGAGTTGATTCAATCGCGAAACCGCCGCATTCAAACGGCTCTTGACCGTGCCCACGGGAATCCCCAGCACATCGGCCGCTTCGCGATATTTCAAACCTTGGTAATAAACCAATTGAACGACTTTTTGCATCGAATCGCTCAACTGGGCGACAATCCCTTGAACGCTGTCTTGGTTTTCACGCCCGGACGCCACCAGCCACGGATCGGGATCGTTGCCGACCAATTTCTCGGTCCACTTCGATTCGTCATCGTCGACATTGCGGGTGCGGTCCAAACTAACCATTCGATGTCTACGGTTCTTACGTTGCAAGTCGATGGCTTGGTTCGTTGCAATTGCATAAAACCAGGGACGAAATTTTCGCCCCTCTTCAAATGTCTCCGCTCGCAGGTGAACCTGCAGGAACGTCAACTGGAACGCATCCTCGGCTTGCTCTGCATCGCCCAGGTAGCGTCGCAGGTAGCTGTAGATCTCGCGTTGGTAGCGTTGCATCAGGGTTTCGAACAAAACCCGTTGTCCCGTGCTGCGGTAGGTCAGCAGCAGTTCTTCGTCGGATACGTCGTCGTAGCCGAGCGTCGCATCGTTGGACTGAAGTGTCGCCGTCATAGATGTCACTTGGCCTCTCGCCGAACCGAGGGTGGGAGTTCGGCACACTCAGATGGAATGAAGACTTACGAAATAGATAAGCGTTGTTCTTAAAACGGGTTGCTGGACGACCGATCGACCGGCCAGCGGATCAATAAAGACACGTAAAAGATGGCTTCAGCTTAATCCACTGCGAACCGCTCCGTCAATCACTTTGGCCATCGGCGGGGCCTACCGGCAACCTGATTTGCTTGCAATAAACCGCCAATTCCCCTGCAAAATCAGCGGGCAACGGCGGTCGAAGCGTCTGCGTCGCCAGGGCTGGTCTTCATCATAAATTCAGATCTTTTCAGACGTTTCGGATGCGCCGATGCGAACCCAGTCGCTTAAAGCCCCGTTCCCCGTGGCGTGGGACTGAGCGGAACCGTGTCGAGCCGAAGCGGCATCTTGGGCGGTTCGGCATCCGACGGTGCACGTCGGAAAATGATCGTCTTGGGCCGCTGTGGCCCCCCACCGGAAAAGAAAGCCGTCGGGCGTGGGCCTTGGGAATTGCCAATCACAAGCAACAAATCCCCCTCCAGTCGATAGATCGCTCGATTCGGTGGCACCTTGCTAGTCTCTGGGTTCATCGGCGTCCAATCCATCTGTTTCGGATCGACGCCTTCATCGATCGCAAAGTGTCCCTTCCAGATCACGGTTTCGCGATCGCCACGGACGTGGACGTAGTGCAACCCGCGACCATCGAACACCAGCGTCCCTTGCAGGCCAGGTTCCAAATCGGCCAGCCACGTTCCCTGTAATCGATCGGTGTCGGAGGTCGACTTGGTCGCCGCAGAATCCTCCGCGACCGCCGACGCGGCAAGCGTCCAGATCAGCATCGCATTCACCAGGCAACAAAACGATCGATTCATCGGGACAGCTCCGGTGAGAAGGGGGACTCGGGTGACGCTGAGCGTATCGGATCTGCGGGACGTCGGCAAACCAAAGAGATCGCTTCGCGGCGTACAACGAGGGGAGGCACGAATACCAATGCGCCGGATCGACGGAGCGGAAAAACGTGACGCGACAGGTCAACACACCATGAAATTCTGGGGCTGTCGGCGGCGCTATAAATTCTCAATTTGCGGGTTGAGTCGAATTATAACGATTCAAAACACAGGAAAACGGTAGCGGATGTGACGGTGATGCCAAATGCCGGGCTGGGGCAATTGAGGTTACCTTGAGCGACGTTGCAATTTTTCCACAACGGGGGCTGGTGTAAGCATTTGTAAGCTAAGTTTCCCTGAGAAGATTTTCGGTTCGACACCTAGCGACGGGGCAGGGTGCCGACGAACCGGAACTTTAAATGGGCGCGACGGCTTGAAGCCGTTGGAACCCTGGAAAACAAGTAGCAAAAATTTGCTGAGAAAGCTGATATGTCACGCACGATGAATCCAACGGCAGGCCGCACTGAACTGAGCCGCCAAGAACAGTTTGAGCAGATTAAAGGTCGTATCCACAGCAAGCTGGTCGACAAACTGGACCTTTCCAAAGTCGGAGATCTCAAAGGGGATACCCTTAAACGTGAAATCCGCATGGTCGTCGAACACTTGTGCGACGCCGAAGAGACGCTGCTGAATCGCCAAGAGCGCGAACGGATCGTCGACGAGGTGTTGGACGAAACCTTTGGCCTGGGTCCGTTGGAAATCATCCTGAAAGACAAGAAGGTCAGCGATATTCTGATCAACGGCCCCAAAAACATCTACGTCGAAAAAGAAGGCCAACTGGAGAAGAGCGAAGTCGAATTCCGCGACAACAAACACTTGTTGCAGATCATCGACCGGATCGTTTCGAAAGTCGGTCGTCGGGTCGACGAAACCTGTCCGATGGTCGACGCGCGTTTGGAAGACGGCAGTCGTGTCAATGCGATCATCCCGCCACTGGCGCTCGACGGGGCATGTGTTTCGATTCGTCGATTCGGCAGCAACCCACTGAAGCTGGAAGATCTGTTGAACTACAAAGCGTTCACGCCCGAGATGGTGATGCTGTTGGAAGGCTGCATCAAAGCTCGGATGAACATGATCATCTCCGGCGGTACCGGTTCGGGTAAAACGACCCTTCTCAATACACTCAGCAGCTTCATTCCGCACGACGAACGGATCGTGACGATCGAGGATGCGGCGGAGCTTCAATTGCAACAGGACCACGTCGTCCGTCTGGAAACTCGCCCGCCAAACATCGAAGGCAATGGCGCCGTGACGGCGACCGATCTCGTAAAGAATGCGCTGCGTATGCGTCCAGAACGGATCATCATCGGCGAATGCCGTGGTGGTGAAACGTTGGACATGTTGCAAGCGATGAACACCGGTCACGACGGATCGTTGACAACGATTCACAGTAACAACCCACGCGACGCGATCGCACGTTTGGAAACCTTGGTGATGATGGCTGGCTTTGAAATGCCGGTCAAAGCGATTCGTTCGCAAATCGCCGGTGCCGTCGACGTGATGATCCAAGCCAGTCGTCTGCAGGGTGGAAAACGCCGTGTCACGTACATCACCGAGATCGTCGGGATGGAGCAGGACACGATCGTGATGCAGGACATCTATCGATACGATCAACAAGGCATTGGTGCCGACGGTAAAGCGAAAGGTCGCTTTATCTGCACCGGTGTGCGTCCCACGTTTATGGAAAAATTGGAAGGCAAGGGAATTCGCTTGCCAGCCAGTGCCTTCCGTGAACGCGTGATGATGGAAGCATAGCGCTGTTGAGGTAACCAAGCATGATAACATTGATAATCGTAATCGCCGTTGGCGTCGGCATCGCCGCGTTGATCGCCGGTGCCTGGCTGATGGTCGACTCCGAAGCCGGCGGCCCATCGCTTGCCGAAAATCGGCTCGACACGTTGGCCAAACTCCGCAAGGACGTCGATGACCCGTCTCAAGCGTCGGCGCTTTATGCCGGCGGTTTCGACGAAGGCAAAGACCGTCTCGACGCGTTGCTCAAGTCGCTCCCTGGGATGGGGTTGTACCTGGAACAGGCCGACCTGAACCTCAACGCGGGCAAGTTCTTTGGACTTGTCGGAGGCTTGTTCGCTGCCGGTATTGGTATCTGCTTTGTTACTCCGATTCCGATCCTGTTGGGGCCCATCCTGGGCGCCATGTTGGCATCGATTCCGTTCCTGTACGTCATGTTCATGCGGAATCGGCGGATGTCGAAGTTTGGCAATCAGATGCCGGAAGCTTTGGAACTCCTATCCCGAAGCCTTCGTGCCGGCCACTCGTTGGCCGCCGGTTTTGGCTTGATCGCCAGTGAGATGCGGGATCCGATTCGCAAAGAATTCGCCCGCTGCTTCGAGGAACAGAATCTGGGTATCGCCTTGGAAGAGGCGTTGGATGACATGACCGAACGGGTCCCCAACATGGACCTCAAGTTCTTCGCGATGGCGATCATCTTGCAACGCGAAACCGGTGGTGACTTGGCCGAAATCCTCGACAAAATCAGCCATCTGGTCCGCGAGCGTTTGCAGATCCAGGGGCAGGTGGCGGCGTTGACCGGCGAAGGTCGAATGAGCGGTATCGTGTTGTTAGCGATGCCTCCGACGTTGTTTCTCACGATGCTTTATCTGAACTACGACTACGCGATGATGCTGTTTACGGATCCGATGGGCCGCAAGATGATGGCCGGTGCGTTGGTGATGCAGTTGTTGGGTGCCGTCGTGATTCGCAAAATCATTACCATTCGGGTTTAAGAATAAGAGACCAACGCATAGCGCATGATGGCCCTGCCACAGGCCTCGGTCGCCGCCATGCGTCACTGCAAATTGGATTTTGGTACAAGGACTTTTCGATGTTCGCAGCCGACCTACAGACCACGGGCTTTATCGTTTTCGGGGCCATCTTCGTTGGCGTTTCCGCTGTCGCATGGTTGATCCTGGGCCGCGTGAGCGGTGGCGATGAATCCAATCGCGCCGAATCGCGATTGGACGAAATGCGACAAATCCGTCGTTCGAACGAGGCCCGCAACGATCCCGACGCGACCAAAAAGGAAGCGCTCGCATCGGTATTGAATCGCGCCGCGCCGTTGGCGAATTCGCTGCAACCCAAGGACGAGGTGAGCCAGGGGAAATTGAAGCTGCGATTGATGCAGGCGGGTTTCCGCAACCAAGGTGCATCGACGATGTTCCTGACCCTGAAGGTCTTGTCGGCGATCGTCGGCTTGGTGATCGGCGGGGGTATCGCGGTGATCGCGCAAGGTTTCAGCCAAGACGCCCTACTGAAGTTGGTCATTGCCGGCGGGATCATGTTCTTCCTGCCCGAACTGGCCCTTTCGTGGATCATCAGCTGCCGCAAACAGAACATTTTCCTCGGATTGCCCGATGCGTTGGACCTGATGGTCGTCTGCGTCGAAGCCGGTTTGGGGTTGGACCAAGCGATGCGGAAGGTTTCGACCGAAATGGGGAAAACCTACAAAGTGATCGCCGAAGAGTTTGGCGTCGCCAACGCGCAGCTTCAACTGGGGCGGCCACGGAACGAAGTCCTCAAACTGCTCGGCAACCGCAGCGATGTCGACGACCTCAAAGCGCTCGCGTCGATCCTGATCCAAGCCGATAAATTCGGCAGCAGTATCGCCCAGGCGTTGCGGGTGCAATCCGATTCGATGCGGGTCAAGCGACGTCAGATCGCCGAAGAGAAAGCGGCTAAGAGTGCGGTGAAGTTGATCTTCCCGCTGGTGATCTTCATTTTCCCTGGCATCTTCGTCGTGCTTGTCGGTCCGGCCGCCATCGCGATGATCGCCCAGGATTCGTTCTAACGGACGATCGCGTCGACGGCGATTAGATGCCGTTGAAGCCGACGAACTTTTCCTGCTCCGGACACCACAATTTCAGCCGCAAACAGGCGGCGATGTCGCCGGGGTTCAGCGTCGTGATTCCGGGCGTTTGCAATTCTGGCAACGCCGCCATCGCTTCGGGCAACCGATAGAACGGGATCCTCGCGTTCAAATGGTGAACGTGGTGGTAGCCGATGTTGCCAGTGAACCAATTCATCAAAGGGTTCATCGGGATGAAGCTGGACGATTGCAATGCCGCATCGACGTGGCTCCAATCATCGCTTGGGTAAAGCTTCGCCGAAGGATAATTGTGCTGAGCATAGAACAGGTACGCGCCCAAGCCCGACGCCACAAACAGCGGCACGATCAACCCCAGCATCATGACGTCGAAGCCAAACATTGCCAAAACGATCGCCAATGCGATGTGCAAAACGATCGAAAGCCCGCCATCGAGATGCTCGCGTGGATTCGAGATAAACGCCTGCAAGCACATCCGCCAAATGAAGACGGTGAAATAGCCCAGCACGATCGTTAACGGATGTCGCGACGCGGCGTACGAAAATCGTTCCGATGCGACAGCGTTTGCGTAAGCGTGCGTCGTCATGATCGGATAGGAACCGACGTTGTCACCAAACGTCTGTGAATTCTTGCGATGATGGACATCGTGAGAATGCTTCCAAACGCTCGTCGGGGCCAGCACCCACATCCCGTAGACGCTCATGATCCAACGCGCGATCCAAGAACCGCCAAGAATGGCACTGTGTTGGTAATCGTGATAGATGATAAACAACCGCACCGTGACCAAACCGGCAGTGATACTGGCCGGAATGCGAATCCACAGCGGCAGACTACTGACCGATGTGCCAAGCAGCACAAAGATCACGGCCAGGGACGACCACAGATGCCACCAGCTGAGCATTCGATGTTCGCTTGCAAACGCTTTGCTGGCGATCAGCAATTGCTTTGGAGTTCGCAATGCAGAGCCGTTTTCGATCGGGTCAGCGCAGGTCATTCAATTGCTAGCCGTCGTTTCAGAATAGTTGGTAAATCGAATCGAACGGAGCGATGAAAGGGGCTGATCCCATTCGCCATGCGGCTCGCAGGTATTCGTTCCACGGTTTGCGGATGCCGGAATATACCCCTTCGACCACAAACCTCACAGGGCATTTACCAAGATAGCCATGCCAAAAGCGGCAGCTCGCTCGCGATTCCCCATCTGATCGCTAGAGATTACGGGGTTTAACAGCGCTGTAGAAAGCCCCACCAGGCACCAAGGCAACCTTTCGTGAGGCAACCCGACCACAGTACCCCCAATATGGGACCCGCGTCCCCACTGCAAACAAGCGGCTTAAAGTTCGCTGATTATTTCGGTTTGACGATCCGCCAGCAGCGGTGAATCCGTCGGTTGCGGTACTCGGGCGGAACCGTTTGCGCGGAGATCTCACGGATTTCGTCTGCGTCGATCGCTTCGGGATCGAACTTTAGACGTCGGAAATTGCTGCTGAAATAGATCACTCCGCCCGGTTGCATCCGCGGCAATACGGCGTTGATCAGGTCGACGTAGCCCTGTTGGACATCCCACACATCATCGGTCCGCTTACTGTTAGAAAAGGTCGGCGGGTCGACGACGGCAAGGTCGTAGGCGGGTTGCAGCGGTTGATTGGCCAGGAAGTCGAGCGCACTTTCGCGGTGGTATTTGTGCTCCAAGCCGTCGAATCCGTTCAGCGCCATGTTCCGCCGGGCCCAATCCAAATAAGTGTTCGACCAGTCGACGGTTGTCGTCCGCGCGGCCCCGCCAGCGGCGGCGTAGACCGAAAACGATCCGGTGTAGGCGAACAGGTTCAGCATCGACTTGCCCTCAGCTTCAGCGCGAACCATCCCCCGCGTCAGACGGTGATCTAAAAACAGGCCGGTATC
Organism: Rosistilla carotiformis; assembly: GCF_007753095.1. Lineage (NCBI taxonomy): Bacteria > Pseudomonadati > Planctomycetota > Planctomycetia > Pirellulales > Pirellulaceae > Rosistilla > Rosistilla carotiformis. Next base: position 4,612,062 of record NZ_CP036348.1, read on the forward strand.
GACGTAATCAGAAAGATTGACGATGAATCGCAGCCCCGCCTCGGTGACCTCCGTTTCATAATGATCGCTGGCCACGTGTTCGTGCTGGCTGGAGCCCGATTGCCGCAACCGTCGCTTTAAAAAGGTTTGCCCTTTGGGAATCTCCAGCGTTTCCCCCGCCGTCTTGGCCATCAGGTCTAACCAATTGGCGTGCTGGGCCGGATCGCGATCGTGCGGCCGTTCGTATTCATTAATGTGTAAGTGATCTCCGTAGCGGTCGACAACCAACGGAATCTCGGGAATGTCCCGTTCGTACAGCCGAAAACAGGTCACCCCTTGGCGCGTCGGCAACCGGCGCAGGTGCCTGGCCCGTTTGGTCAACCGCGTGCGGAACAGCGCCGCTTGTTCGTGCGCCTTGGCGTCGAGATGCCCGAAGGCAGGAGCAATCGTTGGCTTGGGCCGCGCCGCGGGGACGCCAACCGCAGCTGGCATCGGCCCCACACTTTCCGTTGGGGGGTTCTGAATGGAGCCTTCGGTTTCCGCGGCGTCTGGAGAGTCTGCCTCCGCCGCGCGCGTTGCCGCCGCATCGCGGGGACGCTTAGGTCCGTGGAATTGATAATAGGTGCATTCGGTCCGCGCGTTATAAAGCTTCCGTCGCCGATCGGCATCGCGGCCGACAATCTGTTCAAACCGCGGGTGCGGGGTCAGCACATAATGCGACCACGTGGTCAAACGACGCAGCACCAACGGGATCGAACGGTAGAGCGCATCCTGTTCGGGATTCCGGCGGCCCCCCATTTCGTAAGGCGTATACGTGATCACGCAACCATATTGTTTGTTGCTGGAGAGGGCACCAAACGATTTGGTTTGAAAGTGGACCGATCCTTCGACGCCCGCGCGCACCGCACTTTCCCGCGCGGCCGCAAGTGATCGCCCGTCGACATCGGTGCCGATGATACGGCCTTCCAAGTCGGGCAATTGCAACTGCATCGCTTCTTCGATCGCGTTCTCCCACATCGCTGGCGACAGTGTGGGCCATTGTTGGGCGGAAAAGCTGCGTCCCAGCCCTGGAGCGATGCGACGGCCGATCATTGCCGCTTCGATCACGATCGTCCCACTGCCACAAAACGGATCGACCATCGGGCGGTCGCGGTTCCAGAAACTCAATTGCACCAACGCGGCGGCAAGCGTCTCTTTGACCAGCACCAGCGCGGGTCGATCGCAATAGTGACGTTTGTGCAGTCCGGGACCGGTTGTATCGATTGTTAACGTCGCGACATCCTTGATCAACGAAGCTTCGATCTTGTACTGGGCCCCCGATTCGTCCAGCACTTCGGTCCCGAATTCCCGTTGCATCCCCAACACGGCGGCTTTCTTCACCGTCCGTTGGATCGCGGGGACACTTTCAAGCTGCGAATCGTGCGACTTTGCGGAGACCGGAAAACAGGCGTCCTGCGGCAGCCATTGGCTCCAGGAGAGATCGCGCGTTTGATCGAACAAGGCGTCAAAATCGGCAGCTTCGAACGTCGCCAATCGGATCAAGACGCGGTCGGCCGAACGCAACCAGAGATTGGCACGGCAGATCGCTTCGGGAGGCGCCGAAAACAGGATCCGCCCTGGGCTGATCACTTTGCCAACATAACCGAGGTCCGACAACTCGCGGCGGACCACGGCTTCGAGACCAAAGGCACACGTGGCAATGAGATCGATCGAATCAGACATGAACAATGGAACTTAGCAACAAAGGGCGGAAAGGGATCGTGCAACCGCAGGCTGCGGGGCGTTCACATTATCGCACAATCGCGACGCCGCGAAGGGCTGAGATGGCGGCCGGCGGAGAGTTTGCCGGTTAGACCGGCCATAAAAAAACCCCAGGGTATCCGAAGACACCCTGGGGCACACTTTCATCTTGCAAGATGCGTGGAGGTCTTAAAATTAGCCACCACAGCTGCTGCAGCCGCTCGAAGCGACTGGTGCAGCCGAACCGCAGCTGCTGCATCCGCTAGGAGCAGCCGAGCCACAGCTTGGAGCTGGAACTTGGACCTGAACTTCGCGTTGAACCTGAACAGGAACGCAAACGGTGTAAGTTTCTGGCACTTGCTCAGTTACTTGACGGTTTACGGTGTAGGTGACTTCGCGAGTCTTGGTTTGAGGAACGCTTACAGTGTAAGGAACTTCGCGGGTTTGAGTTTCGCAACGAGTCTTGTTGACGGTGCGAGTGCGTTCTTCGGTGCTGTAGCTGGTGACTTGAACTTCGCGGGTGCGAGTTTCAGGAACACACTTAGCAACCTGAACGGTGCGGGTGCGAGTTTCAACGCGGCACTTGGTTACAGGAACGCTCTTGGTGCGAGTCTCTTGACGGCACAGTTGAACGGTGTAGTCCTGAGTACGCGATTCAGTGCGGTACTTGGTTACAGGAACGCTCTTGGTGCGAGTCTCTTGACGGCACAATTGAACGGTGTAGTCCTGAGTACGAGTTTCTTGACGGCACTTGGTGACCTTGCTCGTGCGTTGACGAGTTTCGGTGCGGCACTTCTGAACGCTGACCATACGGGTCTTGGTTTCAGTGGTGTACTTGGTCACAGGCACTTCGCGAGTCTTGGTCTCGGTGGTGCAAGTTTGAACCGTGTAGGTGTAAGGAACTTCTTCTTGCTGAGTCGTGTAGGTGGTTACAGGAACTTGTTCGCAAACAACGTTAGGAACCCAAACCTTCTTCATGACAGTGCGAGTTGCACATCCGCCACAGCTGCTTCCGCAGCTATCGCCACACGATCCGCAACCGCCACAGCTGCTGCCGCAAGGGCTTCCACAGCTGCTGCCGCACGATCCGCTGCTAGCAACTTCTTGAGCAACACATTGGTAGCTGCCCATGTCTTTGCTGACGGTCTTGTAAGTGGTCACTGGAACTTGCTTGCACACGGTGCGTGTTGCAGTGCGAGTTTCAGTTTGAGGAACCTGAACGGTGTAGGTTTGGGTAACCATTTCGGTTACAGGAACCTGAACGGTGTAGGTTTGTTCAACTTGTTCGGTGTAAGGAACTTGAACGGTGTAGTCGCTGACAACGTCTTCGGTGTAAGGAACGTTGACAGTGTACGTGCGTTGACGTGTTTCGGTGTAAGGCACGTTGACGGTGTAGGTTTGTTCAACGTTTTCGGTGTAAGGAACCGAGACGTTGTAGGTGCGTTGACGTGTTTCGGTGTAAGGCACGTTAACGGTGTAGGTTTGTTCAACGTTCTCGGTGTAAGGAACTTGAACTTGGTACGATTGCTCAACCGCTTCCAGCTTTTGAACCATTACGGTGTACGATTGTGTTTGAGTCGAAACGACTGGAACACGTACGGTGTAGGTTTGCTCTTCGGTGTAAGGAACGCTGACCTGGTACGACTCGGTGCGAGTGCGTTGCTCAGGAACCATGACGGTGTAGGTTTCTGTGCGGGTCTTGGTTTCAGGAACGCAACGAACGACGTTACGCATACGCGTACGAGTTTCTTGTTGCATGACGGTCGAAGTGACCATGCGGGTTTCAGTGACCATCGCAGGGGCACATCCGCCACCACAAGATGCCGAGCCACCGCAGCTCGAAGTGCCACAAGAAGGAGCAGCTGCTTCGCAACCGCAAGCGCTAGCCGAATCACACGACGAGCAGCTCGTTTCACAACAAGACTTCTTACATCCAAGAAGTCCGCAACCAGCTTGAGCTTGTGTCGCAAACGTCAACGTAGCGACAAGGCCTAGGGCCGCAACCAAAGTTTTAACATTCATGTAGGTTAACCTCCACATGTTCCAAAAAAAGTGTTTTCGCCCTTCGGCAAACCATGTTCGTTGCATCCTGCCAGGCTTGACTATGTTGCCCCGACAGTGCGTTCCGAAGAATCTACACTGAGGTAGGGGGAAGTCAACATGCGAGGGGAGGGAAAGTAAGAGAATGTCCGTTTTACGAAAGAACTCACGGCGAGCGTAAAAACCATTTTTTTCCGCACGATTATAATTTTTTTTTCTTAGAATTCATTCTCTGGCCAGATTTTACTCCCCTTCCCTCCATCCCATGCTTGACTTACCCTCCACACCGAGGCATGCCTACCCTTTGCCTTGCGGTTTTGCGGACTAGGTCGACGACAATCCCCAAACAGCCCCTCACGACCAGGATAAGGGTGTGGTCCGGAAACTCTAGCGGCTAGCAACATGCCACTACGGTGGCCCTAAGACCCTGCGCAACGCCGCAAGTCGGGGTCGCCCCCCTGAAATCGATCCGTGCCGTAGCAACTGCGGTGCCAAGTGTCGCTTCTCGACCGATTGCACGAAGGAGCGATAAGACTCCTTTAGCAGGAGTGATCCGAGCTGTGGCGAGCCGCCAAGCAACGCGCGGACAAAGGGCGTGCGACTGTTTCAGGCAGTTTTCGCGTTCTATCCGAAACGATGACTACCATTGCCAACTTCGGAATTTCTGTCCTATATTGAAACTGGCGGAAGAGGACTGGGTCACATCAAATTGTCGTCAGCGGCGGGAGATGAGTGGTTGACCAACACATCGCGCATTTTACGAATTGGTGGAGACCGAACGTCTCCGCTTGCGAACTTGACTAGCGAGCACGCAGACGTGGTCACGGTCGCTTCGGCGAACGAAGCCCTCGCGGCGCTCAGCAAAGAAGACTTCGACGGCGTCTTCATTCCATTGTCGTCGTCGGGCGCTCGGGATGAATTAATCCAATTGCAGCATGGCGGAGCGATGTTGCGCGATATGCCCGATGGCATCGCGATGCTGACTGAAAACCACGAAATTTTGTGGGCCAATCGACGCCTACACGAATGGTCGGGAAAAGAATCCCTCGTCGGAATCCAGTTTTACGAGGCGTTAGATCACCCCGAAATCATGGGCCCCGATTTCTGTCCCTTCCATACCGCCCTGGCCACCGGATGCCCGATCAACACCACGCTGCACACCGCTAGCAATAACTACTACCAGGTCCACGCAGCACCTCTTCGCGGTTCGACCAACGGCCGCAATTTGATCGTCACGGTCAGCGATGTGACCGAAGAGATCCTGCAGCAGCAAAAGCTAGCGGCAATCCACAGTGCCGGACGCGAACTTGCCGATATCCGCCCCGACGAAATCTTCTTGATGGATATCAGCCAGCGGATCGATCTGCTGAAACAAAACATCCACCATTACCTGCACGACCTGTTGAACTTCGATGTCGTTGAAGTCCGTCTGCTGGAACAATCGACGGGCGAACTGCAACCGTTGTTCAGCGTCGGTATCGATCAAGCGGCGGCGGACCGCAAATTGCAAGCCGCCCCCAACGGCAACGGCGTGACGGGTTACGTTGCGGCGACCGCCGAAAGCTATCTTTGCGAAGACGTTTCGGTCGACCCGCTGTACATCCAAGGCGTTCAAGGTGCCCGCAGTTCGTTGACCGCTCCGTTGATGCTGCACGACCAAGTCCTTGGCACGATCAATATCGAAAGCCCTGAGGTTCGGGCGTTCTCCGAAAGCGACGTCCAGTTCCTCGAGATCTTTGCCCGCGATGTCGCCCAAGCGCTCAACACGCTCGAATTGCTGATGGCTCAAAAAGCCAACACCGCACAACAGAGCTGCGAAGCGATTCACAGCGCCGTTGCTCTCCCGGTCGATCAAATCCTTAACGATGCGGTCAACGTGCTGGAACAGTACATCGGGCACGAATCGGACCTGGCCGAACGCGTCCGCCGAATCTTGAAGAATGCGCGGGATATCAAACAAACGATCCAACAGATTGGCGAACGCTTGACACCGGTCGAAGCTGTCCCGGCGTCGGCTAAGAAGCCGCAATACCCCAACCTGATGGACAAGCGGATCCTGGTTGTCGATGCAGACACGCAGGTGCTGGACGACGCCCATACCTTGCTGGAACGTTACGGCTGCGTCGTGGAAACCGCCCAGACGGGCGACGAAGCGGTTCGCATGGTTCGCTGCAGCCAAGGTGTGGTCAGCTACGACGCAATCATCAGCGACATCCGACTGCCCGACTACTCCGGCTACCAGCTGATGCTCCGGCTGAAAAACCAAATGGATTATGTGCCGATGATCCTGATGACGGGTTTCGGTTACGATCCGGGGCATTCGATCGTGAAAGCGCGACAAGATGGGCTGCACCCCAAAGCGATCCTTTTCAAACCGTTTCGGTTGGACCAATTAATCGATGTCCTCGAGACGATTCTCTTAGCCGCGGCGGCTTGACCTTCTTAGGTGTGATCGATGTCCCTGCCGGCTGATTTTGACGTCCGCGAACGCGTGCGCGAAGCGAACGATATCGTCGATGTCGTGGGCGCATCGCTTGAACTGCGCCGCCAGGGCAGCAGTTTTGTCGCGCGTTGCCCTTGGCACGACGATAAGAAGCCGAGCCTGTCGGTCAATCCGGTCCGCCAATCGTGGAAGTGCTGGCCCTGCGATATCGGCGGTGATGTCTTTAGCTTTGTAATGCGGCGCGATGGCGTCAGCTTCCCCGAAGCGCTCAAGATCCTCGCCGACCGCGCCGGCATCGAGATCCAACGCGGTTCCGCTCCTGCTGAAAAAGGATCGGTCGACGACAAGGCAACCTTACTGTCGGCGCTGAAGTGGGCCGAAGAACGGTTCTTCAACTACCTGGCCAAATCGCCGGCAGCCGCGGTCGTCCGGGACTACCTGCAAGAACGGGGCATCGACGAAGAGAATCGCATTCGCTTTCGCATCGGCTTCGCTCCCGACCAGTGGGACTGGTTGTTAGGCGCTGCGTTGGACGCCGGCTTCAGTCCGCAAATCCTGCAGGCCGCCGGCCTTGCCCTCGCGCGGAACTCAGGCAGTGGCCACTACGATTTTTTCCGTGGCCGATTGATGTTTCCGATCTACGACCTGCAAGATCGCCCGATCGCGTTTGGTGGACGCCACGTGCCGATGATCGGCGATCAATCGGGCGGCAAATACGTGAACACTTCCGAGACGAAGCTGTTCTCGAAGAGCCAACATCTGTACGCCCTGAACATGGCCCGCCAAGCGATGCAGCGGCAACGCCAGGCGCTGGTCATGGAGGGTTACACCGACGTGATCGCCGCCCGACAGCACGGCATCGAAACGGCAGTCGCTTGCCTGGGCGTGGCCGTGGGCGACAGCCATGTGCGGCTGCTGAAGCGATTTGTCGACCAAATCGTGCTGGTCCTCGACGGCGACGCCGCCGGGCAGCGTCGCGCCGACGAAGTGCTAGAACTTTTTGTGTCGGCCGACGTCGACATGCGTGTTCTGACACTGCCCCAGGGGCAAGATCCCGCCGACTTCCTGAACACCCACGGTGCCGATGCGTTCCGTGAATTGATCGCCCAAGCCCCCGATGCGATCGAACACAAACTGAATCGTTCAACCGCCGGAATCGACTTAGTCCGGGACACCCACGCCGCGTCGGCAGCCCTCGATTCGATGCTCCGGCTGGTCGCCAAATCGCCTCAAAACGCGAACAACTTGCGGATCGAACAAACCGTAATGCGACTCAGCCGAACGTTTGGGCTGCCCGCCGACACGCTGAAGAATCGGATCACCGAACACCGTAACGATCCGCGTCAGAACCGTGAATTCAAACGGCAACCGGAACCGACCACCGCGCCCCCACCCCAGGTCCGCCACCAACCGATCACCGGCATCGATCGCGAGCTGTTTGAATTGATGATCGAACGGGCCGACCTGGTTCCCCAGGCGCTTGAATCGGTCGAACCGCGATGGCTGGCGACCGACACCGCCCGAGCCCTGATGACGATCTATGAAGACCTGGAACTGGGCGGCCACGAACTGGATGTCCAGAACGTGCTACTGGCGGTCGAGGACGCGCACCTGAAGAGCGTGCTTGTCAATTTCCAACAATCGGTCGACGACAAAGCAGCAACCGTCAACGGACCGCCCGAAGTTCGGATGCAAGCGGTGATCGATCGCTTCCGTGGCACCGAGCTGGAGGAGCAGCGACGCCGCACGCTGCGGGATTTGGAATCGAGCCAACTGGACGACGACGAAGAGATGGAGCTGCTGAAGCAGATGTTCGCTCAAGAGCGAACGCGCCAGGGACTGTTGGCCCCACCCCCTTCCGAATAACGCGAGGCCGCGTCGACTGCGGCCCCACGCTTCATCGTTGCGATCGTTTAGAAGTGATCGAGGATCGCAACGGGAGTCTCCGAATCGATCTCCACGGCGAATGGTTCGACGATCTTTCCGCGTTGGATCGCTAGCGTGACGCGGTGCTTCCCCTTGGCCAATTTCAAATCGCCAGCGTTCCAGGTTGGCGTTGGCTTGCCATCGACCCACATCTTGATCGCGTCGGATTCGGGCAAACGAATCCGGATCGGTTTGTCATCAAACGATTCAAAATCGAATCGCATGAATGCGGTTGGAATCGAATTCGCATGCTGTTTGAAATCGGCCAGCTCTGCAAGCTGAAGGCTCCCATCGACAAACGTGGTCGTGTTCTCCCAGACTAAAACGGGATTGTCGGTCGTCACCGAATCGATGCTCGTGCGATTCAGCAGACGGTTCGCTTCGGGCGAGAAGACCAGCTTCTGCCACGAGCGCACGATCGGATCGGTCGAAAGGGTCATCGCAGGGGTGCGGCCCAGTTCCGACAGAAAGCGCACCAGATCGACCAGTTCATCGCGAGTCAGCGAATCGACAAGCCCGGCGGCCATCAACGAACGCCCTTCGCCAACTTGATCGATCGTCTCCTGAGGAATCGTCTTTTTGCTACCGTCGGCCAAACGCAACGTCAACGATTGATTGGTCTCCGAATCGCGGATGCCTTGCACGATGGAACCATCGTCGGTCAACACGACCACCGAATGAAAGTTCTCTTTCACTTTGGCATTGGGATCGATCAGCGATTCGATCAGATAATCGATCTGCGCGCTCCCTCCCAAACTAACAAAGTTCGGACCGACACGGCCACCGGCCGGCCCGATCGCATGGCAGGCGATGCATTGCAGCTCGCTGCGGCGGAAGATCGCTTCCCCCTTCACGGGATCACCGGAATCTCGAACCGCTGCGGTCAGTTGCTCCGTTTGTTCGGCGGACATTTTCCAGCTGGCGTCGTCCAATTTTCCTGCTTCGCGAATCGCAGCTTCCAACGCGGCATGGCTTCCAGCCGACCGCACCTCACGCAGCGCCCCGCGGGCCGCGTCGGCGGGCAAGGTCACGCCAGCAAGCGCCTCGACCAACAAGTCACTACCGCCCTTACGACGCAACACGCCACGAAGCGATTGCTCGCCCCAAGGTGACTGATCACGGGAGGCTAACAATCCCCATGCCTCGCGAGCCGCCAGCCGGGGCCGCGCTCCGACCAAGGATTCGATTGCGGCAATCCGCCACTCAGGACTCGCGTTGGTGTCGCGCGCGACCGCAGCCAACGGCTGCAATGACGCGTCGGTCGCCAATTGCCCCAGAGTCGCCAAGGCGATCATCGGCAGCGAACCGCGCTGCTTCGCTCGGTCGATCACGGCCAACACAATCGGCTGCAGATCGGCGGCTTTCCACCGCCCGATCGCCTTCAACGTCGCCTGCTCGGTGGGCGAATCGAATTCCAAATCCGTTGTCTCGGCGTAGGACTTCAGCAGCTCCACCCCCTTGGACGGCATCACATTGCGGGTTTCCTTCTGGCGGACCACGGCTTCGATTAGAGAGGCGCGGGCTGGATCCGAAAACGCACTCTCAGAACTTAGCACCAGCTGCAGGACCTCATTTAACGATTCCGCATCGGCAGCATCGGCCAGTGCGCTGAGCAGCGCCGCCGCATCGGCCGGTCCAATCTCCCCCTGGCGAATCAACGCGACCACCGGTGCGACCACAGCCGGCGAGGCCGCCGCACGAATCGCAAACTCCAATCGCGCGGTCTTGTTTTGCGTATCGAAGCTGCCGGCGGCAAGCGCTTCGATCCATTGCGACTGAGTCCGCTTCAGCGTGTTCCAAAGTGCAAAATCGAGGTTCTCGTCGAGTTCCTGATCCAGTGCTCGCAAGGCGATCGCGGCAGCTTCCCCCGTTCCCACGTCGCCTAGCGCCGTGACCGCTTCCAAACGGACCTGCGGATTCGCATCGGCAACGGCGATGGTCAGCAAAGCCAACGCATCGTCGATCGTGTCGCGACGCAACCCGATATAGCGGACCGCGGCGGCGCGGAAATGTTCGTTCTCGCAAGCAGCCAACGTTTTCAAAAGCTGCGCGTCGGGTCGGTCCAGGCATTCGCGAACCCACATCGCCTCGAACTGACGATTTAATAGCGCCGCCCCCTGGGCTTCTCCGACCCAACCGGTCAATGCCGCAAGCACGTCGTCCGCGTTTCGTTCTTTAAATTCTTGCCGCGCGAATTGCCGCAGCCACAACGCGGGACTCTCCAACAAATGCAACAACGCCACGTCGGAGAGCGCTCCCGTGGGAGTCGGCTTCATCAACGGCGAATCGTTGAATGTCAAACGCCAAATCCGACCATGGCCACGATCGCGTCGTTCGTCGCGGAAATCGACTTCGCCATGCTGGATGATCGGGTTGTACCAATCGGCGATATAGATCGCACCATCGGGCCCCATCCGGGCGTCGATCGGACGAAAAGCGACGTGCTGACTGACGATCAATTCCGGCTGCTGCCGCGAATTATAACCGCTTCCCTGCGGGCGAACGGTGAACCGGCAAACGCGATGGCCGCGGAAGTCGTTGGTGACCAGATCGCCTTGCCAATCGGCGGGAATATGCGTCCCCGAAAGGACTTCCAAACCGCAATGCTTGGGGCTGCCGGGGTTCAACCCTCGCAGATGCCGCGACGCACCCGGGCTGGTCATGAAAACCGATCCCGGAAAGACGTAATTGATTCCTTCCACCCCAGCGCCGTCGGTGGCGAACGATTGGCCATACGCATCGAAGATGTGCCCCCAGGGATTGACCAGTCCCTTGCACATCACCTCCAGCGATTGCGTTTCGGTCCGGTAACGCCAGATCCCGCCGCCGTTGAGATGCCGGGTGCCGTAAGGCGTCTCGACATGGCTGTGGATGTAGATCGATTGGTTCATGTACAGGCAACCATCGGGGCCCCAACGCAGCGTGTGCAACAGATGGTGCGTATCTTCGGTGCCAAATCCACTCAACACGACCCGCCGCTGATCAGCGCGTCCGTCGCCATCGCTGTCGCTCAGATGGATCAATTCGGTGCTGTTGGCCACGTAGACGCCTCCGTCCCCCGGCAACACCCCGGTCGGAATCAATAGATTATCGGCAAACACCTGGCTGTGATCGGCAACGCCATCGCCGGTGGTGTCTTGCAGAACGATGATCTTGTCGGTCGCGGCGGCCCCCGGAACGATCTGCGGATAGACTTCACTGCTGGCAACCCACAGCCGACCCTGGCTGTCAAAGTTCATCTGGATCGGCTTTTTGATCATCGGGTCCGACGCAAACAGATTGATCTCGATCCGAGGATCCAGACGCATCGCCTCCATTTCGGCTTGCGGGTCGGGGGCGGGGATGTTGGTCAGGTCGCGTTGCGCGGAGACGTTCACAGTCGTCAGCGCCACGAAAATGCAGCAAATGAAGGTGCGTAGGTTGCGGATCACGGAAAGTTTTCCTGTCAACGATGGTGGAAGGTTGGGGTTGGGGGGATTGTGTGAGAGCCGATTATAGGTCAAGCCACGAAGTTTTGTTGCGAAGTCACCCTTGGTTTGACCCAGCATCGCTGGGCGCTTAGCATTAGAAAGGATCTGAAAAGGTCAAAGGAAACTTATCGAAAACTCCAGGATGCGATTTAAGGCTGGAACTTCTCATGAAACAACGCCCCCAAGCCATCACCCTCACCAGCGACGCTCAGCAACGCGCGACCATCGGATTACGGTTGTTTTTGATCATATGTTCCGTCGCTTCGATGTCGGTGATTGCGTTCGGCCAAGGCCCCGCCTTTGACCCACTGGCTCCCGGCAACCCCAAACCCGCTCCCACACGTCCCCAACCAGGCGTTGCACGTCCACCGCAACCTGCGCCTGCGGCGCGCCCGGTTACCCCGGCCCCCCCGAAGACAACGCGTCCCACCAATGCGCCTAAGAAAAAGATCCCCGAGGAATTGAAACCTCGCTTGGAAAAAATCACGACCAAAGACGGCGTGCCGTTGCAGATCGGATACTTCCCTTCGGACCGAGGCAAAAAAGCAGCGACCGTTCTGTTGGTTCACGAATGGTCAGGCCAAACCAGCCCATACGTTTCGTTGGCCTTCAAACTGCAATCGCAAGGTTGCGCGGTCGCGCTGCTGGACATCCGTGGCCATGGTCGCAGTCGCGTGATCGGTGCCGACGGGAAACCGATGGAAGTTGAGCGGGCCACGAAGCGCGACATGGAAGCCGTTGTCGCGTTGGATATGGAGGCCGCCAAGAAATTCCTTCGCAGCGAAAATGACGCGGAAAAATTGAACCTCAACGCCCTGACAGTGATCGGCATCGAAGAAGGCTCGATCCTGGCGATGAATTGGGCCATGATGGACTGGAACTGGCCATCGATCGGCACCAAGAAACAGGGCCAGGATGTGAAGGCGCTGGTGCTCGTTTCGCCGATCAAATCGGTCAATGGCGTCAGTGGCGATTTGGCGACGCGGCACCCTGCGATCAGCCGTCTGCCCATTATGATCGTTTCGGGAAGCGGGATCAGCGAAAATTCCGAAGCGAATCGCTTGGCCAAGCTTTTTGAACGCGCTCGGGTGTCGGGCAAGTTCGACAACACGCAACCGCTGCCACTCAAAGCGATGCGGGTACGGGCAAATCTTTCAGGTGTCGATCTCGTACTACGTGGCCCCGAAGTGATCGACAGCATCGCCAGCTTTGTCGAACAATCGGTCGTTGCCAACATGGATCTCTTTCCATGGGTCCAACGCAACGATGACTGAGAGGGCTTAGCGGTGCCCGCCAAGGGCAGGCGTTGATCTTGAGAAGGGATGCGTTGTTGAGCCGCTAAGCGAGCGGGGCCTTCGCCACAACGCTCGCGATCCAAAGTTTCCGCGGCAACCTCTTGCCGCCCATATTACCAATCGGCCGGTTCGGCCGTCTTGCCGGGGCGTACGACATCGGTCGCTAAACCGAGCATCTCCATGCCACGGATCACCCACCACGCCATGTCGAATTCCCACCAGCGATGACCATGCATCGCCGCTCGCGGGCTGGCATGGTGGTTGTTGTGCCAACCTTCGCCGTGGGTGAGCAATGCGATCAGCCAGTGGTTGCGGCTGTCGTCGCGGGTTTCGTAATTGCGGTATCCAATCACATGGGTCAGCGAATTGACCGCCCACGTTCCGTGAAGAACGATCACCACGCGGACCAAGACTCCCCAGAACAACCAGCTGAGTCCCAGTTGAACCGCTCCGTCGAACGTGCCCGACATGAAATAGCCGACCGCCGAACCGATCAGATAATACAACAGCGCGTGCGAGGCGAAGATCCCAAACCAACGCCAACGGGCTTCCAATTTCAGGTAGAACGGATCGCGCAACAGATCGCGGACATAGCGTTCGAAATGGCTAGTCGTATCGTGGTCGCGGTTGCGGTAGACGACCCAACCGACGTGCGACCACCAAAAACCAGCTTTGGGAGTATGCGGATCGGGCTGATGATCGCTGTGTTGATGGTGCATGCGGTGGATCGCGACCCAACGCGCGGGACTGTCCTGCAAATTGCAGATTCCCAGCACGGCCAGGCTGTGTTCTAGCCATAGCGGACATTTAAAGCCGCGGTGGGTCAGCAAGCGGTGGTAGCAGACATTGATTCCCACCATTCCATAGAAGAAGTGGCCGGCAATCGCCAACGCTAAGCCTGACCACGAGAACAGGTATCCGGCCAGCGGCGGGACGATCGCCGCCAGGGCTCCCAAATGGACCAACCCCAGCACCAACGCGTACGTTTTTTGCAGCTCGGGCGGCTTGGCGGTCTCAGGAATATCCACCCGCGGCGGGCGAACCGGTGGGCCGGGATTTGATTCAGGCGAATCGTCGGATACCTGATCGGTGGATTCGATCGCTTCGGTAGACATGATTTAAATAGGGGATTCCAGGGAAAAACGGTGGGCCATCTCGGACCGCCCGTTCGGTCGCGGGTCTCAGGTCTCGGTCAGCCGGTGCTACTGGCATCCTAATACGATCCGGCATTTTCCGGTATGCCGAAAATCCAGTCGCCCCAGATTTGCTAACCATCACATTTTCGCCAAGCTTTGCCCGCCAGGCAACCCAAACGGACAAATTGCCCCACGGGAGACCGCTTTCACCAACAATTCAGGGGAGTGCAACGTTGCGTTGCACTCCCCTCATGTCATTCATCAAAAAATCGCGTCGCCACCGATTTTTTATCGCACGATGCTGTCGGCACCCGGCTCGGCGGCAACTTGAATCGTGGCGGCTTGCGCTGGCGGTGCAACGATTGATTCAGCGATCGGTTCGACATCCAGGCTGCGAACGGGGCAATCGGAGTCGACAGGGGTGCATTCGGAGACGGGGCCGGGTTCGACCTGAGTCGCCGCGTTGTCGATCGCAGCGGTGTTGGCAGCGACCTCCGAATGGCTCAATCCGGCCAATGCTTCGCTGGCTTGCAGCAGGACTTCGGCGATCCGAGCTCCCAATTGGCTTGGATTCACAGCCCATTGAAGTTCTGGGTGCGATCCGGCCAGGAAGGACAGTTGCCATTGCAGCTCATCTTGCAGGCAAGGATCGGGGACGGCGATCAGATTGGTTTCGGCAACCTCCGGTTCGGCAACCGCGATCTCCTGATTTTCTGCCGCTTCCTCGCCTTCGACCAATGCGATCGATTCGATCACCGCTTCGATTGCCGCGTCTTCCATCGCAAATTCGTCGGCCAGCAGATCGGCATCAGCAACCTCTTCCACGGCAACGTCATCCGCGTCGGCTTCGCTATCAACGGATTCGGCAGTGTCGACGTCGGCAGCGTCGGTCATATCCGCGGCAACTTCAGCGACCGATTGGGCTTCAACATCGAACCCGTAGTAGTCGTCGTAGTAATTGCTGTCAAAACGAAAACCGTAGTCTTTGACTTCAGCGACTGCTACTTCAGCGACTGCTACTTCAGCGACTGCTACTTCAGCGACTGCTACTTCAGCGACTGCTACTTCAGCGACTGCTACTTCAGCGACTGCTACTTCAGCGACTGCTACTTCAGCGACTGCTACTTCATCGACTGCTACTTCATCGACTGCTACTTCATCGACTGCTACTTCATCGACTGCTACTTCATCGACTGCTACTTCAGCGACTGCTACTTCAG